>NZ_JCAYNV010000045.1:0-1200 GCF_059758055.1 Shewanella sp. MF05956 | reverse complement strand
GGTAATACCCCCTAAAAATAGCTGATTTCAAAAGTAGAATTTTCTCGTAATATATACGCAGGGAGATTCTGCATGAAAACATCAAAATTTAGCGACAGCCAAATCCTAGCAATCCTTAAACAAGCCGAAGCTGGCACCCCAGTTCCGGGGCTTTGCCGTGAGCACGGCATGAGCTCAGCGACCTTCTATAAATGGCGCGCCAAATTTGGTGGCATGGACGCTTCTATGATGGCGCGATTGAAGGAGTTAGAGGCTGAGAATTCACGACTCAAAAAAATGTATGCCGAAGAACGACTCAAAGCTGAAATACTCAAAGAGGCTATCGAAAAAAAGTGGTAAAGCCGTCGCGTCGGCGGGAGCTGGCGCAAAAGGCGGTGCAAGATAAAGCCATTCCTATCACCTTTGCCTGTGCCTTGTTCGGGCTCAGTGAGAGCTGTTATCGCTATCAAGCAAAACTCAGTGATGAAAACGCTGCTATTGCCGATTGGTTACAGCGACTAACATCGACCCATAAGAGCTGGGGATTTGGTCTGTGTTATTACTTTTTACGTAACGTGAAACGCTACCGATGGAACCATAAGCGGGTGTATAGGATTTACCGCGAGTTAGAGCTGAACCTAAGGATTAAGCCAAAGAAACGCTTGAAACGTGACAAACCGGATGCATTGGCGGTGCCAGAGGCAATCAATGAATGTTGGTCCATGGATTTTATGCACGACCAACTTGAAGATGGACGCAGCATTAGGTTATTGAACGTGATTGATGATTACAACCGTGAAGGCTTGGCGATAGAGGTCGACTTCTCCTTGCCTGCGGAGCGTGTAGTAAGAACATTGGATCAAATCATCGAATGGCGTGGAACACCGAAACAGATACGCAGTGATAATGGTCCAGAATACATCAGTGCTGTACTGGCTGCTTGGGCTGAAAAACACAATGTAGAACTGAAATTTATTCAGCCTGGCAATCCACAGCAGAATGCCTATGTGGAACGCTATAATCGGACTGTGCGATACGAATGGCTGAGCCAATATCTTTGGAGTAGTATTGCCGAGGTACAGGAACATGCGACACAATGGCTATGGTTTTATAACAACGAAAGACCCAATACAGCAATTGGTGGTATTCCACCAAAGCAAAAACTGGCACTAGTGGCCTAAGTCTCTACTTTTGATCTCAGTTAAAAATGGGGAGATTACC
>NZ_JCAYNV010000044.1:0-1296 GCF_059758055.1 Shewanella sp. MF05956 | reverse complement strand
AATGGACTTATCCCGTTCGATTACATCGAACACTGCTTAGAGCAATTATCCTACCCTGATTGTGACCTCAACAATCTCGTACCCTGGCAGGTTAGGCTAGACAAGGCGTAGTTCGCCGGACGCATACAAAAAAAGTCAATAATTATGAGTTTTTAAAAGTATTATTTTGTGCATATAAATTTTTAATCATAATTGCGTATAAATTGTTCGGATCGATTAATCTTAACTAGCTCAAATCAAAATAGGGAAAACCTAATCCGCATGGGTGATTCAACTTACAGTTCTGTAGTCAGTGTGGTTGAGCAATATATCCAGTTCTACAATTACAAACGCAGACATTCAGCAATAGATGATAAGACGCCACATCAAAAATATAATGAGTTAAAAAAAGCGGCTTAAAATCTCTCCAGAAATACTTGACCATTACATGTCTACATGATGTCGATTTAATGAATAAATTAAAACATATCCATTATTTTCTGCAAGGAATTAAAAAGGCAATCCTAAGATTGCCTTCAAAATATTAATGTCTAACTACGCCATTGAAAGTGATTGTAGTTTAGCTGCTTTAGCCGCAGCCGCTTCTGCGTGAAACTCTTTATCATTTTTAATGTGCTCAATGAATTGATTGAATTTCTTTAAATTCATTCTATAAAGGAAAAAGTACATACATATACCAATAAGAATAAAGAATATTCCAAAAAATATTAAGCATAATGGAATGCCAATAATGATCAAAGTAATGCTTATATACTTATAGCTATTATTACTTTTTTTCATCATTTCAGCAAATTGAGTCAGAGTTTCTGGGTCATTGGCTCCAGTTTGTTGGATGGTCATTTTTTTTAATGTTTTATATTCAATTTCTGTCATTTTCTGCTTCTTAGGTATGTGGTTAGAACTGTTGGTTTTTAACAAGAGTAAATCGATAAAATTACAATGTATAAAATAATTCTTGCAAATTTTTGATGCTAAAGCGTCAATAAAATTCAACTAAGTTAACTTAAGTTAGTAACTAACATAATTTTTTGTAGCTTTATGCAATAAGTCCCTCCTCTAATTTATGGATGTAAATGTTAAATAGTTAAAGTTATTTAACTTTGGCCAAACTCGTTTAATATTGCGTCTTTAAATTTATCTGAATGTTTTAGATAATACACTTGCTTTAACGTAAGCGTCCGGGCAAGTACGTCTTCAACTGCGCTCATCGAGCCTTTATCTTAACGACTGATAATGACATCAGGAGTTAACATGGCTACACGTTCACATCAAGATTGGGCTGCTTTGATACAACAG
>NZ_JCAYNV010000043.1:0-1440 GCF_059758055.1 Shewanella sp. MF05956 | reverse complement strand
CCTTCGGGAGAACGCTCACCACTTTGTGGTTCATGACTGGGGTGAAGTCGTAACAAGGTAGCCCTAGGGGAACCTGGGGCTGGATCACCTCCTTACCTATACGACTAACTCAATACCTAAAGTGCAGCGATGCATGTGAGTGTTCACACAGATTACTTGATAGAAAGAAAGAGAAAGATATCGAAAGGTATTTTTGAGGATTTTGATTGTTAATCAAGGCGCTTGAGGAGAGAGGAAGGATGTGTAGTTCACTACATGACGACCGAACGACGAAAGCAACGCTGAGTAACGGTTAAAAGACCAAAAAGAATGGGTCTGTAGCTCAGCTGGTTAGAGCGCACCCCTGATAAGGGTGAGGTCGGTGGTTCAAGTCCACTCTGACCCACCAAATCTTCTTTAACTCTACGTTGATTTATACCTCGTTTAGCAAGCTAAACGTCGGCATAAACCGCCTTGATTTAAATCGATTTGGCTTCGCCAATCTTATGATTGGTTACTTGATATTAATCTCAACTGCATGTAAATGGGGCTATAGCTCAGCTGGGAGAGCGCCTGCCTTGCACGCAGGAGGTCTGCGGTTCGATCCCGCATAGCTCCACCATTTACTTGTTGGTTAAATTAGTTGGTCAATACGCTATTAACGCGATTTGAACACTCTGATATAGGACAACAAAAACATGCATTGGTAAGAGATGCCAAAGATAAACGAAATTTTATCTTTGGCTTTTTTAAGCCCGCTCTTTAACAATTTGGAAAGCTGATAGTACTAACTAAAGGCGCATGAATGATGATTCGTTGTCGTTTGTGTGATTACGTTAGTGCGAAAAACGTTAATACGAAAGTATTAACACTTGAGTTCTCAAAACACTGTTTAAGTGTCTTGAATATTCTAAAAACTAAGGCGAGTCACACTTCCTGGTCGGGAGTGAGACAAGTAAAAACCAGCTGGTCATAATACGACCCTGTTTTTTTTAGTCTCTTTTAGCAATAAAAGAAGCTAAGCGCAGTTAATCGCTTATTAGGCAAGGCTTGAAGTTGAACGAAGAATGAGTGTAGCAGCGCTACATGATTGAATCGTGAAACTGAAAACGTCGCATAATAAGATGAGTAACAAGCGAAAAAAAAAGACTCATTTGGGTTGTATGGTTAAGTGACCAAGCGTATACGGTGGATGCCTTGGCAGTCAGAGGCGATGAAGGACGTAATAACTTGCGAAAAGCGTTGGCGAGCTAGTAATAAGCATTTGAGCTAACGATATCCGAATGGGGTAACCCGGCCACATAAGTGGTCATCATAACGTGAATACATAGCGTTATGAGGCGAACCTGGGGAACTGAAACATCTAAGTACCCAGAGGAAAAGAAATCAACCGAGATTCCCCTAGTAGCGGCGAGCGAACGGGGATTAGCCCTTAAGTCTATGGGGTGTTAGTGGAATGTG
>NZ_JCAYNV010000042.1:0-1524 GCF_059758055.1 Shewanella sp. MF05956 | reverse complement strand
CCATATATGGACGCTCCCGGTGAGTCAAGATAATACTCTGCTCACCGAAGGCTTTTTGGCCTTAGTTTTCTGTACAACATTCTCACTCTTATCGTTGCTTTTGATGCGCTCATTTACCGCTAGAAGCGGTTGTACTGCCATATATACGGGCTTAACAGCCAAGCTGCGCCCCTAATGAAATCCGTACCACTGCGCCGGTCAATTGAAACACCCATGCGGATTAGGTTTTTCCTATCCTTGGCCTATTCGGGCTAGCACTGGTTGGACTGAGCCATTTCTTCATCAATAACAACAACCCTGGTGAGTATTTAATGCGCTATCTCGCGGCTCTTATCACCCACTCGGGTTAATTACCCTTGGCCAGACCGAACTCTGCAAGATAGCGACAACAGTGTTAACAAGTACCATGGTTTACACCTTGATTTGCTGCATATTGCGGAGCATAAGGCACTTGTTTTTGTAATAAAATCCATATCAGTCTGGCGAGTCTATGAGCCGTGGCAACCACCGTACTGCAGATGCTTTTTCGGCTTCTTAACTGTGTTATCCAGAGGTTTAAATCATCTTGTTTTTTACTTGCATGGCTGACAACGGTTCTCGCACCATGAATAAGCTGTTTGCGTAAATATCCGTTGCCTCGCTTGGTGATATTGCCATTGACACTTCGATGGCCAGAGGCAAATTGCTTGGGGGTTAACCCCAGCCACACACCCAGTTCTTTAGCAGTATTAAACGCCTGGCCTTTGCCAATTGATGCGACGAATGCTGACGCGATAATAGGGCCGATACCAGGAATACTTAATAATATTTTGCCATTAGGGTCACGTTCGACAAGCTTTTTTATCAAGGTATTAATTCTGTCTAAACGTGTATTAACACTTTGATATTCATCCCAGAAATCATTAGCCATCAGTTTAATAATGGGACGTTGTGACGCATCGTTAATGATGTCCCACATAGCCACTTCAAATGCTTTATAACCTTGGGCAAAGCAAATCCCAAAATCGACTAATACCCCCCTAATTTGATTAGTGCAGGCAGTTTTCTCCTTCACTAAACGTTCTCTGACTCGGTGTAACATCAATATTTCTTGCTGCTCTTCGGTTTTCACTGGCACGAAACGAATGTTAGGCCTAAAGCTGGCTTCATAAATCGCCATTGTGTCATTGTTGTCATTTTTACTGCCTCGCACGAACGGGGTGACATGTTGGGCTGGAATGAGCTTAACGTTATGCCCCATAGCGAGAAACTTACGCCCCCAGTAATGGGATGAATAGCAAGCCTCAAATACCACATCGCAATGGGGTTGTTGCAACATAAACTCAATCAGCTGAGTGCGATTTAACCGTTTATTGAAGACTTGCTTTGCATGGCTATCCATTCCTAAAACTTGGAAAACATTTTTTGCCAAATCAATCGCAATAGTGGTAACTTTCATGGTGGACGCTCCTTAAGTAACTGTATGGTTCAACATCAGTTTGGCGCATTGACGCCGTATTAGGGAGCGTCCATCTCATCACCCAC
>NZ_JCAYNV010000041.1:0-2017 GCF_059758055.1 Shewanella sp. MF05956 | reverse complement strand
GCCGACGAAGATAAGCATTGTTGGAAAACAAAAGCGAT
This sequence comes from Shewanella sp. MF05956, assembly GCF_059758055.1. Lineage (NCBI taxonomy): Bacteria > Pseudomonadati > Pseudomonadota > Gammaproteobacteria > Alteromonadales > Shewanellaceae > Shewanella > Shewanella sp. MF05956. The sequence continues at coordinate 1,979 of NZ_JCAYNV010000041.1, read as the reverse complement.
GCATGATGAATCCATCGATGCTTGAAGCAGTATTAAAGGCTGGATTTAGTAGTTAGGTTAAAAATTAAACACTCATGCGGTGACCCTGCTCTGTATCCCTTAGCCAGCATCAAAAAATGAAAATTCTTATAGCATGACGCTCGACAATTAATTTGGAATAGGCATCGACCTCGTCCAACAAGCGATTTATGTCCTGCAAACAGCGTGACACATAAATAATAAACGTTATATTTGAGGAGGAATTGTGCCAACAACTTGGATTGAAATTGCGGATACTGCAATAAAAATTGGCTTTGGTGCATTAATCAGCGGCGCATCCGCTTATTTTCTAGCTCGGCATAACAATACGAAATCGCTTGAAAAAGAATATTTGATGAAGCACAGAGTTATGCTTGAACAAGTCACTTTAGACACAGAAGAAATGACTCATGCTCTTCTAAAATACTGGTCATTTATTCTTGAGTGGTCAAGAAATAAAGAAAAAGGCTTAAAAAATACATCAGAAAAATCAGAGAAAATTAAAGATTTAAGGTCTGAGGTTTTTCACTTATTTAAAGGTTTAACTAATTCAGAAGGTAGACTTCTATTATTAGGCTGCAAAGAACAACAGATTAAACTCAGAGACTATGGTGAAAAAATTTCTGAGTTCTATCGTTACGCTTCACGAAATAATGATGATTTAGAAAGTGAGGTTTTAGAAGCTTGGAGAGTAAGACTTTTGGACAGTAGAGAAAATCTTTATGAGCTGTTAAATAAATCCTATAAAAATGTAACAATATAACAAGGCGGTTCAACATGCGCCTTCGGTGCAGGACAGCTTGTAATTAGCGTTAGCTATGTGGAGTTAGTTGAGATTTATGGCTAGAAAAAGAAAAGAGTGTCCCGCGTGCGGTAGCATGATCGCATCTAAATCGAAAAAATGCGCGCAATGTGGTTCATATCTGGATTTTCGAAGGTTCCTGGATATAGGTAATACGTCATTATCCTTAGTTATTGCTTTTTTGACTCTGTTGTTGTTAGTTTTTGAAAAATCGAATAATTTATTTGGGGAGTTTCAGGCTAGAAAACTTGAAATACAAGTTAATAGAACGATATATAGTATTGCAAAAGATGAATTGCTTGTTCTCTATTCGAATACGGGATACTCGAAAGCACTTCTACCTGATGGAATCATTTGCATTGTTCCTCTTGCAAAAGAACAAAGTGATTTCAATAGTCAGTCCCCCCTTACATCAACTGGCGTTGCAAATATACGACGAGAAGAGATTAGTTCTGAGTTTGTATTTAGTTATTCAGCTACAGATAAGGGTAATCAGCTTATCCTAGACAAGGAACAAGATCGACTAGTGACATATAAGTTTACAGAGCTTGCACGTGTAACAACGGAAGGCTCTCGAACTGATGAGTACAATTCATACTGCAGTGTATCAATCGACAATATTAATTTGGACCCAGAATGGAAAATAAACTCCGGCACTGAGGTATTCAACAAAAGTGTACTGAAGCTAAGGCCATTAGATGTGTTTTTCCTCCAAAAACATTTACGGGATTTTACCAAGCAAAATCCAGAATAGTTTTCGGAAGCTATAACCAAGAAGATACTGTGGTTCTTATTGACAATCTAACCGATAAATATTTTAATGTCATATATCGACTACGAATGTTCACTATCTGAGATGTGACTTTTCGATTAGTTATTGATTATAATGAATTTTAGTTTTGTTTTGTGGCTGATTGCTTGGGTTCAAATCCCTATCCCTCCGCCACATTCAAATAAAAAGGCTCATCAGAAATGATGAGCCTTTTTATTGGGCGAAAGATAGGTCTTTGAACCCCGGGTTCCTCTTTATTACAGTATGCGTCCGGCGAACTACGCCTTGTCTAGCCTAACCTGCCAGGGTACGAGATTGTTGAGGTCACAATCAGGGTAGGATAATTGCTCTAAGCAGTGTTCGATGTAATCGAACGGGATAAGTCCA
>NZ_JCAYNV010000040.1:0-2445 GCF_059758055.1 Shewanella sp. MF05956 | reverse complement strand
TTCTTTTCGCCTTGAACTCAGTGTTTTGAAGCACTTGGTTCAACCTAACTCGGTGACCGCTTTCGCTGTCTGCCGTGTCAGTGGATGCGCATTATAGGCACCATGAGATTTAGTGCAACCCCTTTTTTGGCTATTTTATCATTTAATTTTTATACCTTAGTTAATACCAAGATAGGCACATTTTACTCACAGATTTATCCACAATATCGCTTTTATAATTTTAGGTATGGTTATCTTAAGGTGTACTAAATCACTACTATTGGGCATAACAACATTCGCAATACGACAGCTGTAATATATAAAACTCATGATTATTGATGCTGATTGTTCGACTTTTCCATTATGGTTCTGCAATTTTAAAATCGGCATCTAAATATAAAAGGAAGATTTGTTAACAAAGAGGCAGTAGCTCATGAGTAGAAATTCAATAAATCTGTATTTCGAGGTTTAAGTTAGAATCTCGCGAATATTTGCTCGTCGATATTGAGGTAAATTCACCTTCATACTACCTGCTCCTTTTATATGAATAGAAGGCATAACACCTAACTCTACTTTTTGACCGTGATTAAAATCAATCTTAAATCCGAGTTCATGATGAGTAGCAAATTTGCATAGATACCTATAGGTATTCCTAGAACATGATTAACTCAGCAATAAGTAAGTGAATCATTGATTACATATAGGCACTGCTTAAAGCGGATGGGAACCTCATTAGAAATGGATCCTTCATGAATAGTAGTAAGCAAAAAATAATTAATGAGCTTTAAGAAAAATTGCCAATACCGTCACATCGATAAATTCTGTCGGTTTGCTAGCAACATAGAAAACCTGATCATTACACAGGTATATGTTAGATACTGATAAAACGAATACCTGATTTACAGGATTACTACAGAGATTTGCTCATCATTAATTACTCTCAAATCGTAATTTCACCAAAACGCTAAAATGGCTGGAAGCATGAGTTGACCTACCCGCATTGTATTTTGACGATTTTGCGCACAGACCTCAGTAGTTTGTTTTATCTGGACATAACCTGAAGGTGTAAGGAAACTGGCAAAATGAAATTAGGCTGAGATGCTGCGAGTAAAGCATGCTGTTTTAGTCAATGGTGATAGAGACATTATGGTGTTGGCAAAAATCGATATTAGCACCACTAAATGTGCTGCTTTGCTAGAGAAGTTGTGGCCATTACACACTTTTCTTTTAAGTTTTCATACCTACTCCAAATTTATTATTTGACAGCTATTTTTAGATAACAAGATGCTACGAGCGCTTCGCAAGACGCTAACGATTATTCGGAGCCTGAAATAACTACTCTTGCATGGACATATCGACCACACAACGTTTTGTCATATTCGAAATCTATTAGGGTCATAAAACAAAGAAGGACCATCCGATAAGTTGGCCTTGCTGTTTATTTGGCACCAGGAATAACCTACATTCGCAGGGGCATATCGGCCACACTGCGTTTTGTCATATTCGAAATCTATTTGAGTCAGTAAACAAAGAAGAGCCATCCGATATGATGGCCTTGCTGTTTATTTAGCACCTGGAAATGATCTACTTTCGCAGGGGCACATCACACACTGCATTTTTTATATTCTAAATCCATTTTAGTGAGAAAACTCAGAAGGGCCACCCGATGAAGGGGCCTTGCTGTTTTGTTTAGCGCCTGGAAATGACCTACTCTTGCTTGGCATATCGACCACACTACGTTTTGTCATATTCGAAATCTATTTGAGTCATGAAGCAAAAAGGCTACCTGATTAAGGTGGCCTTACTGTTTTGTTGAGCGCCTGGAAATAACCTACTCCTGCATGGGCATACCGACCACACTGCGTTTTGTCATATTCGAAATCTATTAGGCTCATAAAACAAAGAAGGGCCATCCGATAAGATGGCATTGTTGTTTATTTGGCACCTGGAAATGATCTACTTCGCAGGGGCATATCGGCCACACAACTATCATGCATCTTTCTCTGACCATATTGATAAATTGCAGACGTAAAAAAGCCCATTGCGTTAGCAACGGGCTTATCACTACTCTTTTGAGTAAATTAGGCGCCTGGAAATGACCTACTCTCGCATGGGGAGACCCCAAACTACCATCGGCGATACTGTGTTTCACTTCTGAGTTCGGAATGGGATCAGGTGGTGCCACAGCTCTATGGTTTCCAGACAAATTTTATTCTAGGACAAAACACTAGATTATTCGTGGTGCTGATACCCAGAATCGAACTGGGGACCTCATCCTTACCAAGGATGCGCTCTACCGACTGAGCCATATCAGCAAAACTCTGTACAACGTTGAGCTTATTAGGCGCCTGGAAATGACCTACTCTCGCATGGGGAGACCCCACACTACCATCGGCGATACTGTGTTTCACTTCTGAGTTCGGAATGGGATCAGGTGGTGCCACAGCTCTATGGTTTCCAGACAAA
>NZ_JCAYNV010000004.1:0-332488 GCF_059758055.1 Shewanella sp. MF05956 | reverse complement strand
GCTGTTGTATCAAAGCAGCCCAATCTTGATGTGAACGTGTAGCCATGTTAACTCCTGATGTCATTATCAGTCGTTAAGATAAAGGCTCGATGAGCGCAGTTGAAGACGTACTTGCCCGGACGCTTACCTTAGCACTACTCACCATTTCACTTAATCCCTTAAACATCTTAAGCTTCTTAAAAGCTAGCCATAAAAAAGACACTCAATAGAGTGCCTTAGTTATAACGGTATCAATAAGCTAACAGATTATTTACTTTGCATTTCAACCCTTGCAAGACGATTAACTTGATTTAACGAACCTAAATGGCCAAAGATTGGACCTAATAAGCCACGTTTTTTCAAGTCTAAAAATTCTTCGTCAGTTAATGCGTTAAGCTTTACTTCATCGATAACATACAAACCATTGATATTGCGCTTTTCGCCAGCCACATCTACAGTAAGTGTTTGATTAATCAATAAGCCCTTTTCATTTAAAAAGCCTAAAATGCCGCGAGTGGTTTGGTCTTGCTCATAGTGACTAATCAGTGCTTTCTTACGAGCCTCTAAAAACGGTGTTTCTTTGCCGTCTTCAAACAATGCTTCGCCATCAGTTTTGCTGACTTCTTTTGCTTCTTCACGGATCCCTATCCACACTTTGTCTTTCACATCAGGATTAAGTACTAATCCAAGTGGGTAATCGCGCACTACTGCAGGAATATACAGACCTTGCCACTTGCCATCTTTGACACTTAAGTTTTGCCCAGGCTTTAAACCTAACATCGCAACTGATTGAAATACATTAGTATCGCTATTTTTAACAAATACGATTGGGTATTCCGTAGCCGCGCGACTGATTTCATGAAGTGTTACTGGCACAATATGTTGCTCAGACACATGTGAGAAGTCACTTGGGATCAGCTTTAAATCACCATGTTTTGTTTGTTCTAATAGCGTAATTTGGTTTTGCATCTTGGCTCCCTGAGGCACTGATTATCTTCTTTGACGTACGTATAGCGTAATTGCGATACAAGAGTTAACAACTCGTTAATAACTGAAACTACCAAGATCAATCTTAAATTCAAGTACATTTAGATTAAATTGCGCTTATCATCATCAAAAGCTGCTTTATTGTGCAATAAAAAGGGCTTTAGCAGTAATAAAACCCTTAAGCTGGCTAAACGGGCATTAATGTAATTTAAGCTTAGGACGCTGCCAACGTAGTAATTTTTGTGCAATACGATATACAGAAGCAGAAAACCAACCATATAAGCTGGCTAAATGTCGTTGATATAACGAGATATACATTAAGCGTGCTACGTGACCTTCTACGAAAAAATCACCAGAGCGTAAACTCCCCATCAAATTACCGACCGCTGAAAAACGGCTTAATGAAACCAATGAACCATAATCTTTATACTCAAATGGCTTTTCTGGCTGCAATTTCATTTTTAAGCACAAATTAGCATATAGGCGGTCTGCCATTTGCGCTGCAGCTTGGGCACGAGGTGGAACCGGTTTACCTGATGGTAATATCAATTGCGCGCAATCGCCTAACGCATAGATATCGTTGAACCCTTTTACTCGCATGCAGTCATCAACATCTAATTGATTACGTGGTGTCACAGGGAGCTGAGTAAAGCTCTCGAATACTTTTGGCCCTTTAACGCCTGCAGCCCATACTTTAATATTGGCTTTAATGATATCACCCGTTGCGGTCACAAAGCCTTCTTTAGTGACTTCTTTGACTTGCACGCCAAGATGGAGTTTGACACCGAGCTTTGATAATACCGTTTGTGCTCTTGCACTCACTTGCTCTGGCAATTGTGGCAATATTTTATTCGATGCTTCAATCAGGTTAATGTCTAAATGATCTTTCGAGATGTTTTGATAGCCGTATTCTTTTACTGACTCAATAACATGATGAAGCTCTGCCGATAGCTCAACCCCAGTCGCTCCCGCGCCAACAATACCAATCCCCAACTGATCTTGGGTTTCATTAAGTTGAAGCAAGGCATCCATCAATTTGTGGTGAAATAAATTAGCACTATCGAGGCTGTCTAAGAAAATACAATGTTTCTCAGCGCCAGGCGTATTAAAACTATTAGACACACCTCCTAAGGCTAACACCAATGTGTCGTACTCAATTTGGCGAGCGGCAATGATCTGTTCACCATCATCGTTATAGACTGGGGCGAGTTGAATTGTTTTGGTTTGCGGGTCACATTGTTCAATGGCTCCGCGAATATAGCGATAACCATTTTTAAGGCCATGATCGCGATATTGTAATCCTTCGATGGATTGGTCTATCACCCCTACGGCAACTTCATGTAATTTAGGTTTCCAAATGTGTACGGTGTTTTTATCAATCAAACTGATATCGACCAAAGAATTGTTACCGAACTTACGCCCTAATTTTGAAGCCAATGCTAACCCTGCTGCTCCACCGCCTACAATAACAATTCTTTGCTGCATAAATGACCTCTGAACACCTTTATTTTAACAATGTGACTACAAGATAAACGAACATAAAAAAAGGCCCCTGTGGGCCTTATACTGCTTCTTCGTTTTCTTCACCGGTACGAATACGGATAACTCGCTCTACATCGGTAACAAAAATCTTACCATCACCAATTTTGCCTGTTCTGGCAGTATCAACGATGACATCGATAGCACGCTCTAGCAGCTCATCTTGAATCACTAGTTCAATTTTAACTTTAGGCAAAAAATCAACCATATATTCTGCGCCACGATATAGCTCAGTGTGGCCTTTTTGACGGCCAAAACCTTTTACTTCTGACACTGTCATACCCGTAATGCCAATCTCAGCGAGTGACTCACGCACATCATCCAATTTAAATGGTTTAATAATGGCTTCGACTTTTTTCATTACATACTCCTGTCATCGGCTAAATTGTTGGTTAAACATATGTCGTCGTTGACGTTTATTGCAACCAAACTGCTTGCAAATATCTTACTTGAATCTGCAGCTAATTGTCGCTGCTATTTTACGTATTTAGAAAAAGATATTTCACAGCAAAAACGCTGTTCATTTTCTATACTAATTGACCCCGTAGCAGGATGCTGCAACTAGATTAAGGATGAACTGTTATGCCTTACACTAATACTAAAGGCTTTAATCTTATCGAGTTAATGGCTACCCTTTCGATTTTTAGCTTGTTAACGCTGATAGCCCTCCCCTCTATGTTAGCGATAAACCAAAACGTGCGAGCAAAAAGCAATATAAGATTAATTCAAAATACTTTATCTTTTGCAAGGAATACTGCCATAAACTATGGGACAAGAGTAACCGTTTGCCCTATATTATCAGGTAAATGCAATCCAGACTGGTCTATTGGCTTAACGGTATTTATTGATTCTGGAAAGAAAAATGTAATTGATGGAAATGATGTTTTATTACGAGAAACAAATGAATTTAATAAAAATGATATAATACAGTACAACCGTAAATCGATAAGGTTCCAACCAGACGGGCTAGCATCAGGTACAAATGGAACACTAGTGTACTGTCCTGATGACATTAATAATCAATACTCTAAAGCAGTGATAATCAATCAGGCGGGAAGAATACGCTTTTCTAAGAAAAAAACTATTGCCTGTAAACCAAAATAAACACCGTGCAAACGATAAGTACATGATGCGAAATAAAAAACATCATGTATTTAGCATAATCCTTAGTTATACTGAGTAGTATTAAACTAATCACCTATTAGCTATAGGGTAAACAATATGAAACGTGTCGAAAAAGGATTTACTCTTATAGAGTTAATGGTAACGGTTACGATTGCTATTATTCTCGCAATGGTCGCAATTCCTTCATTAAGTTCTGTATACGATAAGGTCAGAGCTTCTAACTCGATAGACTCGATAAAGTCATCGTTCATATTTGCCCGCTCTCAGGCGGTAAGTTTAGGAACGCGGGTTACAATTTGCCCTTTATCAGGATCTACATGTGAGACTAACTGGGAAAACGGATACAGTATTTTTATTGATAAGACTCCTTTCGGCTCAAAAGAAAGTACAGACACAGTATTAAAAGAATTTGGCGCGTTTAATACGAATGACTTTATAGGATCAAGTTTTTCAAGCTTAAGTTATACTCCCGATGGTATGACAACCAACAATGACGTTAATACAATGCATTATTGTCCTACATCTAAAACAAGCAAAGATTCAAAAGGCTTTTCTATTGGTGTCTCAGGGAGGCTCCAAACAATTACTACTTTGGTAAATTGCTCTTAACATTTCACCTATATTTAGCCATAAAAAATGGATGTAGAGTATATGCTTTACATCCATTTTTTAATGCGAGGTTAACTACACTAAACTATCACCAACAAGCCGCTGGTGCTTTAGCACCTGTTGAACTGAGTGTAATAGAAGCACAAGCAGAATCTCTTGTTGCCTGAACACCTTGAGCTGTTGCAATAATAGAGTAACCAGTAGCAGTTAATGTTGTATCGATTTTATAAAATTTATTCTCTACTTCCCAAGGATCCTCACTTAATCCGAGTTTAGTCATATCATTAGTAAATATACGATGATCAATATAATATTGCTCTTGCAGGTTAGCAACATGCATTAACCCAGCTTGTGCATCTGCTCTTGCACCTTTAGCCACAAATTGTGAATATGAAGGATAAGCAATTGCAGCTAATATACCTACAACGGCAACCGATATCATCAACTCGATAAGTGTAAAACCGTTACTTCTAGAATAATTCATCATTGATTCTCATTAACATGATAATAAATTCGATTCACGCCTAAACCGTTCCCGATACATTTTTCATCACCCGCAGCGCAGCCATCATTTTTATACTCTTCTTTCTTAATCATATCATTGGCTGCATCACCAATTCCGATTAAATACATATAGCTATCACTAGTACCATTTTTAGGGATTACCAAAGTGGGAGTGTCAGGCACTTGCTCACCGGTTTCAAAATAATCTTTCGAATGACTATAGGTTCGTATACCTTTATGCAAATTAAAACCATATAAACGTCCTTGCCCTGGGACGATACAAGCGGTTACTGAAGCTCCAGTTTGCGGTACATAGGAAGTAAAAAATACTTTCCCATTTGCAATCGTCGATGCCGATAATGACTTTTCACCTACAGAACTAAAATTATAATACCAACCTCGTTTCTTACCAAAATCGCCATTTTGGGACTCCGTTATCGGTGGCGACGTTGTTACATCATAAAGATTCGTGAGCTGTAATACTGAAGGCACAGAGTTATCTGCTGCTGAACTAAATGATTTAGAAACAATATTACGATCTTGTAATACGAAGAAACTATCTTTTCTAACCTTATCCAAAGGGTGGGGTCTATGACCAGAACCAATCGTTATTGCATCGTATGGGATTTTTTGATACTCATATGTCGTTTCATCTGGATCATCTGTCGTATAAACATGAACATTACTAAATTCCGTTTGCGCAACTACAGGCTCAGAGAAAAAACGAATATCCGTAACAGCGGAGCTTTTATCGCCAAGACTTGCAAATTTAAAAGCACTCCATGGATCAGTAGATGAAGTAGGTAAACCAGGCATATCAATACGCCATACGTTGGCACCTGTGTCTGTTGCATAAATACGATCTGTTAGCTGATCGCTATTACTGTCTAAGACTGCTACCGAGTTCGGGATACTATCAACTAATCCAGGCATATTAGTATTTGTACCTGATGCACCAAAGCTATGTACTCTAGTACCGGTATCTGCATCGATAATATATACACCAATACCCGAACTATTGCCTGTATCATTAGCACCTACACTAGGACCATCTTTAGTGGTTGGGTTATAACCAGCACCAACGATAAGAACAGGTTTCGCACTACTTGCGGTAAGGGCGCCAGATGGCCAACCAGGAACTTTAGTAACAACTGGCTTAGACCAAGATTGCCCCATGAGAGGAAAATCAGCGCTTCGTGATATCCATTTTAAAGATGGTGAGTCTGGAATAGTAATATCGAGTGCATAATAAGATGAACCACCACGTCTCATCCCAAAAAATATCCATGCTTTTGTTATTGCGCCACTAGAATTACGCTCAACATACGGCACAGGGGTACCATCTAAACCATAAATAGAATGCACCCCTGTTTTAGGGTTATCCCTTAATCCTTTAATATTTTTAAGAAGTTCTGAAGGTAAAAATGCCCATGACTCAACCACACTATCACTTTTACCATCAGCACTTTCGATGTCTTTAAACATGTGTAAAAAGCCATGATTGGTCCCCACAATCACCCTATTATCAGGTGATGCCTCTGTGCCAAAGTTAATCACTAAAGGCCTTGAGTGTAATGGATCCCCCATAATGTCGGGGCGGATATATGGTGCGGTTGCATCATCTGGATCGACCTTGTCTTGATCCAGATTAACTCCTTTAGCCCAATTCAGCATACTATCAATGCTACCAGTGGTTATACCCATCGCGGTTGCTAGCTTTGTGTCATTATTTAAAGTACTGTTTAATTGAATATTCGTTTTAGACAACGCGACTAAAGCACCTGAAGCACCTGTATTGGTAAGCACTTTTCGTGTTGAGACTGAAGAGCTATAAGTCGATCTTAACTTAGCGGCAACACCACCAACGGATGCATCAGCTGCATTATATTTAGCTGAAGAACAAACTATATCATCAGTCCACAGTGAACAAGCTGTTTTAGAGAGAGCACCGGCATCGTCAATTGCGTTAACACCATTTTTGTCAACTAACGTGCCATCGCCTTTAACCTTGAACTTTTTAATATTGCCGGCCCAGCGCGGTCCTGTTGAAGGAAGAAACATCGCAAAATAGGCTGCATTGCCTGTTTGAGTTTTATCTAAAACAACCGATGGAGACGAGAAGCTTGCACTGTCTTCTTGAATAGCAGCCAGAGCAGAAAGCAGTGAAACTTGTAGTGCTGCTGCTGAAGTGGCTTCATAAAACTTACCTCCGCCTAACAATGCTGTTTTTTCAAGTAACGGTTTAGCATCTGCCGCACCCTCACTAAAACCAACGGTATATGTCGTAACAGTTTGATCACCTGCTATATTAGGATTAACATCGTTTCTAAACATCCAACCGGCTAAGGCGGGAAGTAAATTCGTAGTTGTGTCTCTCCCCCATACAACATCGACACCATCAGCTATTTTTATACCCGGCAATAAACCAATGGAAGTATTAGCAGCGGTATCATTATTTGGTATTCCGTCTGTGACATAGATAATAGATGCTTTCGACTGGCATTTTTTATCTGCAAAAGGGGATATATAATTAGAACCACTTTCTATACTTGTATCATAAGTTGGATTGCCAGTAGAACCACTTGTTTCTCGACTAAATTTTCTTGGTTTTCCATAAAGGTAACTATATGCTTCGAATAATGTTTCACATAACGGGGTATAGTTTCCATTTATCGATATTGAAGCTTTTACTGTATTGATTAGTGAATTCTTGTTTGAAATATTACCAGGCTTAATACCAGAAATAATACGACCGCCATCCTGACTATTATTACTATTCTTATTAAAAATCGCTAAACCGAAGTCAACACCAGGAGTGTTGACAATCATTTCTTCAATAACACGTTTCGCTACATCCATTCGCGTGTAAGGAGTCCAACGACTCTTGCCATTAGGTTTATTCGAATCATGATGCCAAGCTATATATTCCGCGGTATAGAGATAAACAGGTTTACCCAGGCCAAACTCTGTCAACTTTGCTTTTTCAATATCAGAGTCGTATGCAGACGCTAAACCATCTACAGGAAACCCATTACTAACACCAGAGGCATTTTTGTTATTGCTTTCTGCAATGTCTTCATAGCAATCAATGGCTGTCATTGCTGTTCCATCTGTAAGTGGAAATGACGCCCACTTGGAACTTTTGTACTCACGAAAATACCCTGTATAAACCCCATAACTGGTTAAAAAAGTTTTAGAAGATTCGCAGCTATTTTTAGAATTTAAGAAGTATTGATTACTCGATGCTAAAGGCACATCGGCAGCATCATAGGAATAATATATTTTAGTATTATTCGAAATGCTTGGTTGATCATGAAAACGAGGTGCTGTAAAGGGGTTATCTCCCATACTCCCTGACGTATCTAGAATAACTAATACTTGTGGATTATCTTGGCTTCTAATTGATGCTTCCAAAACATACAACTCAGTATCGTCGGCTAAGCTGTTTGCTGACGCACCTATAAAAGCAAATCCTATTGCGATACAAATATGCTTAATTAACATAATAACTCCCTGCATTCACTTCTTGTTCAATACCCGATGTGACAGTTAATTGCCCTAAACCACTGCGACCAAATGTAGCTGAGCTAGAGATTTCTAGGCGCCGGCACTTCACGAGATTAGCCCCAAACACATTAGTTTCTGAGCGCTGGCACCCAACCTCAATACCAGGGCTACTAATCGGTAAAGCGGTTATAACTTGTGTCCCGGTTAATTCAGTACCATCCGTAAAAACAATACTTGTATCAAATTTTTTCGCCTTACTTTGTGAAATAATGAGGTCTATGGCACCATTCGCTTGTGACATAGCAGCTAAACGATCAGTGCCAGCACCTGCCATCCTAAGCGACTGTGTTGAGTTTACTGCTAACGCAACACCAATAATGGTCATTAACACTAAAATAATTAATGAAAAAAACAACACTATACCTTGTTGCTTTTTTAAAGATGTAATCATTACATTTGCCTTTTAAATAAGTTATTAAAACTAACTCTTTATTAACACTGGATTTTCTAACACCACGGTTGTAGACATAACTTTTCGACGATATTTGTCATCTAGCGGACCAATGGTCTTATCACCTAATTTATAAATAATCTCATTTTTATAAGATCTATCTTCTTGAGACGTTCGCACTAAAACGAAAAGTTTTATCGCAACTAATCTTTGAAACCCTTGGTTATCCCACATCAGCTTAGTCACAGCACTTGCCGGTATAAAACTATCGGGTGAGGAATCTCCGTTGTTATCAAAACCGTAAAGAATCCTCATATTTTCTATACCTTCAACTAATTGATCTTCGTTATTCATACCGTTTTCAATAGTCAAAGTTTTTCGCCTTAAAACGGGAACATCTGCTTCATCATCTTTAATAAAGTAAACATGATGTTGGTATTCCCAAAGTCGGCTGTTCAATATATTTGGTACAGTACCATTGCCATTGAAAAAATTTATCTCATTAGCTGCTACAGCAGCATAATATCGAGTAATTTGCCTATCGGCTGCAGGTACAGAAGGTCCAACTAATCGTTTAATTTGAATAACATCAGTATTATCATTAGGTGCAAAAGAACTGCCACAACTTAACGCTGGGCCAGAGGCTGTTTTTTCATATCCCCACAAACGCCTGAAGTGACCCGAAACATTGATTGGGAACGTTGAATTATTAATACCGTCACCAACACAATCATTCGTTACCGTTGTCGCGCTTACGGTTGCATTAACGTTAAAGATTAAATCAGCTCCAGTAATATCGCCCATGAATCCTAACTGACTGATATCTTTTTCCATTAGCGCAAGCGCAATACGTCCATTTTCTTGGAGCTCACTAAACTGACTAGTCGTGGTGACGTTACTTGAAGACATATTGAACATGGTAAAAAGGCCAGCAGTTAAAAATAAACTGATCAGCATTGCAACCATCAATTCGACTAGTGACATACCGCTTTGTTTATAAATATTTAATTGCATTTTCCCCACCTAAATTATAGCCGTTCTGACTTCAAATATACGACGTCTCTTGTTGTTTTCTCCGCACTGAATTACTTCTGCACTGTGCCCAGTGCTATCTGTAGACATTTCACGAATGCTTTTCCAAGTAATAACAACGATGACTTCCGTCGGCTTTACGAAAATACAAACAACAGGAGTGTCTAATCCGCCCACATTCACACCTGAACTTTTTTCATTCGATCCTATGAGCTCTGTTTGCCAATCATATACATCCCATGCTTTTAATTCTGCAGGTGTACATAAATTAGCACCGGTACAGAGCTTAGTGGGGGCGGATAGTGACTTGCCATCATAACTGATTCCACTAACTGACCCATAGGAGCTTAGCTGACTTCGATTTAAGCGCATACGATTAATGATGTCATTGGCGTAATATGAGGCTTGAGTTTGCTGAAAAGATTCAAAACTGCCCTGCTTAGACACAATATGCAGATTAAAAATGCCAATAAGGCCTATCACCAGAATAACCAGTGACACCATTACTTCTATTAAGGAAAATCCATTCCTTTTAAATGACATCAGCGCCAAACCTCCATGAAAAGGCAATCAAAATATTGGTTTGCCTTAAACCTAATCTACTGACAATTGCATTAACCATTTGTAATAATAACTGAGTTAAATGTAATCAGTAAGTAGCATTGATATATATTTACATTGATTTAAAAAGTTAACATCTAATCAGTATTATACTCGGTTTACCGCGCAAGTACAAAAAACCCGCAACCTAAATTAAGTTGCGGGTAAGTACATCTAGATTATTGAATTTATTATCGTAATTCAGCAGGGACAGCAAAGACGGTGTCTTCTTTTCGACCTTCAACTTCGGTAATAACACTCGGTGCTAATGTAGCGATTGCGTTAACGACCTGTTGTACCAAAACTTCTGGTGCTGAAGCGCCTGCGGTAACAGCTACTTTTTTTACACCATCAAACCACACTGGCTCAACATCAGCAGCGGTGTCGACTAAATAAGACTGGGTACCGGTTTTTTCAGCAAGTTCACGTAAACGATTTGAGTTAGAGCTGTTTTTTGACCCGACAACAATAAGCAAATCGACTTCAGCTGACATGCTACGTACCGCATCTTGTCTATTTTGAGTGGCGTAGCAAATATCATCTTTACGCGGACCTTCAATAGAAGGGAAGCGTTGCTGTAGAGCCGCGATGATATCTAATGTGTCGTCCACTGAAAGCGTCGTTTGGGTGACAAAACATAAGTTATCAGGGTTATTGACCTTCAGATTATTCACATCTTCTGGTGACTCAATCAGATAAACACCGCCCTTGGGATTATCATACTGCCCCATGGTGCCTTCAACTTCTGGATGACCTTCGTGACCAATCAAAATGCACTCAATACCTTTCCGGCTTGCACGTGTCACTTGTAGATGCACTTTAGTCACCAGCGGACAAGTCGCATCAAAGACTTTTAGTCCACGCGTTTTGGCTTCTTTTCTTACTGCTTGTGATACACCATGGGCGCTAAAAATAACGATGCTATTATCTGGCACTTGATGGAGCTCATCAATAAAAAGCGCACCACGTTGCTTTAGATTGTCAACCACATAACGATTATGCACCACTTCATGGCGCACATAGATAGGAGGCTCAAACAGCTCTAGAGCACGCTCTACAATACTGATAGCGCGATCAACCCCAGCACAAAAACCACGAGGATTTGCAAGTAAAATGCTGAGTTCTGGCGATGTTGGATCAACTTTCAACATGTTATACCTTTATTCCGTAATAACACTGACCACTTCAAGCTCAAATGTAATGGTGTGTCCTGCTAGCGGATGATTTAAATCAACGGTAATCGAGTCACCGGCAGTGTCACGGACAATACCAGGGATTTCACTGCCACCCGGGCCGGCAAAACTGACAATGACGCCCGCTTCCAGTTTCATGTCTGCAGGGAAACGACTGCGATCCATATAATGAATTGCATCTGGGTTTGACTCACCAAACGCATCTTGTGGTGCGAGCGTAAATTGATGCTTATCACCCGCTTTTAAACCTTTAAGCTGAGCTTCAAATGCAGGGCTTAAACTGTTGTCGCCTATATTTAAACGAGCAGGCTTTCCCGATGCTTTGGTGCTGTCAGCGGTAGAACCATCTTCTAAGACTATGTTCATATGACACAGTAACGCTTGGTCATCTTGTTTTGTTAAATCAGTCACGACTAGATTGCTCCTCTGATGTTTTATTATCAGGCTTAAACGATTCCCAAATAATCAATATCGCGCCAACAAATATGCCAGCATCTGCGATGTTAAAGGCTGGGTAATGGCTGGTATTCCAATAAAAATCGATAAAATCCACAACAAAGCCGTGCATTAAGCGATCAACTAAGTTGCCTAGAGCACCACCAATCACTAAGGTGAACGCTAAATTACTGCGCCACATGGTGTGTGACTGTTTACGCAGCCAAATAGTCAACAAAGTACTAAAACCAACAGCTATAACGGCAAAAAACCAACGCTGCCAACCACCTGCATCATCGAGAAAACTAAATGCAGCTCCGTAATTTCTTACGTAGGTAAAGTTAAAAAACGGCAGTAGCTTTACCGAGTCATACAGTTCGAAATTAGCGATGACCCATTGTTTAGATAGCTGATCGGCTAAAAACACCAATGCAGCTACCCAATACCAACGCAAGCCACTGTCTTTCCAAGTTAATGGCACAGAACTCATTATTGTTATTCCTTTAAGCGAATTCGCGCTGCTCGCCTTCACCTTCAATATTGGTCACACAGCGTTGACACAATGTTGGATGAGCTTCAATGGTGCCGACCTCTTCACGATAGTGCCAGCAACGCTCACACTTCTCGGCGCTACTTTTGGCAACGACCAATTTAAGCGAACTTAATTCAGTTTCGATGGCATCGCTACCGGCTTGCGACATATCCGCAACCGCGGCTTTAGAGGTAATAAGAATAAAGCGTAATTCATCACCCACTTTAGCTAACTCGGTGGCTAAATCAGCATCGGCGAACAATGTCACTTCAGCTTCTAATGAACCACCAATACGTTTGTCACGACGAGCTTGTTCAAGTACTTTGTTAACTTCATTACGGACAGTTAATAGTTTATCCCAATAATCATCGCTTAAATCTGTATCAAGCGTGACCGCTTCTAAGCCTTGGTACCATTCTTGGGTAAACACATACTTTTCACGTTTACCTGGCAATAATTGCCACACTTCGTCAGCGGTAAAGCTTAAAATGGGTGTCATCCAACGCACCATTGCCTCAGCAATATGGTAAAGCGCAGATTGACAGCTACGACGAGCATGCCCTTCTTGCTTAGCGGTGTACTGGCGATCTTTAATAATATCAAGATAGAAACTGCCTAACTCAACTGAACAGAACTGCATCAGTTTTTGAGTCACTTGGTGGAAGTTGTATTGATCATACGCTTCAATGATTTCTTGTTGTAATGCAGCTGCACGACGAACAACCCAACGATCTAACGCGACCATATCTTCTGATGCAATCATGTCAGTTTCAGGGTTGAAGCCATTTAAGTTAGCCAACAAGAAACGCGCAGTATTACGAATGCGGCGATATGCATCTGCACTACGGTTTAAAATCTCGTCAGATACGGTCATTTCACCGCTGTAATCTGTCGCAGCAACCCACAGGCGTAGAATATCAGCACCAAGCTTATTGATTACTTGTAATGGCGCAATCACGTTACCAACAGATTTTGACATTTTGCGGCCTTTACCATCAACGGTAAAACCATGCGTCAATACTTGCTTATAAGGTGCTTTACCATTCATCGCAGTAGAAATCATCAATGATGACATAAACCAACCACGATGCTGATCGCTTCCTTCTAGGTACAAATCAATGTCATGTCCATGAAACTCAGGACGGGCAGCAACCACTGATGAAAATGATGAACCTGAGTCGTACCATACGTCTAAGGTATCAGTCACTTTACGGTACTGGTCCGCTTCATCACCTAACAATTCACTTTCGTCTAAATCCCACCAGGCTTGAATGCCTTGTTGTTCAATACGATTTGCGACGCGTTCCATTAATGAAACACTGTCTGGATGCAATTCATCCGTTTCACGGTGAACAAATAACGTAATAGGGACGCCCCAAGTACGTTGACGAGAAATACACCAGTCAGGACGGTTTTCAACCATTTTTTCGATGCGGCTTTGACCCCAGTCAGGGATCCATTTTGTTTGCTCGATTTCTTTTAGTGCTTGAGAACGCAGACCGTGGTTGTCCATAGAGATAAACCACTGTGGCGTAGCACGGAAAATAATTGGCGTTTTGTGGCGCCAGCAATGCGGATAGCTATGACGATAAGCAACATGCAGTAATAATGCGCCTTTTTCTTCAAGTAATTCCACTACGCTCGCATTGGCTTTAAATACATGCTGACCAGCAAAAAACTCGGTGTCTGGTTTGTAAACACCATTGTCACCAACTGGGTTTGCGACTTCTAAGCCGTATTTCTGGCCAACCACAAAGTCGTCTTGACCATGACCAGGTGCTGTATGAACAATACCGGTACCAGCGTCTGTAGTCACATGATCGCCAAGAATAGCTGGCACATCAAACGCATAAAATGGATGATTAAAACGCATCAGCTCCAGCTCAGC
This sequence comes from Shewanella sp. MF05956, assembly GCF_059758055.1. Taxonomy (NCBI): domain Bacteria; kingdom Pseudomonadati; phylum Pseudomonadota; class Gammaproteobacteria; order Alteromonadales; family Shewanellaceae; genus Shewanella; species Shewanella sp. MF05956. The sequence goes on along the minus strand of NZ_JCAYNV010000004.1, from coordinate 318,107 downwards.
GCCTTTAACTTCACCTAAAATAGTATGTGACTCGGCACTATAACGCTCTAAGCAAGACTCAACTAAAACTTGGGCCAAAATAAGCGTGGTAGCTTTACCCTCTTTCACAAATTCAACCAAGCTATAATCTAACTCAGGGCTAAGTGATAGCGCGCGGTTAGCAGGTATAGTCCATGGCGTTGTGGTCCAAATAGCCATTGCAACAGGTTTAGTGTAATTTTCAACACCAAACTTAGCCGCTACGGCTGCAGCATCGACGGCAAAAAAAGCTACATCGATGGCTGGAGAGGTTTTGTCTTCGTATTCAACTTCTGCTTCTGCAAGTGCTGAACCACAGTCGGTACACCAATGCACAGGTTTAACACCCTTATGCAAATGACCACTTTCAATCACTTTGGCTAACGAGCGAACAATATTGGCTTCAGTTGAAAAATCCATTGTTAAATATGGGTTTTGCCAGTCGCCTAGTACGCCTAAACGAATAAAGTCGTCACGCTGACCTTCAACTTGAGTGGCGGCATATTTACGGCATTCTTCACGAAATTCTGCTGCAGAAATTTTAACCCCTGGCTTACCGACTTTTTGCTCTACTTTCAGTTCAATCGGTAAACCGTGACAATCCCAACCAGGAATATAAGGTGCGTCAAAACCTGACATGGTTTTAGACTTAATTATAATGTCTTTAAGAATTTTATTTACAGAGTGACCAATATGAATGCTGCCATTAGCGTATGGAGGGCCGTCATGCAAAATGAAAGGTTTACGACCAGTACGGCTATCGCGGATCTGTTGATACAGCCCGTCTTCCGTCCAACGATTTAACATTTCTGGCTCGCGATTTGCCAAATTACCGCGCATCGGAAACTCAGTTTCCGGCAAATTCAAAGTAAATTTATAGTCGCTCATTGATCCCATACCGTTATTAAAGCTGATTAGTTTCAGCTAGCATCGTTGCTAAACAAAGCGCGAGCTTCGTTCGCATCATTTAAAATTTGTTTTTTTAGCGCATCCAATGATTCAAAAGGTTGTTCATCACGGATTTTTGCTACTAATTCTACTTCCACTCGTTTGCCGTATAAGTCACCGGAAAAATCAAACAAATGGACTTCTAATCTACAGGTTTGCCCATTCACTGTCGGTCTAAAACCCACATTGGCAACGCCTTCATATACATCACTGCCATCCCAATACAAACGCACAGCAAACACGCCGCGCACCGGAACCACATTTCTCTTTAACGCAATATTTGCCGTTGGAAACCCAATCGTGCGGCCCAATTTTTGCCCATGGGCAACTCGGCCACTTAATATGAATGGATGCCCTAATAAGCGTCTTGCTTGCTCTAAATGCCCTAGTGCAAGGTGCTCTCGAACGGCAGTAGAACTCACCCTTAACGATCCCACCATAAAGCTTTGAGTACTAACAACGGTAAAACCAAACTTTTTACCCGCCTCAACCAGCATGTTAAAATTACCCGCCCGGCCTTGACCAAAACAAAAGTCATCACCGACAACCAGGTACTTAACACCAAGTTTTTTAACCAGTAAGTCTTCAATAAAGGCTTCTGCTGGCTGATTGGCAAATGCGGCAGTAAAATTTATACACAACAACTGATCAACTTTTAGCTCGTCAAGTAACCTAATTTTATCGCGTAAAAGACTTAAACGAGCCGGAGCATCTGCACCACGAAAACGTTCTTGAGGCTGAGGCTCAAAAGTCATTAACGTAGCAGGCAGTTGAAAATGACGCGCTTTATTAACTAAATTGCTTATCACCTGCGCATGGCCACGATGGACACCGTCAAAATTCCCAATAGTTAAAACGCAACCATGATGAGAAGGTAAAATATTGTGTATACCGCGGATTAATTCCATTGCACTCAATAACTGCCAATTGTAAATCGGCAGATTATATACCCAAACCAATGTTAGATGCGAGTTTACAGCTCAGTTTATTAACGCCATTTTGGCGCATCTACGATTGTTTGAATGTTAATTTACGTCACTGAGTGAGTGTCGCTATTTATGCACTGCGTTTAATTTTCCAAGGACGAACGCCTAGCATCAATAAACTCAACAGGTAAACGAGTGCGCCGCCTACAATAAGTTCAATTAACATCATCATACGTTCAAACGTCTGCCACTCAAGCCATTCACTGACTTGCGGCATAAAATAAAGGATGGCCGCTGTCATGAATGCAGTTGAAATAATGACTTTACCGGTAAAAAATAAAGTTTGGCGAGTCATTTTATATACCCCAGCACGGTGTAAGCCGCGATAGAGTAACCCAGCATTTAATAATGCAGACATTGATGTCGCAATGGCTAAGCCAACATAACCAAATGGAATAGCAAAAATGAGGTTAAACACCATGTTACTTACCATGGCAATGATGCCGTATTTAACGGGTGTTTTGGTGTCTTGGCGTGAGTAATAACCTGGCGCTAACACCTTAATCATCATAAAGCTAAGCAAGCCACAGCCATAAGCTACTAAACTGTATGACGCCATTTCAACATCATTAATCGTAAATGCGCCGCGCATAAACAGCACCATCAACATGGGTTTGGCTAAAATAATTAACCCTAACATCGCCGGTGCGCCTAACAGCATGATGGCTTTAACGCCCCAATCCATTGTTTGATTAAAACCGCTGCCCTCTGCATTCACATGCTTTTGTGATAACGCTGGCAGAATGACGGTCGCAATGGCAATACCAAATAGTCCCAACGGAAACTCGAGTAATCGGTCTGCGTAATACAACCAACTAATTGAACCTGTCATTAAAAAACTGGCGATAAAGGTATCAAACAATAAATTAATTTGCGAAACCGACACGCCAAACAGCGCGGGGATCATTAGCGTTCTGATTTTTACTACACCAGGATGGTGCCAACCCCAAGAAGGTTTAACTAAGGCTTTCTCTCTGATCAAGAAAGGAATTTGGAACAAAAACTGTATCAAGCCACCCGCAAATACGCCCCACGCTAAACCTATTTCTGGGTTTTCAAGCGTATGTGCATACCACATCGCAACAGCAATAATCGCGACATTTAAGAACACGGGAGTAAATGCCGACACCGCAAACCGGCCTCGAGTATTTAATATGGAACCGGCCAAAGCAGTAAAGGTAATAAACCAAAGATAAGGAAAGGTAATTTTTAGCATTAATGATGCTAACTCGAACTTTTCCGCATTAGGGCCGTCATTTAACCAGTCTAAAAACCAGCCGCCACCAAACAACGCCGCCAAGACAGGTGAACAAATAACACCAAACAAAGTCACAATGGTAACCAACACACCTAAGGTACCCGCGACCTTACCGATCAACTCGCGCGTGTCTTCTGGTGTCATTTTTTCTTGATATTCGGTTAACACAGGCACAAAAGCTTGAGCAAAAGCACCTTCGGCAAATAAGCGCCTTAAAAAATTAGGGATTTTATTGGCAAAGAAAAATACATCAGCACTGCTACCTGCACCCATTAAATTAGCAATCACCACGTCGCGAACTAAACCTAATACTCGCGAAATCAGTGTCATAACACTCACAATTAGACCTGATTTAAATAATTTTTTGCTCAAACAGCCCCCAGACTTACGGTCACTTCTAACAAAATTGATGGGATTTATATAAATATTCGATTCTAGCTCTGTCACACAGGCACAAGAGCTGGTAGAATTGCGCCACATATTACACGAGTTGGGTTGAAGATAGGCATGCTAGGTTGGATTAATTTATCTTTATGATAAATATTCAATTGTAGTCGTTGACAAGACGACGAAAAACAGGCATATTCCTCGGCCTTTAAAAGTATCAAATCCAGTTTTTAGGAGTTGCACCTTGGCTAATAGCAAGTCTGCAAAGAAGCGCGCGCTTCAGTCTGAAAAGCGTCGCCAGCATAACGCTAGTCGTCGCTCTATGTTACGTACATACGTTAAAAAAGTCATCGCTGCTATCAAAAGTGGTGACCATAAAGCGGCTACAGAAGCATTCGCTACTGCACAACCAATTGTTGACCGTATGGCGACTAAAGGCCTTATTCACAAGAATAAAGCTGCTCGTCAAAAGGCACGCTTAAACGCAAGAATCAAAGCACTAGTTGCTTAACTCTTACGATTTAAGATTTTAAAAAACCGGCTTAGGCCGGTTTTTTTATATCTTAAATTCCCCATCTAGAATATGTAACCGCAATTTACGCATTACGAACCTTCCCTTGTGCAATTAGCTACAACCAGCCAGTTTCATCCTTGCGTTATTCAATGATGTATACGTTGATTGAACGAATAGAAATTATCAATGTTGTAGATTTGAATGACAGAATGAAGTCAATGCTGAGTTAGCGACTTGGTTGATACTGATATAAGCACCGTTCACTGACGTTTTGAGTTGATAGCGTACACATAGATATGATTAAAGGACGGGTAAAAATTGATAGGCTCTTGCTCACGCATAAACGCGAAACGTCTTAATGAGTAATTCATTAAGACGTTCGTGAGATGATATTAATGGCAATACATATTATTTAGCACTTGGATCAGCTCTTTTACCTCATCACTCTTTAATGAATAAAAAACGGTCTGTGCTTCTTTCCTAGTACACACTAAATTATCTTTTCGAAGCCATGCTAAATGTTGAGATAAGGCCGACTGGCTCAATCCCAATTTTTTGTTCATTTCTCCGACACACATTTCACCCTCATTAAGAAGGTGGCACAAAATAAACAATCTACGTTCATTTGCTAATGCTTTTAGCAACACTACTGCATGATCTGCTTGATGCTGCATTTTTTCTATATTCATCACGAGTATGTTCTCCTAAATCTAACCCCGCACTAATATAGCGTTCCCTTACAAATAGAGTCGGGACATAAAGCACACTTTTTGGTAGATTGTTGTAAAAAGTGAGACTTAGCTAAAATAATCAAAGGAAACTCATGAAACACTTTCAAACGGCAAGCCTCGTCGGCGCCATTTTTGTCGCATTGGTTGGCTGTCAAACCATTTCGCCAGTTAGAACCACAACACCAACATTGGTGATTAATAACTCCGATGATGCTCAAATTAGCCAACAATTAGCTAAGCAGGCGTTATCGTCACGCTTAAGCTACGACATTGTTGAATCGCTTACCGTAGAAGTTGGACCTCGATTAGCAGGAACCGATAAAGATATCGTCGCTGTCGATTGGGCCATGGAAAAGCTTTGGCTAATGGGGTTCGATAAAGTTTATAAAGAGTCGGTACAAGTGCCTGCTTGGTCACGCGGCTCAGCCCATGCCAGTATCGTGTCACCTTATGAGCAACCGTTAGTGGTTACGGCGCTTGGCGGTAGCGTAGCTACGCCAGTTAATGGTATCCAAGCCTCTATCGTGCGTTTTGAAAGCCTAGAAGAACTTCAAAATGCCTCTCCAGGTCGGATAGAAGGCAAAATAGTATTTATCGATCATAAAACTGAACGTCATATTTCTGGTAAAGGTTACGGCGAAAGTGTTGGCGGACGTTCACGTGGTGCGGTGGCGGCGGCTGAAAAAGGCGCAGTAGCCATTGTGATCCGCTCAATTGGTACTGATCATGACAGAATGGCTCACACAGGCATGATGCGTTATGAAGAAGGGATCCCAAAAATTCCTGCTGCGGCCATGTCTAATCCTGATGCCGATTTAATTAATGCCATGCTAAAGCGCGATCCTAATATCGTGTTGTCATTAAATATGACTTCTGAAAACCAAGGCATAGCGACATCATATAACGTGATTGCCGAAGTAACCGGTAGCAGTAAGCCTGATGAGATCGTGCTAATTGGTGCACATTTAGACTCATGGGACGAAGGCACTGGCGCAATTGATGATGGTGCTGGTGTCGCCATTGTCACCACGGCGGCTAAACTGATTTTAGACTTACCACAAAAACCAGCTCGCACAATTAGAGTGGTGTTATTTGCCGCCGAAGAAGTTGGTATTGTGGGTGCTAAAGCGTATGCAGAACAACATGCTGATGAGTTAGATAAACACTATATTGCCGCAGAATCTGACTTTGGCGCAGGTCCTGTGTATAAAATCGATTTTAACGTTAATCCAGATACCTTTGAGCAAGTGAAACAAGAGCACTCGGCGATGACGTTATTTGGCGTGCAATTAGGTAATAATGAAGCATCCGGTGGGCCTGATGTGTCCATTATGCCAGCACTCGGTGTACCTGTGGCATCACTCAATCAAGATGGTACCGACTATTTTGATTATCATCACACACCGAATGATACCCTGGATAAAATTGATCCTAAAAAGCTCGCGCAAAGTGCAGCGGCATATGCTCAGTTTGCTTATATGATGGCACAGTCAGAAATTGACTTAAGACCGATTAAGCAAAAAGAAATTCAGCATTAAGCACATAATGAGTTAACAGCACCAACGAAAAAAAGCCCTTAGTTAACGTTTAACTAAGGGCTTTTTGTTGTCTATTTGCACTGAATGAACATAGATTACAAGGTAGAAAGCTCTGCTTATTTTTGTTCATCGCGTAAAAACACGGGTTCTGTCGGAGTGGATAGCGCTTTGTTGTAGTAGTAGCCTTCAAGATCAAACTGGGTCAGTTGCTCGATACTTTTAGGTTGAGTGTCGACAATATAGCGGGCCATCAAGCCACGGGCTTTTTTGGCATAAAAACTGATCACTTTAAATTGGCCATTTTTACAATCTTTAAACACCGGCGTAATGAGCGTTCCTGCGAGTTGTTTAACCTTAATAGATTTAAAATACTCATTCGATGCTAAGTTAACAATAATATCGTCACCCTGCTCTTTTAATGCTTTATTCACTTCGTCAGTAATGGTTTCGCCCCAAAAATTATAAAGATTACTGCCTTGAGGATTTGCCAACTTGGTGCCCATTTCTAGGCGATACGGTTGAATTAAATCCAGAGGTTTAAGCAAACCGTACAAACCAGACAAAATTCGCAAATGTTTTTGGCTCGCATTTATTTGTGGGTCAGATAAATGGTCGGCATCAAATCCGGTGTAAACATCCCCTCTGAAAGCAAAAATAGCCTGCTTGGCATTTTTTAACGTAAAGGGAGGCTGCCAGTCGGCAAAGCGTGCGGCGTTTAATCCGGCAATGTTGTCGCTCACTTTCATTAAGCTGGCAATGTCCATTGGCGTTAGCTCTCGACACACGTCGATCAATTCTTGGCTTTGCTTCAACAAAGTCGCTTGAGTAAACGTATTGGTGATGGGAGGATTGTCGAAATCCAATGTTTTAGCAGGTGAGATTAAAACCAGCATAAGTGCACTCCAAATAAAATCATGGCTTTATGATACTGAACTGACATAAAAAAACCATGCCGAAGTCGCATGGTTTTTTCGATTACCTTAATAGGTAAATATTATTTTTTAACCGCGTCAGCAGAACTCGGCCAAATTTTATCTTCTAACTGATCGGCTAATTCAGGGAATTTACTGGTGTCAAACTTAGGGTCAATGCCTGCATCGATTTGCTCACGATAATCATTAATCACTCTTACCGCTAAACCAGATAACAAAACTAATGCCACTAAGTTAACAATCGCCATCAAACCCATTGAGACATCCGCTAAATCCCAGACTAAGCTAATTTTTGCCATAGAACCGAACATCACCATGGCCAAAACAACTAAACGGAACGCAGGTAAGGCTTTTTTGCTGTTACCAGACAAAAACATTACGTTAGTTTCAGCGTATGAGTAATTAGCAATAATCGATGTGAAACAAAACAACAAAATAGCAAAAGCAATAAATGCCCCACCCCAATCGCCAACATGGCTTGTTAATGCACTAATGGTTTTTGCGATACCGTCAGAACCTGCGGCGGAATCACCAGAAAGTAAAATAATTGCCGCGGTAGCGGTACAAATCACGATAGTGTCTACAAACACCCCCATCATTTGCACAAAACCTTGTGACGCTGGGTGATTAGGATTAGGCGAAGCACTTGCGGCAACATTTGCCGCACTGCCCATGCCCGCCTCATTTGAGAACAGGCCACGTGCAATACCGGCTTGCATTGCTTGAGCAACACTATAGGCAATACCACCAGCAGCGGCTTCTTGCCAACCAAATGCACTGTTTATCACGAGCATAAATACATCTGGCAGTTTTTCAATATTCATCGCAACGACGACGAAAGCGATAGCAATATATGCAATTGCCATCACGGGTACGATTAACTCAGAGGCTTTAGCGACTTTCTTTAACCCACCAACAATCACAAATGCACTGCATATCACTATGCCGATACCAACATAGATAGGTTCGAACCCAAATACTTGAGTCATCGCACCGGTAATGGTATTGGCTTGTACGGCATTAAACACTAAACCAAATGCCAAGATTAAGAAGAACGAGAACAACACACCCATCCAACGTTGTCCTAAGCCTTTTTCCATATAATAAGCAGGACCGCCACGATATTGTCCGTCACCATCTTTAACTTTATAAACCTGTGCCAGTGTTGACTCAATCATAGCCGTAGCCATACCCAAGACGGCAATGGCCCACATCCAAAATACTGCGCCAGGACCTGCGGTGCCAATGGCAACCGCAACACCGGCCATATTACCGGCACCGACACGTGCAGCCATGCTGGTACAGAAAACCTGGAATGATGACAGCCCGTGCTTACCTGGGCGACGGCTTATGGCCAACACTTTAATACCATGAACAAAATGGGTTATCTGTATAAAGCCCAGGCGAATAGTGAAAAACAGACCTGCACCCACCAGCCCATAAACTAACAATTTGCCCCAAAGCAAACTGTTCATGAAATTAACAATCGTTTCTAACATTGCCATATTGTTTTATCTTCCCCGTTATAAGGTTATTTTTTATTTCAGGTTTAGACCCGAATATTAATCTCGTCATAAACAGACTGAGCACGTCATTGTGCAAACTGTTTTGCGTTAAACGTTTTACCGTTTAAAAATATCAACATTAATTAGTCATTATAAAAGCTAAAGGATGCATATTCATAGGGATTGTTTTGTGAGGTTCTTGAATGCTAAAAGCATGTTACCTACCAGATATTTTACTTAAGTAAATGATACGTTCAGATAACACAAATAAAACAAAAGACCGCAAGTGACCCCAGTCACACTTTAACATTTCTGTTATTAATGCTCTATTCATAAAGCGTCGATAAATCGTTACTAAATTTCAAGCAGTTAGCCCGGTAATGGTTAAAAGTGCGATCTAACATCAAATTCATTACTCAAAAGTTAGATAAAGGCCACATTATTGTAACTAAATTACGAATACAGTGTTCCCCAAGAAAGTTAATTAAATATTTTCACTTTTAATCGAGGTCACTATGACTAACTCAAATGAGATCACAGCGCTAAAAAAATATGTAAGAGCAACTAACTTCCTTGCTACTTCACAAATTTATCTAAAGCAAAACGTACTTTACAAACGTTCTTTACAGCATACAGACATTAAACCTCGCCTTCTTGGGCACTGGGGAACATGTCCTGGTATCAACTTTGTCTACGCTAACGTTAACCGCCTTATTGTTAAACATAATCGTGAATTCATTTACCTTGTTGGTCCTGGCCATGGCTTCCCTGCTGTTCAAGCAAACTTATTTATGGAAGGTTCTTTAAGCCATTTTTATCCAGATACGATCCCGTTTACAGAAACAGGCATCGAAGATATCTGTAAAAAATTCTCAGCGGCATATGGTTACCCATCACACGCTAACCCAGAAGCCCCTGGACAAATCCTTGAAGGTGGTGAACTTGGTTATTCATTGTCTGTCGCTTGGGGTTCTGTACTCGATAACCCTAACCTTATCGCAGCCTGTTTAATTGGTGATGGCGAAGCAGAAACTGGCCCACTCGCGGCATCTTGGTATGCAAACCGTTTAGTCTCTCCTGAGCATAACGGCGCAGTTCTACCTATCGTTCATATCAACGGCTACAAAATTTCAGGTCCTACTCGTATGGGTCGTATGAGCCATGAAGAACTTGATTTAGAATTCCGTGGTCTTGGTTACCACCCAATCATTGTTGACGATGAACTAGAAGCCGACATCTATGAACAGATGATCGCTGCGATGGATTTATCTTATGACATGATTACCGATATTCAACGTCGTGCTCGTTCTGGCGAAGATGTTGTTAAGCCACGCTGGCCAGTTATCTTAATGAGAACTGCGAAAGGTTGGACCGGTACTTCTGAATATGCAGGTAAAAAGCTTGAAGGTAACTGCGAATCTCACCAAGTTATCGTCAATAACTGTGCAACCGACAAAGGTCATTTAGATGCACTGGATCAATGGTTAGCAAGCTATAAGTTTGATGAACTAGTGCAAACTACCGCTGATGGCGAATTAGTATTTGATAAAGACATTTTATCATTAGTACCGCCAAAAGACTTATGCTGTGGCCGTCAACGTCTAAGCTACGGTGGTGAAGTAGTGCGTGCACTCGCTAACCCTGATTTAACTAAATTAGGTTATGGTGCAGAAACCCCTCGTGGTCAACGTGGTTTCTCAATGTTAAAAATGGGTCAATGGATGCGTGATGCATTCAAACTAAACCGCGATCAACGCAACTTGCGTATCTTCAGCCCTGACGAAACTTACTCAAACCAGTTACAAGCTGTATTTGAAGAAACAGACCGCGCTTGGCAGTGGCCAATTGAGAGCTGGGATGAAGATATGTCTCGCGACGGTCGTGTCATTGAGTTGCTATCTGAAAACTTACTTTTTGGTATGCTACACGGATACACAGTAACAGGCCGTCACGGTATGTTCCCAACTTATGAGGCGTTCTCTCAAGTTGTATCTTCAATGGCTGACCAATACTGTAAGTATGTGCATGCTAGCCAAGACATCCATTTCCGTAAGCCAATTCCAGCCTGTAACGTGGTACTGTCTTCGTTACTAGAACGTCAAGATCACAACGGTTATTCTCACCAAAATCCGTCTTTCCTAGGCGCTATGCTTGAGAAGCACCCAAACATTATCTCTGCTTATTTACCAGCAGATGCTAACAGCACCTTAGTTTATACCGAAAAAGCGTATGCCGATCGTGATAAATTGAACATCATTGTTGCGGGTAAAAAGTCACTACCACAATGGTTGTCACTTGATGAAGCCCGTAAGCAAGCGAAAGACGGCATGATGGTGTGGGATTTTGCATCTGATAATAATCCTGATGTTGTTTTAGCAGGCTGCGGTGATTACGCGACTCAAGAATGTATGGCTTCACTGGTACTCATTCGTGAAATATTACCACGTGTACGTATCCGTTTCGTCAGTGTATCAGAGCTACACAGCAGTGGTTTAGGCAGCCTTGAGTTCCAAAGCAAGCCTTGGATGATGGATGAAGTATTCACTGAAGATAAAGGCGTTGTCTTTAACTACCATGGATATCCAAATACCATCAAAAAGTTAGTATTTGACTATAAAGGTAACCGTCGTTTCCGCATTAAAGGTTATGAAGAAGAAGGTTCAACAACGACACCATTTGATATGGGTGTACGTAACGGAACATCTCGCTACCACTTAGTTATCGATATGGCGTACAAATTGTTCCAGCAAGGCGTAATTGATGAATCACAACATGTGACCATCACTACCGACATGTTGCAACGTCTGGTTGACCATAAGAACTACATTAAAGCTAACGGTGTAGATCCTGAAGAAATTGAAAACTGGGTTTGGACGCGTTAATTTGAGTCTTTATTACTAATAAAAATACGCCTTAATGGCGTATTTTTTTTTACAAATACCAAAGATATCGATAAATTAAGGTGTCTTTGAGTAACTTATTAAAAATAAAGACGATATTTACAATTATTTTTCAATCACCCGAGATTCTAAACAATCATCGTTACCAATTGTTTTTATTTGGTTTTTCGTTTCAACATCATCATTTCAACTGTGGTTTTTAATTCACCATTACAAAATATTAATCCTTTTTACTATGGAAAAACATCTAATTACAGCCCATAATTGCGCCGCTGACTATATTACAAAGAATCACCACGCTAAGTGTCAGTAATGCATGACCCTAACAACTCCGTTACATGCATGTATGGTGGAGTAAAATAACAATGGACTAAAAAAATATGATGAAGAACACATTAAAAGTAGTATTACTCACCTCTATGTTACCTTTCGCAGCTTCTGCAGCTGAAGGCCTAACGCCTTGGTATGTTGGTGGTGGTTTAGGTATTAACGATTATCAACAAAATTGCGACAACGCACTAACATGTGGTGACGATGACCCATATGCTTGGGATGTGTTTGGTGGTTACTTATTTAATGAATATATCGGTATTGAATTAGGTTACCGTGATTTAGGTAACGCTGATTGGACTGGTAATGATAACCGCAAATATGATGTTGGCGCTTCAGGTGTTAGCGTTGGTATCGTAGGTTTTCATCCTATAGCTGACAAATGGAGCCTTTCATCAGAAGTAGGTACCTACAGCTATATCCTAGAAAATGACCAGAAATTTAACGGCGTGAATTTAAGCGACTCAGGAATTGCTTTATTCCTTGGCGCTGGTGTTGGTTATAACTTTACTGACAATCTTAAGCTTCAAGCAAAATACCGTCGTTATGAAAACATGGACGCTAAGGTATTAAACAATTTACAAATGGACAGTAACTACTGGGGATTAGCATTAAGCTATCGCTTTGGTACTGCTGCTGCAGCTCCTGTTGCCGCGGCTCCTGTTGTAGCTGCTGTTGTTGCCGCTCCTGGCGATGCTGACAAAGACGGTGTAACAAACAACATCGACAAGTGTCCAGACACACCAATGACTCATAAAGTTGATGCTACTGGTTGTACTGTTTACGAAAACGTTACTACTAAGTATGACTTAGGTGGCATTTTATTTGCTAATGATTCAGCTGAAATCCGTGCAGGTTCATTTGCTGATTTAGAAAAACTAGCAGACCACTTAACTAAATACCCACAGCACACTGTATCTATCGAAGGCCACGCGTCTAACGTAGGTAAAGCTGCTTACAACATGAAGCTTTCAGAGCGTCGTGCAGTAGCCGTTGCAAACTCATTAAATACTAAGTACGGTATCAACAGTACTCGTATCAGCTCTATGGGTTATGGCGTAACTAAACCAGTTATGCAAGGTAGCTCAGCTGAAGCTAACCGTGTTAACCGTCGCATCGAAGCGATTGTTACTGGTACTGAAAAACGTCCAGTAATGCGTTAATAGTTACAATATTACGCTACACTTTAAAGGTCGCTGCTTGCAGCGGCTTTTTTATTTTCAGAACAACCTAAATTTCGTAAAACAGTGATATCCACTGACGTTGCAGTGATTGAGTTGCAAACCCCTTTCTATTTGGTTAACCAATTCTGTCTATTTAGCAACAATATCAGCCGAAATCGAGCGAAAAACAGAGGTTATTTCGTAATTTTTTTACAAATTAAGTTGGAATAATCCTTAAAATCGCTTCTAATAAAGATATAGTTCTATATTAATTGCTTACCGAGAGGAAATTTTCATGGCTAACACACTCGCGCAACTCAAATCATTCACTACCATCGTTGCTGATACCGGCGACATAGAAGCAATAAAGCGTTATCAGCCTGAAGATGCGACCACCAACCCATCATTAATCTTAAAAGCATCTCAAATTCCAGAATATGCACCGCTTATTGATGATGCCATTGCATGGTCTAAAACACAGAGCAGCAATATCGATCAACAAGTTGAAGATGCCGGTGATAAGCTCGCGGTAAATATCGGTGTTGAAATTTTAAAAATAGTACCAGGCCGTATTTCTACAGAAGTTGATGCTCGTCTGTCTTTTGATAAACAACGTTCAATTGATAAAGCGCATAAGCTAATCAAGCTTTACAAAGAAGCGGGTATCGACAAATCTCGCATTTTAATTAAGTTGGCTTCAACTTGGGAAGGCATTTGCGCAGCAAAAGAGCTAGAACAAGAAGGTATTAACTGTAACTTAACCTTACTATTTAGCTTTGCCCAAGCAAGAGCCTGTGCTGAAGCCGGTGTTTATCTTATTTCTCCTTTTGTTGGTCGTATTTTAGATTGGTATAAGAAAGACACTGGTCAAGATTACACCGCTCAAACCGACCCTGGTGTTGTTTCTGTGACAGAAATCTATGACTACTACAAGCAACACGGTTACAACACAGTTGTGATGGGTGCAAGCTTTAGAAACATCGGTGAAATTATTGAGCTGGCTGGTTGTGATCGCTTAACCATTGGCCCTGCACTTTTAGAAGAATTGGCAAACAGTGATGTAACGATTAGCCGTAAGCTTGTTGCTACAACATCAACCGTTGCAGCACCAACAGCATTAACTGAAGAACAGTTCCGCTGGGCATTTAACGAAGATCCAATGGCCGTAGACAAATTGGCCGAAGGTATTCGTAACTTTGCTATTGACCAAGGCAAACTAGAAGTGATGTTAAAAACCAAATTAAGCTAGTTGGAGATTTTACTCGTGACAAAACTCACTCAAAGTACGACGTGGAAAGCATTACAGGCTCATACAAGCCAGTTGCCCCATATGCGTGAACTCTTTGCTCAAAACCCACAACGTTTCGAGCAAATGAGTGTTAAAGCATGTGGACTATTTTTAGATTATTCTAAAAACCGTATCAACGATGACACACTTGAGCTACTTTTTTCACTGGCGAATGAAGCAAACTTAAGCGAAAAAATTACCGCGATGTTTAAAGGCGACGTGATTAACAATACTGAGCAGCGTTCAGTATTGCACACCGCTCTTAGAAGCAAAGCTGATCAAAAAATCATAGCTGAAGGCGCTGATATCGTACCAGAGGTACAGCAAACCTTGAGTAAGATGGCTGGATTTGTTGAATCAGTGCAATCTGGTCAATGGAAAGGCTATACCGGCAAATCAATTACTGACATTGTGAGTATTGGCATTGGCGGATCATTTCTTGGGCCGAAGATAGTCTCTCAAGCACTAAGACCATATTGGCAAGCGGGGCTTAATTGTCACTTTGTTGCCAACGTTGATGCATCATCCATTTGTGAGAAGCTTAAAGGTTTAAATGCCGAAACCACGTTATTTGTTATGTCATCTAAGTCATTTGGCACTCAAGAAACGCTAACAAATACATTAAGCGCAAAAGAGTGGTTTTTAGCACAAGGTGCAACGCAGCAAGATATTGCTCAACACTTTGTAGCGGTTACATCTAACGTAGCTAAAGCGACTGATTTCGGTATGGATGCAAACAACATTTTCCCAATGTGGGATTGGGTTGGTGGCCGTTACTCATTATGGTCTGCAATTGGTTTGCCTATTGCGTTACTTGTCGGCATGGATAACTTCAAAGCCTTGCTCGATGGTGCTCATCAAATGGATGAACACTTTGCATCGGCTCCGTTAGCACAAAATATGCCTGTCATCATGGCGATGTTATCTGTGCTATATGGTAATTTCCATGGTGCTCAATCACATGTAATTTTAACCTATGACCATTATTTACGTGGTTTACCCGCCTACTTCCAACAGCTAGATATGGAAAGTAACGGTAAGTCTGTCACTCTTGATGGTAGCGAAGTAGATTACAGTACTGGCCCTGTTATTTGGGGCGGCGAAGGGACCAATGGTCAACACGCCTATCACCAGTTGCTACACCAAGGTACGGCATTAATTCCTGCTGACTTTATTATGCCACTGCAAAGCCATAATCCTTTGGGCGAGCATCATGATCAACTTGCATCAAACTGCTTTGGTCAAACCCAAGCATTAATGCAAGGGCGTACTTATGATGAAGCATTATCTGAGCTAGGTAGCAGTAAGCTTGATGATCAAGAAAAAGCGCTTATCGCCAAACATAAAGTCATGTCAGGCAATAAGCCAAGCAATACCTTATTGATGGACAAGCTAACCCCTACAACGTTAGGTGCGTTAATTGCGCTATACGAACACCGTACATTCGTACAAGGTGCAATATGGCAAATAAACTCATTTGATCAATGGGGTGTTGAGCTCGGTAAACAGCTAGGCAATGATGTACTCGAGCGAATTGGTGCTAAGCAAGATGCAACAGAGTTAGACGCATCGAGTAATGCATTAGTGAATATTTATCGTCAAGGTAAACTTTAACTCGCAGGTTTGCTTATCTTTTTGCTGTGAATGAATAATGCCGCTCACTTAATCTGAGCGGCATTTTTATTAGCTTGCACTAACGCCCCTCCGAACTTCGACCACAAAACATCTGTAAATATCAGCCAGCCTCATGACATCCAATAAACTGTAAGCGTGCTGTAAGCAAAAAACAAACCGAATAATGCACCATTTAAATCTCAATGTTAAAACTGTTCAGATAACGTATTTCAGCGCATCGAAATAACGGCAAAAACTCATCTTCAAGTGATTATTTTAATTAACGAAAATCGAATATAACTAGGTAAAACCTGTGTTTTATTGTTGTATATAGTCGATATTCACTAAAACGTGATGTTTTGGTAACGTAAATGCAACACAAGTGTTGCACCCTATAGTTGAAATATGATACTTATTTGTGCAGAGACATCATAATAACAAGGGAGGTTACCATGGATCGATTAGACTATGGTGGTGCGCTAGACGAAGTTGTTGAAAGACCAAGCCGCTCAAAAAGCTCGTCCAAGAAACGTAAATGGCGTGAAATTGAAGCCATTAAAGACAAACAACGTTTACTCAAGGAATTGCAAGATATCGATGATTCATTCGATTTCGATGTTAGTACATTAGTGCTCTAATGATCCAAATGCACAATCCTTGATTGTCGCTAACATCACACAAAAAGAGTGCATATTGCGCTCTTTTTATTATTCCGACACCCGTCGCTAGAGTTACAAAGGCTTATCAACCCTGTCGATGTGAGCTCGCAGGTCCTCAAACATGGATTTATCATTATCATTAAAAAGCGGATCATCAACTAAACGCTGCTGACATAAGATTGCAACCCTGTCCCAATCGTTATCGTCTAACGTACTGACAAAAAGCGGAAAAACCTCCCGTTCCTCATATTCCATATGCAATTGCTGCAATTGGATATAATCCTTTAAGTCTTTTATCAGTTTTTCACGAGAAATAACCACATCAGACAAAATCATATTCAAACTGTAGATAAGCGATCCAGATGCTTCAGCCAATCGATGATGCTCGTTATATAATTGACCACAATTCGCTAAGCCAGCTTTATTGCTGTAATAATCAAAAATAATATCCTCTAGGGGATGGTGACTGTGTTCTGCATAACCTTGCATGTACTCAACAATATCCCTGACAAGATTGAAATTAACCCCATTCCCATCGGCTAATCGAGTCAATTTATCTGAAAGGATATTCAACAAAATGGCAATATGTTTATGATCGCGCATTAGACGTTGCAACATAACCTTCTCCAGTCATTTCGGTAATCAATACTCATGTATAAATAATAGCCAACATTCTCGTTTTTTCTAATCTACACTAGGATCTACAAAATGAGGTATGACCAAGATCATACTATTGGAATATAAAAAAACACCTAACACCAGTCATCCGAGTATTAAGTGTTTTATCATATTAGCATTGAGAAGATCTTGAGCGTATTTCACTCCAAATAGTATTGCTGGATTACGCTAGCACCTTAAACATATGTGCTTTAAGCACATCAAAATCCGCGGCAAACTCAGCTGATAAAATAGGCTTGTGTGCAATTGCTGCTAACTCTGGTGGTAAAGGTAAATTAATAGATAACTGTTTATCTACGACATCTTTAAACTTAGCAGGATGAGCTGTACCAAGAAATATTCCGCTTTCGTTACCTGTTAAGCCCAAAGTTAATGCATGTGCTGCAATCGCCGCATGAGGCTCAGAAAGATACCCCGCTTGATACAGTTGAGCTAACGCGGCCGCGGTATCTGTTTCAGATAATGCAATGCCCGTCACTAACGATAGCGGCCAACCCATTTGTTCACATATGGCTTCAACACGTGGCCAATTGCTTGGTTCAGATACATCCATCGCATTTGACATAGTTGCTACCGTTTTATGTGGCTGCCATGCTCCCTCTTGCAAATAACGAGGCACCGTATCATTACTATTGGTGGCAGCAATAAAACGTTTGATTGGCAATCCCATTGCTTTGGCAAACAAACCCGCCGTTAAATTACCAAAATTACCGCTGGGTACGGACAAAACAATCTCATCATTACCAGCTTTTTGGGCTTGTGCCACGGCTTCAAAGTAATAACAAATCTGGGCTAATAAACGGCTAATATTAATAGAGTTAGCCGAGTTTAATGCTAATCCGTCACGTACATCACTGTCGTCAAATGCTTGTTTTACTAAATGCTGACAGGCATCAAAGTCTGATGTCACCGCCACGGTGTGAATATTCTTACCTAGAGTGGTAAACATTTTTTCTTGGAGTTCACTGATTTTACCTTTTGGGTAAAGCACCATCACATTGACGTTATCTAAACCATAAAATGCGTCAGCAACTGCGGCACCAGTGTCACCCGAAGTCGCAGTGAGAATGGTTAGCTTTTTATTACCAGCAAGTAAATTGACACACTGAGCCATAAATCGAGCGCCAAAATCTTTAAATGCTAATGTTGGGCCGTGAAATAATTCTAAACAAGCACGCTTCTCGTCAACGTTGGTAAGCGGCACATCAAAAGTAAACGCATTATCAACAAGTTTATCAACGCTATCCTGACCTAATTCATCGGCCAACCAAGCACCCAATACTTTTTTGCTTCTTGCAGCAAAAGGCAATGCCAATAAGGCATCCATATCGGCTAAAACAGGGATCGATTTTGGAAAAAACAACCCTCTGTCTTTGCCTAATCCCAGTTGTACTGCTTCACTGAAATTTACTACCTGTGATGGGTGTTTTAAATTATATAATTCCATTACGACTGCCTTTTTCAATTTCAAATAAATAATATCTAGTTGCGGTTACACGCAGCGGGTACCTAATTGATCTAATTTACACACATGGGCAAAACCGCCAGCCTGTGAAATATAGTGTTGCATTAACCAGTCTTTGGCTTTTTCAGCCGTGGCTAAATCGTCTGTAACGCTAAACAACGTTGGGCCGCTTCCCGAAATACCGGTCGTTAACATACCTAAGTCAGCCAATGCCGCTCGAGCATCGGTATAACCTGGTATTGCCGCCGCACGATAAGGTTCTGCCAATACATCTTTAAGCATTTCAATTGCCAATGGTGCATCTTGCTGATAACTCGCGTGTACAAAAGCACTTAAGTAGCGTCCAAAATCGATAGCGACCGATTTATCATATTTTGCAGGTAATAACTCACGCATTTTAGCGGTAGATAAAGAAATACCAGGATAAGCCACCACCCAATACCAATTGTCAAAGCTAGGAATAGTCGCGCAGGCTTTATTGCTTGAATTGAGCATTAATTGCATGCCCCCCAAATAACAGGGGGCAACGTTATCGTAATGAACACTGCCGGAAATTTTACCTTCAAATTCACCCATTAATCCCAGTAAAGCTTGCTCACCAAATGGGTTGCCGAAATGTTCATTTAACGCATAAAGAGCTGCCACAACAGAGCTTGCACTAGAACCTAAACCACTGCCTACTGGGAGGTTTTTTTCTAAACAAATCGCCACACCATCTTTACGTTGCAGTTTATTCAAAAAGAACTCTGCACACTGATACACAATGTTATCTTTACCTTCGGGTGGTAATTTATGAGCCCATTCACCTGTTTGACTAAAGTGTACACCCGTGTCTGCAACACTGATCATCACTCTATCACCTAGGAGTGAACCATCAATTGGGGCTAATGCCGCGCCTAATAAATCAAATCCAACGCCTACATTTCCCATTGACGCTGGAGCATATACGGTAAGCATTTCTTGACTGGCCTTTACCGCTTGATTCATAGCCCAACCTCACGAGTCCAATTTAAGGTTCTGAGTACATCAGCAAATGCACCTGCGGCAGTTACCGCTGTACCAGCACCATAACCTCTTAGAACAAACGGAATTGGCTGATAATAGCGACTATAAAATGCCAGTGCATTTTCGCCGCCTTTAACACTGTATAAAGGATCGGTTGCATCAACCTCAACAATTCTTACATAACATTGGCCTTCATCAATTTGGCCAACATAACGCAATACTTTACCTTGGGCTTTAGCTGCATTCACGCGAGCTGATATTTCAGCATCCAATGAAGGTAATTTAGCCATAAATTGGTTTACATCACCTGAGTCGTCAAATGTGGCAGGTAGAACAGATTCGATATTAATATCACTTAACTCAAGTGGTAAGCCGACCTCACGAGCAAGGATCAACACTTTACGAGCGACATCCATACCACTTAAATCATCACGAGGATCAGGCTCAGTAAAGCACTTCTCACGCGCAATTGTTGTTGCTTCAGATAAACTCATACCCTCATCGAGCATACCGAATATATACGATAACGATCCCGAAAGAATGCCGTTAAATTTATGCAACTTATCACCGGCATAAAGCAATTTTTTCAAATTATCGATAACCGGTAAACCTGCACCTACAGTCGTTTCATATAAAAATTGACGACGTTGGGTTAACGCAGTTTGGCGCAGAGCCTGATAATAAGCATAGTCACGAGTGTTAGATTTCTTATTAGGCGTTACCACATGAAAGCCGGCATTCATCACTTCAATATAGCGGTCTGACACCAATTCACTTGACGTACAATCAACCAGTACTGGGTTCAATAGTTGCTGTTCTTGACCCCACTCAAGTAATTTGGCTAAGTCATAATCTTGGCCTTTTTCTACCAGTAATGTCTGCCAATCGTTGAGCTCGATACCTTCACTATTGAGTAGCATTTGTCGCGAATTGGCGATGCCACAGACTCGAATACTGATATGCTGTTCTTTCAACATGGCCGCTTGTTGCTTTATTTGGTCTAATAATCCAGCCCCAACATTGCCACTTCCCACTAAAAACACATCTACATATTGTTGAACATCAAAAAAGGCTTGATGACACGCACCAATGGCATGTTTGGTCTTTTTTTGCTGAATAACCGTTGAGATAGAGCGCTCAGATGAGCCTTGGGCAATCGCCACAATATTCACGCTGGCTTTAGCTAAGGCACTGAAAAACTTAGCCGCTACCCCTTTATGCGTTTTCATACCATCACCGATAAGTGACACTATCGACAAGTCTTGGCGCTGCTCGATGGGTTCGAGTAATTCATTTTTTATTTCAAGCTCAAACTCTTGCTCTAAAGCCCATTTCGCTTTGTTTGCATCATGAGTCGCCACACAAAAACTAATACTGTATTCCGACGAACTTTGAGTAATCAATGACACAGAGATACCACTACGAGAGATAGCGGCTAACGTACGGCTCGCCATTCCCACCATGCCTTTCATGCCTGGGCCTGATACGTTAAACATGGTTTGATTGTCTAGATTTGAAATGGCTTTAACTTGTAACCCTGTTTGGTCAGCCTCATTTGACACTAACGTGCCTGGAGCTGATGGATTGAAGCTATTTTTGATGTAACAAGGAATATGATACTGCGCAATGGGTGCGATTGTTTTTGGGTGCAATACTTTAGCGCCAAAATAAGACAGCTCCATCGCCTCTTGATAACTTAATTGCGATAACAGTTTTGCATCAGCGACGACACGAGGGTCGGTGTTATACACCCCATCAACGTCAGTCCAAATCTCACAACTTGACGCATCTAAACAAGCGGCGAGTACTGCGGCAGAATAGTCTGAACCGTTACGCCCTAACGTCACCACATTGCCGTGCGCATCTGCGGCAGTAAAGCCAGGCATCACCCATACACGATATTGATCTAACGGCAGGGCAGCAAAACGCGGCTTACTCACGCAAATATCAACAACCGACTCTAAAGGCTGACCATGTCCCAAAAACAGTGCAACAGGATCTAATTGCGCCGAAGTCAGCCCCTTAGCTAACATGACTTGTTCCATTAGCGCTGCAGACAAACGTTCACCCGTTACAACAATTTGGGCTCGAACACTGTCAGGGCATTCAGCCAATAACTTAACCCCATGCAGCTTGTCTTGCCAAACGAGCATTTGCGCCGCTAACTTAGCGACTAACATCTCGTACTGCGGTTTATTCAGTAACGACACTGACGCTTCGTTAAATAAACTGTTAAAAACCTGATTGATATGCTCTAACACAGGTTGGTAATCTTGTTGGCTAACCGCGAGATCAACCATTTCGAGTAACGCATTTGTCACAGTTGCAGGAGCTGAAAGTACCGTAGCGACAGGCTCAGCAGATGAAGAATCTGCAATAATATCTGCTGCCATTGAAAAACGAGACCAATTCGCCAGCGACGTTCCGCCAAATTTCATTACCTTCATCTACTTCTCCCTGTCACCAAACAATGACGACATTAATTTAATATACTTGAATTAAAAACAAAAAAGCCCGCTTCTGTTGTGGGAAGCGGGCTTGTTGTACAAATCTTTTAGGGTGTAATCAGCCCGCCCCCACTATGGTAATAGTGGTGGTTGTAATGGTAGTAATTACAACGAGCATAAGGGTATACATCTGATAATCTCTTGTTTTCATTTAGCAACACACAATAGTAAGCTGCCGAATTAGCTGATACACATTGGGTAACAGAATTGCTTTTTTTGCCCACAGTTGTCAACCCCTGCTTACAGTTTATTTCCAAGTTATTTTAACAAACGAGTTGATTTATATTATTTTTGAATTTCATAATTTAAAAATAGCGACATTGGAATAGCTAACCACTCATTGATACCCTGTTTACGTCAACGTAAATCGATGCATGAAAAAGGATAATCTATTATTTTTCAGTAGCATATACTGACACCTTGAAAATGTAATTATGTAGAAAAAACCTTACCTAACGAATATCAGCATAATGGACTTAAGCATCAGTTCTTAGATTGATTAAGCTGATTTATTTTAATCATTAACGTAAATATTTTAACAAGTCGCTTACAAAATTAAAAAAGCTGTGATTGGATAAGCAAAAACTGATGTTTGTCATCGCAGGCTGCTAATAAAGTACGGTATGATGCGCACATCACGAATTGGAGGCGATATGAAAATTTCAAAACATGCAGCGGTCACTATTCATTACCGTTTATCTGATGAGCAAGGCGAGTTAATTGAAAGTTCTTTTGATGGTGAACCAATGGTTTACTTGCAAGGTACAGACAACTTAATCCCAGGACTCGAATCAGTATTAGAAGGCAAAGAAGCCGGCGAAAAAATTGAAGCTGATATTCCTGCGGCTCAAGGTTACGGCGAATATCACCCAGGCCTAAAACAAGAAGTTCCAATTAGCGCATTTGGTGACGTTGAAGACATTATTCCAGGCATGCGCTTTATTGCAGAAACAGAGCTCGGACAACGTCCTGTGCAAGTGACTGAAGTGAAAGATGATGTGATTGTTGTAGATGGAAACCACCCACTTGCAGGTCAAGCATTACACTTTAGTGTAGAAGTGATTGCAGTACGTGAAGCAACGGCAGAAGAACTCGCTCACGGGCACGTTCATGCTGAAGGCGGCTGTGGTAGTCACGGACATGATCACGACCATGAACACGGCTCTTGTGGTTCTGAGAAACCGGGTTGTGATGGTAATGGCGGCTGCGGCTGTCACTAATAATGCTGAGATAAATCCTCTCTGCGTCATTAGAAAGTTTGAAAAAACATCAAGGCATTGTCTAAGTTCTAGGCAGTGCCTTTTTTTATACGTTATAATTAACACGTAAATAACATGAGCTAGGGATGCTAGGAATAATAAACTCATTTCAAACAATCCTTTGCTCAGCTAACAGCGTTGAACCGACTTACGATAGGCTAGCTATTGCAGCGGCAATTAACCTTATTAGCATAACCAATGGCAGGCTTAAAAGTGAGATGGATTAACATGCTGATTTTTTAATAGCATAAGTGCATCCTTATATCCTGAGTCAAGGTTAAGTAACCACAATTAGTCAGACTTATCGCCACTACTGTAAAGGACAACAAAGTAGTGAAGATCCTCACTAATTGTCTATCCATATAAGAATTAATACATAGCGACGGAGTGCTTATGTTAATCAAACCCGTATACGAATTACTACCTTACAGCTATATGATCGTTGGCACGGTAAGCCTATTTTTACTTGAGCCAAGCTACGCTTTAGTCGCTTCCATAGTGGTCTACTTATACGGTGCCCACGTTTATAACTTACGTTCAAAAAATCGTCGTACAGATCCCAAGCGAAAGCGTAAACCTGGGGCAGTTCCTGAAACCTTGTATGGTCTGATGCCTTTTATTTATGTTTTTTCAGCGCTCAGTCTTTACCGTTTCTATCCAAGAGATTCAAGCACATTATTTGCATTGTGCTTAGTCACCTACGGCGTTTATTTAATGATGAGACGTTCAAGCTACCGACACCATAAGTACCCTAAAAGCATCCGCCAGTAAGTGCTTAACACACTAAAGAGCCAATCTCTTAATCTAGAATTAACTTTCTGACTTTGGCTCGCTGGCTTGGCGACATATTCTTTAAATAATTTGAGCAACGTGTAATGGTGGCAATACTCACTTGATTTTCAGCGGCAATCTGTCGTTGGCTCATTTCTCCGGCAAGTAACGTTTGGAACACCTGTAAACGGCCAGACACAGCGCTTCTCTCTTCTTCTGTTAGCAATAATTGAAACAACACTGATAGATCTTCATCATTTGCATGAGTTAATATTTTATCTACAACTAAATTCCAGTTGGCACGCATAATTTTTATTCTCTTTGTAGTAATGCCGAAACAGTACAAGTGTATCAATTAACTTGAGTACTTTGCAAAATACTGCCTTGATTACCTTTGATAAAACAAATCGCATTTTTGCAATAAAATTGTGTAGAATAAAACTGTGACTGATTACACGTTTACTCTCATAATGATATGTGTAACAGGCTTAAATAAGTGCTATGGAACCCGTGCTATTACTAGAAAGAAGAGAAGGATCATGATGAAAAAGACATTACTTGCTATTGCAGCGACAGCAATATTAATCCCTGCCGCATTTGCCCACAACTTTGAAGAACCTGCTGACGCGATTGAATATCGTCAATCTGCATTTGGTTTGATTGCATATAATTTTGGTGACATGGGTGCAATGTTAAAAGGTAAAAAGCCATTTGATGCGACTGTGTTCAGCAGCCGTGCAGACAATGTTGCAGCGCTATCTAAACTGCCTCACGAAGGTTTTATCGCTGGTTCTGATAAAGGCGACACCGAAGCACTTGCTAAAATTTGGCAGGACAAAGCAGATTTCGACAGCAAAATGACCGAATTTCAAGATAACGCTGCGGCATTATCTGTTGCAGCTAAATCTGCTGACAAAAACCTCATTAAACAAGCTTTTGCTAACACAGGTAAAAGCTGTAAAGGTTGTCATGACGTATACAAAAAAGATTAAGACTGTCTTTATCACAATCTAAATCGAGTTAAACGTTTGAAAAGCCCATAAATTATGGGCTTTTTTACATGCGTTTTACGCTCAGGATGATGTGCATAAAACAAGGGTAGACTTATCTACAGGTTGTCAGACTTACTTTATTAGAATAACATTTTCGCTCGCTTTCACTGTTCACAACCAGCAACACTCTCTTTATTTATAAAAAACTCACCACGGGCTCCAGCAATAGCCACCAAATAAAACCAAAAATGACAGCAATAATAACCAAAGCCAACCAAGGTGAGCGTAGATTGGGCTTTGCGGTATGCTCCCCGACTTGCTTATAACCGCTGAACATCGCTTTTAGAATATTATCGCCTTTAACAACATGTATTATTACAGCCAAAATATGAATCGCTGCCAAAGCCAAAATAATATTAAAATTTGTCTTATGTAACCAGGTTAACCAAGAGGCGGTATCTGACGACACGAGGTGTATCAGCGGGCCCTCAGTAAAAATATCATCTGTCGCAAATAACCCAGTAGTCAATTGCAATGCTAATAACCCTAGCAATGCAAATACCATGTACCCTCCTAGAGGATTATGGCCAATGGATAAGGGTTTCGGTTGACTGGCCGCATACTGAATAACTTTTTTAGGCGAGACAAAAAAGTGACTAAATTTTGCCGTATCACTGCCAATAAACCCCCACACCAATCTAAACGCAATGAGTGTCATTAATACATAAGCCAGCACTTGGTGCCACTGCATCTCCCCAATATCAGCAGTCCACCATAATCCACCCAATAGCGCCACCATAACCCAGTGGAATAAACGAGTAGGAAAGTCCCATACCTTAATTTTACGTTGTTCTATACTCATTAATAATCACTCTTAACATGCTGCTTATTGCTCGATTATAAGCGAATAAAAAATGATTTAAATCATTTAGGTAAAGGTATTGCGGCTAAATAGGGAGTTATTGGTAAGCAAAAGAGAATTCTTGGTAAACAAATAGGGAAAGTACAGCTAAAGCGAAAATCCTGAAAACATGTTGCCCTGAAGAGGTTTTTTTAGATTTTTATTGGTAAAAAAGGTAATTGAGGAACTGCTTATCCATTCAAATATGGGCCTATCGTCGACGTAATACAAGTACATTTTAACGATAAATTATCAAAAATGTCTAAGGGGTTAAATATGCTGCACTCGACACTAACAGCCTGCAGAAATGTGATTTAGATCACAACTTTTATGGCTAACCTTGGTAATCTGAACTTAAGCAAACAACAAGAAGGTTCTAAATATGCTGAAAATCACTAGCAAACAACTTGAAGTCACTGCCCTCATCCGCGAACGTATTAAAGGAAGATTAGAAAAACTATCTCGACACGATATACAGTTAATTAATCCGCACGTTATTATCACACAAGAAAAGCAATTGTTTAAAATTGAGGCTTCGGTTGGATTACCTAGTGGAGATTTATTTGCCCAGGCGAAAAGTGAAAACCTATACGCAGCGATTACTGCAATGGGACAAAAGCTGGAAAAACAGCTAAACCGCCTGACTCACAAACCCCAGGCTCAACGCCACGTATCATTACCCAATGACACAGAAAGCGAATTTGAGTATGTCTATAAGGAGGAAAACGCAGCTTGATGTTAATTATCTTTCACCAGCGCACCTTCGGGTGCGCTTTCTTTTGCCTATAATGACATCTTGTTGAGTAGAATTACATTGACAGGTTAACGCAGTGGCTTTAGTTTTACCCTATGAACACAAAAATATTCCGTTTTTTTATTTTCTTTTTTATTCAGCCCACCCTCGGAGGCGGATTTTCTGTGTAAAAACGAAAATGAAAATTCTAAAGCCTCCCACTGGGAGGCTTTTTTGTCTTATGTATACTGCTGTATTATTTGATACGCCAGTAAATCGCGTTACATTGAGGTCAATATGCAAAAACCACCAGAGTTAAGTCAAACTCGTGAGCAAATAACAGCGTTAGATAAATCACTGCTAGCACTGTTATCTAAACGTCGTCAATTGAGCTTAAATGTCGCGCGCAGTAAAGAAATCGATGTCAGACCAATACGTGATACTCAACGGGAAAAAGAGTTACTAGAACGCTTAGTACAGCAAGGGCGTGATCAAGGGCTCGATGCACATTTTGTCATATCGCTTTACCAAAGCATCATTGAGGATTCGGTGCTCTTTCAACAAACCTACTTGCACGGCCGAGCAAATCCTGACACTCAAAAACAGCAATATACTGTGGCTTACTTAGGTGCCAGAGGTTCATATTCATATTTAGCGGCTACACGCTATTGTTCCCGTCGTCAGGTAGAAATGATTGATTTTGGCTGTCAAAGTTTTGATGACATAGTGAATGCTGTTGAGTCAGGACATGCCGATTATGGTTTTTTGCCGATAGAAAACACCTCATCAGGCTCAATAAACGAAGTGTATGATGTTTTGCAACATACAACCTTATCCATTGTCGGTGAAACGACAATAGAAGTTGGCCATTGCTTACTGACAAAACCAGATTGTAAGCTCGCTGATATCAAAACGATTTATGCCCACCCACAGCCGATAAGTCAATGTAGCCGTTATTTAAGCCAGTACCCGCACATTAAACTCGAATATTGTTCGAGCAGTGCTGAGGCAATGACAAAAGTCATTGAGGCCGGCAATAACTCAGTCGCCGCGATTGGCAGTGCTGAAGGCGGTGCTTTGTATCAATTGGTGGCACTTGAAAACGGTTTAGCTAACCAAAAAATAAATCAAAGCCGTTTTATTGTTGTCGCCAGAAATGCCTCTGCAGTGCCATCGCAATTGCCTGCTAAAACAACATTGATTATGGCTACAGGGCAAAAGCCCGGTGCTCTGGTTGAAGCACTATTAGTATTAAAAGCCCATAATCTCAACATGAGTAAGCTTGAGTCTCGCCCTATTCCTGGTACGCCATGGGAAGAAATGTTCTATTTAGACATAGATGGCAACTTAGCCACAACGGAAGTACAACAAGCGATTAAAGAGCTAGAGCGGTTAACACGCTTTATCAAAGTGTTAGGTTGTTATCCGTGTGAAACAGTTAAGCCCACGCAACTATCACAAGCTCAGCTGCTAATAGAACCCGACAGCTCTAAGCAGGAACCGGTTAAAGTGCAATTGAGTAGCCAAGCTAAACATTCTCGAGCTTATAAGGCACAGGATACCCAGCTTGTCTGTCAGCATATGCAGTTAGGTGCAGGTCAATTCAGCGCACTACAACAGATTAATTTGCCAATAGACAACACAGTACTAGCAACGCAAGCTAAGCTAATTAAAGAAGCGGGTTTTCAAGCAATACTGCTTAACGATTTAAAAAATCAAATGAGCGAACAGCAGCTCAAGCAACATGCCCTTGTGATTGAACAAGCAGGGCTACTGTGCATAATGCAAATTGATCAAGAGCAAGAGTTCACCTTGGCAAGTCAATTAGCCGATATGATCATTCTGGCCGGTAAACAAATGTACAACCCAGACATGTTAACGTTAATTGGATCCGTTAATTTACCGGTCATATTAGAACGTAACACAATGGCAAGCATTGACGATTGGTTGCAAGCCGCTGATACGGTGCTCAGCCATGGCAATCAACAACTTGGATTATGTGAATCAGGAGTGAGAAGTTTTACTCACCCAGAGCAGCTCAGCCTCGATTTAGCTGGCGTGGTGGAAGTTAAATCGCGTAGCCACTTACCTGTGATAGTTAATACCAGCTTCTGCGTCAATCTAGCATTATTAAGCACTCATGCTAACGCAGTAAAACAACTTAAGGCTGATGCTATCGTATTACTGCAACAAGATGATGTTTCTCAGGCAGACATTATTCATGGTTTGTATCAAGTCTAAAGTGTGTTTAAAGCCCATAAAAAATGCCGAGATAATTCTCGGCATTTTTATTCCAATGTTATCTAGGCTTTAACAACAAATCACACTGCGAGCCCATCATTGAGGCTTATCCAGCCTTTGAAAATACGGTAACTAAACCAACTGACACCGACAAGATACATCGGCAAACTTAACCATAATGGACTAATCCAGTAACCCGCGATAAAAAATGGGCACAAACCGATAATACTCATGCGTTGCCAGCGTAAATGGCTGCCAAGCACGGAGTCAGGATTAACATTTTTTTGAATTAAGTTAAGCCATAAGCTGAGTAACACAGGAACAAAAAATAGTGGAAAAGCACTCATTAAGCCGTAAAGAAAATGCCCAAGGGAATTATCTTCAACCTGTTGTACAGGTAGCATATGCGATGGTGTCATCGACATGGGTTTCCTCCGAAGGCAAGTTTTTTAGATATTAGCTAACGATGAATAAACCCGAAAATCGGTTCATCTCGTTAGCTAAACATAAGCTTTGTGTTATTGTTTGGCAATAATTTGATCGATTAAAAATGATTAACCTGTCTTCATATCATTGACTGATTGTAACATTGCACGGCTTTCATGTTGGAACTGAGGCGCAAAATCACCAAACCATTTTGCGACACGTTGAAATTGCGTAACAAACTCTTGGCGATTACCAGATTTAAGCATGGCAAGCGCATCACGATAATTATCTAAATAATCACTAATCGCATGTTGGCTGCCTTGTTGGGCAAAAATTATATCGGCATAAAGTTCAGGATCTTGAGCAAACAATCTGCCGACCATAGCTAACTCTAATCGATAAATAGGCGAGCTAAACTGTAATAGATTATCGATATCGGCTTCTTCTTTACACAGATTTAAACCGTAAACAAAAGTCGAAAAGTGACGCATTGCCTGAACAAGTTGCATCGCATTATCATGACGTTCAGCTTCAGCTTCAACAATTCGTGCGCCCCAAATCTCAATTTGTTGCAATAACCATTGGTAAGCCTCCGGTTGACGACCATGACAGACCACCACGACTTGTTTAGCTAAGCTACCTACATCAGGACCAAACATAGGATGTAAACCGACTACAGGGCCTTTATGGGCGGCTAGCATCGCTGCTAGCGGCTTTTCTTTAATAGAGGTTAAGTCTGCTAAAATACAATTTGATGGTAATTGGGTTAATTTCTCGCGGATAACTTCACAGGTAACATTAATCGGCACGGTGACAATCACTAAGCCTGCCCCGTCAAAAATAGCATTAGCATCTTGCCAGTCATTCTTATCAATGCTTTTTACTTTGTAACCAGACAGCGTCAGCATTTGGGTAAACAACTGGCCTAACTTACCTTGGCCGCCAACCACGACTACATGCCCTAAATCTTGCTTAACTTGCTTAAAGCCAACATCTTTTTCATTCAAGTAAGACTCACGCATTAATCGGCGCAAGATATCTTCGATAAGTTGTGGCGACACATTCATATTTTGTGCTTCTGCACGACGTTTCGCCAGCATTGATGCTTCGCGCTGAGGCGCATAAATTGGCACGCCAGCAGAATGCTTTACCGCACCAACTTGAGCAACTAAATCAAGACGTTTACGCAGTAAATGCAACAGTTGCTGATCGACACCATCAATAAGGTCGCGTAAATTCTCAAGATCAGCCGTCGTCTTTTCGTTCATATTATTATCCATTAACCGTTGGCAACCTGTAGCATATCGAATCGATTCGGTAACACTGCAGACAACTGGTTAGCGCCTTGTCTTAAAATGGTTTCAGTGGTTTCCCAATCAATGCATGCATCAGTAACAGAAACACCGTATTTTAGCTCTGCTAATGGCTTATCTGAACTCTGATTTCCTTCATTGAGGTTACTTTCAAGCATAACACCGATAATCGATTTATTACCTGTCTCAATCTGGTTAAATACGTCTTCACAAACGTTTTTCTGACGCAAATGATCTTTTGAAGAGTTTCCATGACTACAATCAACGACCAAACGAGCACTGAGTTTTGCTTTGTGAATTTGCGCTTCGCTTTGTGCAACACTCACCGCATCATAATTGGGTGTTGAACCGCCACGTAAAATAATATGTCCATCTGGATTACCAGCCGTTTGTAGTAATGCCACTTGGCCTTCTTGATTAATACCCATAAAGCGATGGCTGCTTGCTGCAGACTTGAGTGCATTAATGGCCACCTCGAGTTTCCCGTCGGTGCCATTTTTAAAGCCCACTGGCATCGAAAGGCCTGATGCCATTTCGCGGTGAGTTTGAGATTCTGTGGTTCTTGCGCCAATGGCAGACCAGGTCACGAGCTCAGATAAATACTGCGGGCTAATGGGATCTAATGCCTCTGTTGCGATGGGAAGCTCAAGCTCTGCAAGCCAAATCATTAACTCACGTGCCATTCTTAAGCCTTTTTCAACATCAAATGACTCATCCATATCAGGATCATTAATTAATCCTTTCCACCCCACGGTAGTACGCGGCTTTTCAAAATAGACACGCATTAAGATATAAAATTCACCGCTTAACTCATCATGGAGTTTTTTCAGCTTTAATGCGTATTCTTTGGCGGCATCGATATCATGAATAGAGCAAGGACCGGTCACAACGAGCACACGGTTGTCGCGTTTATGCACGATATCAGCGACTTGTTTACGTGCATTAAGAATATATTGATAAGCATGAGTAGAGAGTGGCAGTTCTTTTTTTAACTCTGCTGGAGTGACTAAAACTTGCTCTGAACTGATGTGCACATTGTTAATCGTATCTTGCTGCATACTAATACTCTCTTTTGACGACAGACCAAAGGTCACTAATAGATTTATGTTTAGGTATTGCACAGTGATATTGTATTTTTGTACCGCTACACCATTACAACGTTAAAGCAACTATGCCTGTGCAAAGCTCCTAGAGCAAGGCTTATTTACACAAAGGAGTAAAAAACGACTTCGTGAAGATGTGATGTATAAAAACAGCCATGAATTTTGTGCTTTTCGCGGAGACCTTTCTACCCGCTGTTATCATTTAATTAATTGTTATCACTTTCTTAACTATTTCTTACTTTATTAATTGTTATGATTTTTTAAAAGCCCCACAAACAAAAACCCGCCTTTCGGCGGGTTGTTGTGCGAACACTGCATCTTTATTTTTAATCGGTAACTATTACTTAGTTGCCAATTTTTCACGGATACGTGCAGATTTACCTGAACGCTCACGTAAATAGTACAGCTTAGCACGACGTACACGGCCGCGACGCTTAACTTCGATGCTAGCAATTAATGGGCTATGCGTCTGGAAAGCACGCTCAACACCTTCACCATTAGAGATTTTACGTACTGTGAATGCAGAGTGCAGACCACGGTTACGCTTTGCGATAACGATACCTTCAAAAGCCTGAAGACGCTCTTTATCACCTTCTTTAACACGTACTTGAACCACTACTGTATCACCAGCACCGAAATCAGGTACGTCTGTTTTCATTTGCTCATCGTTGAGCATTTTAATGATGTTGTTCATAACTACTCCATTCTAGAATTAACTGAGCATTGACTATGCGGACTTGTCCGTTTCATTCACGAACTGCGCTAATAAAGTCGTTTGTTCGTCAGTCAGAGCTAGATTTTCAAATAATTCTGGTCGTCTCAAAAAAGTTCTTCCGATACTTTGTTGCAAACGCCAGAGTCTAATTTTTTCGTGGTCACCGCTTAACAGCACTGCCGGTACATCCATGCCATCCAATTGTTCAGGGCGTGTATAATGAGGACAATCCAGTAAACCTTCAGAGAAAGAATCTTGCTCTGCTGATGCTTGCTTGCCTAGTACACCAGGTACTAAACGAGCCACTGAATCGATTAACGTCATTGCCGGTAATTCTCCGCCCGAAAGCACATAATCACCGATAGACCACTCTTCATCCACTTCCGTTTGAATAATGCGTTCATCAACACCTTCGTATCGACCACACACTAAAATCAATCGGTCTGATTTAGCCAACTCAGTCACGCCTTGCTGATCCAGCTTACGTCCCTGAGGTGACAAGTAAATCACTTTTGCCCCATCACCTGCAGCAGCTTTTGCTGCATGGATAGCATCGCGTAAAGGTTGCACCATCATCAACATTCCCGGGCCACCACCATAAGGGCGGTCATCCACAGTACTGTGTCTATCATGGGTGAAATCACGAGGATTCCACGTTTGCACCTCTAGCAGGCCGCTTTTGACGGCTCGACCCGTAACACCAAAGTCTGTAACGGCACGAAACATCTCTGGAAACAGGGTGATTACCCCTAACCACATATGTTGTACCTCGACTTAGAAGTCAGGATCCCAGTCCACTAAAATCTGTTTCTCTTGCAAATTCACCTGTTTGATGAATTGCTCGGGGACAAAGGGGACCATACGTTCCACTTTGCCGAAGGCATCTTTAGCGTTAGCTTTAATCAGAAGTACGTCGTTTGATCCTGTTTCCACGATCTGGTCGACAATACCCATGTTATAGCCGTTTATATTGGTCACTTCACAGCCGATAAGATCACGGTGATAAAATTCATCATCAGCGAGGTCTTTCATTTGTTCTGGCAAAATCGCAATTTCACAATTAGTGAGCATTTGCGCATGCTCTCGAGAGTTAACACCTTCAAGTTCAGCAACCAGTGCCTTACCTTGAAAACGCCACTGTGCGACCTTAACTTCACGCCAAACACCTTGTTCTTTAATCAACCAAGGCGAATAATCAAAAATACCTTCAACAGAATCGGCATAGGAAGTGATTTTAAGCCAACCTTTAATACCATGACTGGATCCTAATTTACCCAGTACGATTGGTTGTTGGTTATCGCTCATCTATCTATACCTTTTTAATACGCAATTAAGCAGCAGCTTTACGTGCGTCTTTGATCAGTTTTGCAACACGCTCAGATGTTGCAGCGCCAGTAGCAACCCAGTGCTCAACACGATCAAGATCTAAACGTAAAGTTTCTTCTTGGCCACGAGCCAATGGATTGAAAAAACCTACACGTTCGATGAAACGACCGTCACGAGCATTGCGGCTATCAGCAACAACGATATTGTAAAATGGACGCTTTTTTGCGCCGCCACGAGCTAAACGAATGGTAACCATGCGTTTTATTCCTCTAATGATTTGCTAGAAGCAAAAATAAAAACTGGAACTCCGTGTTCGCGAAGAGTCCCAGAAAGAAAGCCGGAAGATTTTACCTGACTTTTGAACTATTGCAACCAAATCTGATGATTTTTAAATCACCGATTTAGCGACCTTAATTGTAAAGACATAACCTAACCAACTGATGTGTGTATCAATTAACTGCATTTATGTATAAAAGATGGCTCAATTAACGTCCTGGAAATTTCATCCCAGGAGGTAACATTCCGCTCATTCCGCGCATCATCTTCTTCATGCCACCCTTTGCAGACATCTTTTTCATCATTTTCTGCATTTGGGTAAACTGTTTTAATAAACGGTTAACGTCTTGAATTTGAGTGCCAGAACCTAATGCGATTCGGCGTTTACGAGACCCTTTGATTAAGTCTGGGTTTTTACGCTCTTTGGCTGTCATCGAGTTGATGATGGCTTCCATTTGACCGGTCATTTTGCCGTCTTGGACTTGAGCTAAAGCCTCTGGTGGTAATTGACCTACACCAGGTAACTTTTCAAGCATGTTCATCATGCCGCCCATGTTTTTCATTTGCTGTAATTGCTCACGAAAATCTTCTAGGTCAAAGCTGCCACCCGATTTTACTTTTGAAGCAAGTTTCATTGCTTTGTCTTTATCGACACCGCGTTCAACTTCTTCAATGAGTGACAACACATCACCCATACCTAAAATGCGTGACGCAATACGGTCTGGATGGAACGGTTCTAACGCATCGGTTTTTTCACCGACACCTAAAAACTTAATTGGTTTACCGGTAATGTTACGGATAGATAACGCCGCACCACCACGCGCATCGCCGTCTACCTTAGTTAAAATAACACCGGTTAGCGGTAATGCTTCATTAAATGCTTTGGCGGTATTGGCCGCATCTTGCCCGGTCATTGCGTCGACCACGAACAAGGTTTCTACCGGTTTAACCGTAGCATGGAGTTGTTTGATTTCATCCATCATGGCTTCATCGACGTGTAGGCGACCTGCCGTATCGACAATCACCACATCAATAAATTTAAGCTTGGCGTAGCTAATTGCCGCTTTAGCAATATCTACTGGCTTTTGACTAACATCTGATGGAAAAAATTCAACGTCAACTTCTAATGCTAACGTTTCTAACTGTTTAATTGCCGCTGGGCGGTATACGTCAGCACTGACCACTAACACAGATTTTTTGTGACGAGTACGTAGGAACTTACCTAGCTTAGCGACAGAGGTGGTTTTACCCGCACCTTGTAGACCGGCCATCATAATAACGGCTGGCGGTATCGCCGCTAAATCTAACGCTTCGTTAGACTCACCCATGGCTTTTTCAAGCTCACTTTGGACGATTTTAATAAAAGCTTGCCCAGGGCTTAAGCTTTTTGATACTTCTTGACCTACAGCGCGTTCTTTTACGCTGTTAACGAATTCTCTAACAACAGGTAAAGCGACATCTGCTTCAAGCAGCGCCATACGCACTTCACGCAAGGTTTCTTTAATGTTGTCTTCTGTTAAGCGACCACGGCCACTAATATTTTTTAGTGTGCGTGACAGTCTGTCGGATAAATTTTCAAACATTGGCCAGCTCTTTTCAGCATATCGATAATTGTGGCTATTATACCCAAGCCACTCTAAATTACGATACTTGCGGCGATCAGTTATCGTGATTAGGTAAATTATTTGCAGCTAAGGGTAAGATACTGTTAAATTTTGAGCCTCAGGTCACTGCCATATTAGGGGGTGATCATGTTAATCTAAGACAAATAATGAGATTGCGGTGCGTCGGCAATATTTTTATCGCGCTTACCGCTTTTTCAGCGACGCTTTCATTACTTTGACAGGTTGATTTCAAATGGTTATTTTTTCAGCTGGCGCCATGCTGTTTTATTGCATTGCTTTAGTGTTAGTCACCAGCAGACTATTTCATGCACAAGGCCCTAACCGCAGAGCGGTAATGATAGCGTCTAGTATTGCAGTGGTGTTGCATGGCTTTGCGTTATCAAATGCCATATTTACAATTGATGGCCAAAATTTTAGCCTAACCAATGTGATTTCATTGGTGAATTGGATTATCGCTTTCACCTTTACTATCACTATGCCGCGTTTAAAAGTGATTATTGTTGTCCCTGTGGTCTATGCCTGCTCAGTGTTGTCTGTGGCATTGTTATGGTTACTGCCACCGCAATATATGACCCACTTCGAGCTTCATCCTGAAATTTTAGCTCATGTTGTGCTCTCTTTAATGGCTTACAGCGCCCTGATGATAGCCGCGTTATATGCTATTCAATTGTCATTTATCCAAAATAAGCTTAAAAAGAAACAAATGATGATGAGCCCAGCAATGCCGCCATTAATGACGGTTGAGAGGCAGCTTTATCATTTAATTATTATCGGATTTGTGTTGTTAAGTTTGTCTTTGGTGACTGGATTTGTATATTTAGATGACATGTTTGTAGATGGTAAAGGCCATAAAGCCATACTATCAATGATAGCGTGGGTAGTTTATGCCATTATGTTGTGGCAACAATATACCGTAGGCTGTAGAATTCGTACCGCTGTTATCTATAGTTTATCTGGCGCAGGTTTACTGTCGTTGGCCTATTTTGGTGCAAGAATTGTTAAAGAACTGATATTAAGTTAGTTTTGTAACTTAACAGCCAGATAACAAGCTGTTTATCATTGATTCATCAAATAAGATAACTTGACACAAACAGTCATTAATAAATAATGACTGTTCAAATTTTATGTATTGGTGATATTTACCAACTTTAATGTATTAATGGGGCCCTTTTTTGGACGCTATATCTACCAGCGCACTTTTTATTTTTCTTGCAGTTTTAATTATCATTTCTGCTTATTTCTCTGGTTCAGAAACTGCAATGATGACCTTAAACCGTTATCGATTGAGGCATCTTGCAGGCAGTGGTCATCGCGGAGCACAGCGCGCTTTAAAGCTGCTTGATCGTCCTGATCGGCTCATCGGTCTAATCCTCATCGGTAATAACCTGGTAAACATTCTAGCTTCTGCCATAGCAACTATTATTGGTATGCGTTTATTTGGCGATATGGGCGTGGCGATTGCAACCGGTGTATTAACTATTGTTGTGTTAGTTTTTGCAGAAGTAACCCCTAAGACATTTGCGGCGTTGCACCCTGAGCGAATAGCATTTCCCTCGAGTGTGATATTAGGCTGGCTATTAATATTGCTATCACCTTTTGTCAAAGCGATTAACTTAATCACTTCAGGTTTTTTACGCCTAATGGGTATTAAAACTGTTAAAACAAGTGACGCATTAAGCCAAGAAGAGTTACGTACAGTTGTACACGAAGCTGGCGCACTCATTCCACAGCGTCACCAAGAAATGTTGTTATCTATTCTTGATTTAGAAAAAGTCACTGTTGAAGACATCATGATTTCGCGTTCTGACATTTACGCGATAAACGTTAATGATGACTTTAAGCTGATCAATAAAATGGTGATTCAAAGCCCTCATACACGTGTATTGGTTTTCCGTGACAATATTGATGATGCAGTAGGCTTTATTCACTTACGCGATGCGTTACGCTTACAATCTAAAGAACAATTCAGTAAGTCCTCTTTGCTTCGCGCAGTAAAAGAGTTGTACTTCATACCAGAAGGCACTCCACTGAACGTACAGCTGACAAACTTCCAACAAAACAAAGAGCGCATTGGTTTGGTCGTTGATGAATATGGCGACATTCAAGGTTTAGTGACTCTGGAAGATATTCTAGAAGAAATTGTTGGTGACTTTACAACGTCAATGGTTACCACGCCAAGTGAAGACATTAACATCCAACAAGATGGCAGTTTCTTAATTGACGCAACGATAAACATTCGTGATCTCAATAAAGAAATGAAATGGAACTTCCCTATTGATGGCCCTAAAACCCTTAATGGTCTTATCATTGAGTTTCTCGAAGACATTCCTGCTGCCAATACCAGCTTGCGTATTGCGGGTTACCATTTAGAAGTGATTGAAGTGGCTGATAACATGATTAAAGCAGTAAGAGTGTTACCCAGTCATTTAGACATTAAAGCTGCTGAGAATGATGATGAATAACCTCAGCAACATTGGTTAGCAAGCAACAAAAAAGGCGCATTGAGCGCCTTTTTTGTGTCTTAATGAAGCCGTTTTTTATTCGATATTAGCCATGTGATTTCGCTTCTAAAGCGCGGCGTTTATCTCGGGCAAGTGGTTTAATTTCTGCCGCAAGATCTTTTTCCCAACCAAACATAAAATAGAGTTCTGCCATCAAGAAAAATGGACCTATTAACAGTTGATTTAAATCATCCATAAAAGCAGGTTTGGCTTTTTCATATTTATGACCAACAAATTGAATGACCCAACCTAACGCAAAAACACTTAAGGCAATCAACATAGGATGTTCAGTATGAACCACCATTTCAGTGGTATAAAGTACCGGTATAATAAACAACACTAACCCTAGGGCTAAGCGCACATGTAGCATCATGTAATAAGCTAATACTACCAATGTTAATACCATTGCTACACTCACTTGATAGTCCTGCCATGCTAATCGCAGTGTACCGAACATCAAAAATGCCGACCAAATAATCATTGGAACACCAACAAAATGAGTGCGTATATTTTTAGGGTTTAAATGAACGCTTTTATAAGTTGATAATTGTTCTACTGCCGATTTCATCTCGAGTCTCATGTTATTAGTTGTTGTTATCTTGTTAATTTAACCTAGTTTACTTAGTTTTAAAAGGTACAAAAAAAGGCGCCTATGCGCCTTTATATGAAAACGTAATGGTAAATTAACGCTCTAATACTACAGTGGCTACCGCATAATGTTGTTCATCAGCAATGCTGATAAACCCTCTACTGCCACCAAGTTGTGTTAAACGAGCAAGTGCACCGTCAGTAAAACGGATCATCGGAGCGCCATTGTCATCATTGTCGATGTGGATATGCTGAAACGAAACCCCTCGACCAATACCTGTACCTAACGCTTTAGCGGCGGCTTCTTTAGCAGCAAAGCGCTTTGCTAAAAAACGCTCTGCTTGCTTAGACTGCATGTATATTGCGAGTTCAGGCTCTGTGAGTACACGTTTAGCCAATCTGTCGCCTAGGCGTTCACGCTGCTCGTGTATACGGGCTATCTCAACAATATCGGTACCAATACCCACAATTGCCATTATTCGCCTCTACGGCCTTCCAGCATCAATTTTTTCATATCACGCACAGCTGTTTCTAAACCATCAATTGCAGCTCGAGCCACTACCGCATGACCAATATTTAATTCATACAATTCTGGAATAGCTGCTATCGCTTTAACATTATGATAATGCAAGCCATGCCCTGCATTCACTACTAAGCCTTTACTGTGAGCATAGCTTGCCATTTCGGCAATTCGTGCGAGTTCTTGGGCTTGTTCGGCATCGGTTTGTGCATCAGCATAACAACCTGTATGGATTTCTATGTAAGGTGCGCCCACAGCAACGGCAGCGTCAATTTGGGTTTTATCTGCGTCAATAAAAAGCGAAACTTTAATGCCTTGTTCAGCTAAACGGGTCACAGCTGAGGTGATTTTGTCTAACTGCCCTGCTACGTCCAAACCGCCTTCAGTCGTTAACTCTTCACGTTTTTCGGGGACTAAACACGCGTATGCAGGCTTTATATCACACGCGATAGCAATCATTTCTTCAGTAACAGCAAACTCAAAGTTCATGCGTGTTTTAAGGGTTTTTGCTAATAAGTAAACATCGCGGTCTTGAATGTGACGGCGGTCTTCGCGTAAGTGAATCGTAATACCATCAGCACCGGCATGTTCAGCGACAGCGGCTGCATGAACTGGATCGGGATAATTAGTGCCACGAGCTTGACGTAAAGTGGCGATATGATCGATGTTAATGCCTAATAAAATTCCGCTCACACCGAGCTCCTTAATATTAATAAACGAAGAATTGGACTTACCGTGATTTTGTACGAACTAAATTGTACTTGGTTCACGTCATAATAAGAAAAGCTTTATTGTGCATTTTTGGTAAATAATTGCCGGCTTAATAAGGGCTTATTTCCCAACAAAGGCGTCAACAAATAACGCATTAAGCCCTTTGCTTGATTAAGATGATCTGTTTGTAAGTCGTGCGATGCCAATGCTAACAACATTGCGCCTGATAAACAGCCTTTACCGTGCGTGAAACTCGACTCTTTGGTTTGCACCACGGGTAAGAAACCACTTTGCGCAACAAACCTATAGCTGCATTGCGCCTCTAGCTCATGGCCTTGATAGTCGTAATTTAATGAGGGGAAAGCACCTAGCTCAAGTAATAATGCCATTTCAAAATAACGTAAATGACTGGAGCAAAAACCTTTAGCAAGTGACATTAACGCACGATGATACGCTAAAAAAAGCCCTTCAGCCTGATGCTCTACTGATAATAATCGTACCAATAATTCATTAAGATAAAAGCCGGAATATAAACTATCACCGGTTAATGGCATCGCTGGGGCAGCAGACTCTATTTGGGTAATGTTTTTTAAGCCGAGGTTTTTGGCTTCAGATTGAGCACTAAATTGAATAATCAGCGGTTGAAATGGTTGTAAAATACTTTTAATTGACCGTTTGCCTGAACCCATTCGGGTAATGGCATCGACTCGCCCCACGCCTTCTATCAATAAATTGACAATCACACTCGACTCGCGAAAGGGTCGATGATGTAACACATAGCCACGTTTCATAGTGGCCATGCCTACAAAATAACGAATATAAGGAACGTTGGCGACTTAGTCATCGCCATAACCTAAACTTCTTAAAGCTCGTTCGTCATCAGCCCAACCTGATTTCACTTTAACCCAGACTTCAAGAAACACTTTATTGTCGAATAACGTTTCCATATCAAGGCGTGATTGAGTGGCAATAGTACGAATGCGCTCACCTTTATTGCCTATGACCATACGTTTTTGGCCTTCTCGCTCAACTAAAATCAGTGCGTTAATTTGATAGACACCGTTGTCCATCATTTTAAATTGCTCGATTTCAACTGTGGCATCATAAGGCAGTTCATCACCTAAAAAGCGCATAAGCTTTTCACGAACAATTTCAGAGGCCATAAAACGTTGCGAACGATCAGTAACGTAGTCTTCAGGGAAGTAAAACGGCGCTTCAGGTAACGACTCACGAGCCATCTCTAAAATGCGTTGCACGTTAGTGCCTTTACTGGCTGAAATTGGCAAAATCTCGTCAAAATCAAACTTCTGAGCAAGCTCAGTTAGATAAGGAAATAGCTTTTCCTTATCTTTAATATTATCGACTTTATTAATCGCTAAAATGATTTTTCGGTCATCGTTACGATGCTTGAGCTTTTGTAATACCATTTCATCGTCTGCGGTCCAGGTCATGCCGTCGACCACAAAAATTACCATTGCAACATCCGCTAATGAACTGGCTGCTGCTCGGTTCATTAAACGGTTAATGGCGCGTTTTTCTTCAATGTGTAAACCTGGGGTATCAATAAACACGATTTGGCCAGGGCCATCTGTATGAATGCCCATAATACGATGACGAGTCGTTTGCGGTTTTTTAGAAGTAATACTGATTTTTTGGCCAAGCAACTTGTTTAAAAGTGTCGATTTGCCTACGTTAGGACGACCGACAATAGCCACCATGCCACAATATGTCACATCAAATTTTGCGGCGGCGGTTGGGGCTGCTTGGTTCATCCTTGCCAGCAGTTCATCTAAGCTAGGTTCTTGATTAGCACCTGCTGGCAAGTCTGTTTTTTTTGTCATTTATTCAGTAACTCCAATACCTGAGCAGCGGCTAGCTGTTCAGCTTTTCTTCTAGAACTTGCCACACCAGTGACAACTTGATTCAATTCGCTAATTTTACATTCTACCGTGAAGGTTTGATCATGCGCTTCACCTTCTACAGCAACAACCTGATAGTCAGGCAATGGCTTTTTAAAGCCTTGTAAGTGCTCTTGTAAAATGGTTTTAGGATCTTTCTGATTAATCCCTGGTTTAATATTTGCTAATCTTTCTTCATACCAACTCAATAATAGACCACGGCAAACATCAAGGTTGGCATCAAGGTATACGGCACCAATAATAGCTTCTACAGCATCAGCCAGAATTGACTCACGTCTAAACCCGCCACTTTTTAGCTCGCCAGGACCTAAAAATAAATAGTCACCGAGTTTAAATTCTTTGGCGATTAACGTCAGCGTGTCACCTTTAACTAAGGTTGCGCGCATGCGGCTTAAGTCACCTTCAGTCGCCTTCGGAAATTGGTGATATAACGCATCCGAAATCACTATCGATAAAATCGAATCACCTAAAAACTCTAAACGCTCATTATGTTTATTTGCTGCGCTACGATGAGTTAATGCCTGAGTAAGTAACTCAACATTGTTAAACTCGTAACCTAAAGTACGGCACAAACGCGGCAAATTTTTAATGGGTTCCATCAATGTATTCCACCTACTCTATCAAAACGCACACCAGTTGGTACCCAAGTAGGTAACCAGTCATTCGGGGTGCGGTCAAATTCAAAACTAATCCAAATAGCAACCGCTTTGCCGACTAAGTTTTCTTCAGGCACGAAGCCCCAAAAACGACTGTCAGTGCTGTTATCGCGGTTATCACCCATCGCAAAATACATACCTTTAGGAACAACAAACTCTCCAGCAGGCAAGCCTGGCTGAGGATAAAAGTGTTGTCTAAAATCAGGACGCGCTGGATTAATCAAAATGTCATGTTGAACATCGCCTAACTGCTCACTTAACCGAATTAATGGCGTATCGTTTTGGCTAAATTCACCACGATTTAGCTCAGTATGTTCAATCACTTTAGGCGCGGCACAATCGGTAGCTGTGTCACAGGCTGCTTGAATCATTAACTGCTTATTACGGTAAATAATCTTGTCACCTGGTAAACCCACTACACGTTTAATGTAGTCAATTTTTGGATTTTCAGGGTATTTGAATACAAACACATCACCGCGCTCAGGCTCACCGGTTTCCACTAATTTGCTACGCCATACTGGGTCACGTAAACCATAGCTGAATTTTTCAACCAAAATAAAATCACCAACAAGCAATGTTGGCATCATTGAACCAGAGGGTATTTGAAAGGGTTCATAAATAAATGAACGTAAAATCATCACAAATGCGATAACCGGAAAGATAGAATGCGCGGTTTCCACTAAAATCGGTTCACGGACAATTTTATCAATCGCATCAGCACTCAATTGATTTGAGTTCGCTTGAGCTAATGCCAGCTTTTCACGGCGTTTAGGCGCAAAAAATATAACGTCAATCAACCAGATAAGACCACTACCTAAGGTTACGAGCACTAAAATAAGTGAAAAATAGGCTGCCATTACTGATTTATCTCCTGCAGGATGATGTAAATGTTTCCATATGGTTTGGGTAATAACCCAATTTAACTCATTCCAGTATGGTGATTAACGAATAAACATTCACCCTGTTGAGTGTTACAAAATATATAGTAAAAATAACGATAACGCCGCAATGCGCGGCGTTATTAAGCAAATTAAAACAATTAATTATAATTAATCGTTTAGTTTAAGTACCGCTAAGAATGCCTCTTGTGGCACTTCAACGTTACCCACTTGCTTCATGCGTTTTTTACCTTCTTTCTGCTTGTTAAGCAGTTTCTTCTTACGCGATACGTCGCCACCATAACATTTAGCGGTAACGTCTTTACGTAATGCTTTAATCGTTGAACGCGCAATAATCTGACTGCCTACAGCGGCCTGAATGGCAATATCAAACATTTGGCGCGGGATAAGCTCTTTCATCTTTTCAACGAGTGCTAAACCACGATGACGAATGTTAGAGCGGTGAATAATCATCGCTAAAGCATCGACACGGTCGCCGTTGATTAAGATGTCTAAACGCACCATGTCTGCCGCGTCAAAACGAATAAAGTTATATTCGAGTGAAGCATAACCACGACTGGTTGATTTTAGACGGTCAAAGAAGTCCATTACCACTTCGGCCATTGGTAAGTGATAAGTCACTGCCACTTGGTTGCCGTGATAAACCATATTGGTTTGCGAGCCACGCTTTTCAATACATAAAGTAATCACATTACCTAAGTATTCTTTTGGTACGAGGATGTTGGCTTCAACGATCGGCTCACGTAGCTCTTCGATATTATTAAGAGCAGGCAAATCCGACGGATTATCAACGTAAACAATATCGCCATTGTTCATCACAACTTCGTACACAACCGTCGGTGCGGTGGTGATCAAATCGAGGTTGTATTCACGCTCTAAACGCTCTTGAACAATCTCCATGTGGAGTAAGCCCAAGTAACCGATACGGAAACCAAAACCGAGCGCGCTCGAGGTTTCAGGTTCAAAAAACAGCGACGCATCATTCAAGCTCAGCTTGTTTAGCGCATCACGGAAGTTTTCGTATTCGTCAGTCGAAATA
This sequence comes from Shewanella sp. MF05956, assembly GCF_059758055.1. Taxonomy (NCBI): domain Bacteria; kingdom Pseudomonadati; phylum Pseudomonadota; class Gammaproteobacteria; order Alteromonadales; family Shewanellaceae; genus Shewanella; species Shewanella sp. MF05956. The sequence goes on along the minus strand of NZ_JCAYNV010000004.1, from coordinate 273,167 downwards.
GGGAACACACCGGCATAAACCTGTGGCGTGACCTTTTTGAATCCTGGTAACGGTTTGTCTGCACCATTTTTTGCGTGAGTTAACGTATCACCCACTGGTGCACCGTGAATTTCTTTAATACCCGAAATAACATAACCCACTTCGCCTGCGCGCAGTTCCGGTGTATCTTTTTCTTTGGGCGTAAAAATACCTACACGGTCAGCATTGTAGTTTATACCGGTCGACATCACTTTAAACTTGTCGCCTTTTTTCAATACGCCATGTTTAATACGCACTAAAGAAACAACACCAAGGTAGGCATCAAACCATGAATCAATAATCAATGCTTGTAATGGCGCATTCTCATCACCAACTGGTGGTGGAATTTTGGCAATAATTTCTTCTAAAACAAGATCGACACCGATACCCGTTTTAGCAGAACAACGCACTGCGTCTTTAGCATCAATACCGACAATATCTTCAATTTCAGCAGCGACGCGATCAGGCTCAGCTTGTGGTAAGTCAATTTTATTAAGAATAGGGACAACGTCTAGATTCATATCTAGTGCGGTGTAACAGTTTGCAAGTGTTTGGGCTTCTACACCTTGTCCAGCATCAACAACTAATAATGCACCTTCACACGCGGCAAGCGAACGTGATACTTCATAAGAGAAGTCAACATGGCCGGGGGTGTCAATAAAGTTTAATTGATAGGTATTACCATCTTTTGCATGGTAATCAAGTGTTACGCTTTGGGCTTTAATCGTAATGCCACGCTCACGTTCTAGATCCATTGAATCTAAAACCTGTGCAGCCATTTCACGGTCAGTTAAGCCGCCACATACCTGGATCAGGCGATCGGATAAAGTTGATTTACCATGGTCGATATGGGCAATAATCGAGAAGTTTCTAATGTGTTTCATTATGCTGCAATGACTACTACTAAATTTGATTAAAATTAAGGTGGCAAATTGTACCTGATTAGGGGGGCAATACCAATCAGATTCAGCAATAGTCTCTATTTTGCCGCTAAGATAGGTCAAAATGCCAAGTTTATGTGGTTGATTATAGCCCTAATAGGGCCTGTTAAAGCAGGAATTAAGTATTAACTTACCGAAATATGACTAATTTAGGCTTGATGAGCACGAATAACACCGACTTCTTGACCTAAATAGGCAATGATCACTGGCGATGCATCCATTTCTATTTTACTGGCTAAACGTTTACCGATAAACCAAGCGATGACAGCGCCAATCGCACCAAAAACCATCGCAAACGCGTTCGTGCTTAAATCGAGCCCAGCAGCAAATAAATGACCAAATGTGGCAAAGACAAATAAACCAAGCAAAGGTAATAAATAAACTAATGCGGCAGCTTTGATAATCACACTTTCAGGCAAGCCGACTTTCAGTAAGTCGCCTTCACGGCAAGGTTTATCAGCAGGTAATGAAAAGCGTTGCGTTTTTACTGAAAAAGCTTTGGCAATCGTTGATGTACCGCAGTTTTCACTACTGGCACAATGATTACAGGCACTTTTTAATTCAACTTCAACGGTAGCCCAGCCTTGTTGATAATCAACCACGCGAGCAATTTCTTCCATCATTGTTGATTGTGAAGATGTTGATTGTGGCACTGTTGATTGGCTCATAAAACGACCTATAACCTCGGATGACACAATATTAACACAAAGCGAAATAACACGGTTATTCCTTTCCGCACGATGTTATTCCTGCACCAGTAGTATAGATATAGAAAAAACAACACGAGGGTAATTAGGGCTGTAAGCAATAGATTAAAGCATCATTTTATAGATGCTTTAATCTTGAGGGGGGCTACTTTAACACCAAACTGTTTGCTATACGCTCTAGCGTTTCTGAAGGAACCTTACCAATAGCGACCACTTCAAGCGTCCCGACCTTGACAACCACCATAGATAAACCATTACGGGTGAGCAATTCATTCGGCATCGGGTTTTCACCTGAGCGAGCCACATAAACTGAAATATTGGCTAATCCATCGGTTAACGCAACATACTCGACAGGTTCGTGTATCCCGATCAGACGATGATGATCACGCACTACCACATCAAATCCCTGTGGTAGCCAAGTAAATTGCCAATTTTTACCGTCTGTACGCTCTGCTTGATTGATTACCGCTGGCCAATCTTGCTTAGCAGCTTCGATCAAAATATTTGCAGGCTCAGTAAGCTCCACTAACTCAACCACCATAGTTTGTTCAAGTAGTTGTTTTTCTTTATTTAGCGTATCAAATCTAAGCGGTAAGTAAGTGTCCATATCAACCCAAACTTGTGCATCATAACGATTTTCATCGTTAGCCAATAAACGGATCATTTGGCCTGGACGACCAGCAATACGACTGCGCCCGCCTATGACAAATTGATAGCCTTTTTCAAGTTGGCTAATATCACCGGCTAACGCAGCAGGCCATACTCCTTGAATTCGTGGGGCACTGACGCTGTACGCGGGTTGATCATGTTCAATAAAAGTAACGCGATTCCCCACCCTAACTGCATTTTTAGGTGGGCCATTGAGATATTCAAGTAATGCAACTTCTTGATTATCAACGATACCATGTATGTAAACCAGTGGACGTATATGATCGGCTTGAAGTTGAATAATAGAGACTTTGAATTGTTTATCTTGTAACGCTTGGCTCATGTTTTTAAGCCAAGCTTTTGCAGATAAATCTTCTTCAGCGTGTGTTGGAAAGGTTAAAACTAACAGTGCTAGCAGGATAAGGCGCAAGCTAACTCCTAAGAATGATGAGGCAAGGTTTCGCTACGGATTAAGGTTTAACCGCAGCATCTTGATTGTTATTTTCGTCGATAACCACACCTGGATTCAAGCGTTGTTGCAACATATGGTCTTGAATATAAGCATTAATACGACGACGTTGTTCAATCACTTGATCGTTTGAGTAATTTTGCTGACTTTGTACTGCCCCAGTTTGATAACTCACAGGCGACACGGTACCCACTAAAGGACGTGTTGTTAATACCGGTAGTGGCGACTCAGCATCATTAGTTTGATTATAAGATTGCACACCCACAATGGCTACCATAGCAACTGTCGCTGCGATAGCATATTGGCCAAACTGTTTGAAAAATGGCACAACATTGCTGGTTTTAGCAGGACTAGAAGCAACTTGCTCTGTCGACTCTTTGAGCTGCGCTTTAGGGGCTATAATTGTCGGTTCAAGCTCAATTGCCGCCATAATGCTAGCAGAAAGGTCTAAGTCAATGGTCGCGGGTAATTCACCGCGCATCGTATCACCTATCATGTGATAACGTTGCCATTGTGCATGTGAATCAACGTCAGCAGAAAGTTGTGCCAATGAGTTTTCATCGGTTTCACCATCAACTGCTGCAGATACCCATTCTTGACTTGATTTAAGCATTTTTCACCTATTTAACGTTAAGGCAGTTACTTTTCCAGCAAAGGCTGGAGCTGTTTGTCGATTGCTTCGCGGGCTCGGAAGATACGAGATCTTACTGTTCCGACTGGGCAATCCATAATATTGGCAATATCCTCGTAACTCATACCGTCTAACTCTCTGAGCGATATCGCCATTTTTAATTCTTCTGGCAAGGTATCAAGCGTGTCGAAGATCACTTTACTCATTTGATCTTTCATTAATAAACGCTCGGGTGATGCAAACTCTTTTAACGCATCACTACCTTCATAATATTCTGCATCTTCAATATCAACATCGTTTGCAGGTGCTCTGCGCCCTTGTGAAGTAAGATGGTTTTTTGCGGTGTTTACCGCAATACGGTACAACCAAGTATAAAATGCACTCTCACCACGAAAATTCGCTAACGCTCTATATGCTTTAATAAAGGCTTCTTGTGTTACATCTTGAACATCCGCTTGGTTGCGAATATATCGAGAAATCAAACTCATCACTTTATTTTGATACTTTAGCACTAACAGGTTGAATGCGTTTTTATCGCCTTGCTGTACTCGTTCAACTAATTGTTGATCACTATATTGTCCACTCATCCGAGCCGACTACTCCTAAATCTGTAATACTGATTTCTCAGTCGCTCGAATCCTGTTCATATAAGTAGACTCACTGATATGAAAAAAGTTCGATATTGAATTAAAAAAAGTTAATTATTTTGAGATGTAATTAAAATAACTAAGCAAAACCGCAATAAAACACGCTGTAAAAGTACCCAGCCTAGATAATTTGATTTACTATAATCAAACCACTTGGCCACACCATGATACCTGATGAAACAAGCAGTTGAACACCAATCTGACATTTTGGTCATCGGCAGCGGCGCTGCAGGACTGACTTTAGCGTTACATCTAGCTGAAAAATCAAAAGTAATTCTTCTTTCTAAAGGCCCTTTGTCTGAAGGCTCAACCTTATATGCACAAGGTGGAATCGCATCAGTATTTGATGAAGGTGACACAATTGAGTCTCATGTAAGTGATACTTTAATTGCTGGCGCAGGACTGTGTGACAAATCCGTTGTCACCTATACCGCAGAAAACGCCAAAAGCGCAATGCAGTGGCTTATTAACTGTGGCGTCGCATTTGATAAAGAAGAAACGGCCGGCGGAGACAGCACTGCAGCCATGCCGTACCATCTTACCCGCGAAGGTGGCCACAGCCATCGGCGTATTTTACATTCAGCAGATGCTACCGGTAAAGCAGTACAAACCACATTACAAGAACGTGCCCTTGCACACCCAAATATCACGGTGCTAGAGCGTTATAACGCTATCGATTTAATTACTACGCGCAAACTCAACCGCCCGGGTAATCGAGTGCTTGGTGCTTATGTATGGAACCGAGATCAAGAGCATGTCGAAACCGTCAAAGCAAAGTTTGTAGCTCTAGCGACAGGAGGCAGTTCAAAAGTATATCAATATACTTCTAACCCAGACATCGCCAGTGGAGACGGGATAGCCATGGCATGGCGCGCCGGTTGTCGTGTCGCTAATATGGAGTTTAATCAATTCCATCCTACGTGTTTATTTCACCCCAATGCCCGAAACTTTCTACTCACCGAGGCTTTACGAGGCGAAGGTGCCTTTTTGCGGCGTCCTGATGGTAGCCGTTTTATGCCCGATTTTGACGAGCGTGCCGAACTGGCACCGCGTGATATTGTGGCGCGTGCCATCGATTATGAAATGAAACGACTCGGGGCCGATTGTGTTTATTTAGACATCAGCCACAAACCTGCTGATTTTATCATTAAACATTTCCCAACCATTTATCAGCGTTGTCTTGAATTAGGTATCGATATTACTAAAGATCCTATTCCAGCGGTGCCTGCTGCCCATTACACTTGCGGTGGCGTAATGACTGATCTGCACGGCCAAACCGACATCAACGGTTTATACGCTATTGGTGAAGTGGCTTATACAGGCCTACATGGCGCGAACCGCTTAGCCAGTAATTCATTATTGGAATGCTTGGTGTTTGCACGAGCAGCCTCTCAAGATATTGAAAGTCAGCTGCATAAAATTGCCATGCCTTGTCCGTTACCGGTTTGGGATGAAAGTAAAGTCAGTAACTCAGATGAAGAAGTTGTTATTGCCCATAACTGGCACGAATTACGTCTTTTTATGTGGGATTACGTTGGCATAGTGCGCACCGATAAGCGCTTAGAGCGCGCGCTTAGACGTTGTTTGATGCTGCAACAAGAAATTGAAGAATATTACTCAAACTTTAGAGTCAGTAATAATTTACTGGAACTGCGTAATTTAGTACAAGTTGCAGAGTTGATTATTCGTTGTGCAATGGATCGTAAAGAAAGCCGCGGTTTACATTACAACATCGACTATCCAGAACAAATTGATAACCCCAAGCCAACTATTTTGCAGCCTGGACGCTAGGGAAGATTAATTTTTAAAGGTTGTTTACAGTGAATTGTTGGCCATTTTTACAAGGCAGAGACTTTGATATGTAGTGATTCTACATAAAAAGTCGATAATGCAGTAAACATGGTCAAAAAATGCTGCACGAAGGGTTAGTGAACCAGTTTACGTTGTAATAACAACCGACATAGAGTGCGGTACTCTGTGTCGGTTAACATATCTTGCCATACCCACACCCATCGTTTTTCACCGGTTTTTACCTCTCGTAAAAAGATAATACACACTAATGGATTCACTATCGGGTGGCGACTAAACTCTACTCGACAAACCTCAGATACGGCATCTGTCAATGTTGCGCCACCAGAATTATCAATGCACAACACGTAATACCATAAGGTTAATTTACGCCAACAATAAATCAGCAACCCTAGAGTTAACATAACCAGTAATCGTTGTATAAATAAATATAAAGATGATGAAGAGTCTGGCCAAGCTAAAAAACTGCACAACATAACGGCAAAAAAACACACCAGAGCAAATCGATATAGAAATGAAGCACTCAACGCAAATTGATGCTGATGAGTGCTAAAAGAGCGGGTAGAAGTTGCAGAAGCCTTAAGGTGCGGCTCGTCCACGGACTTTCACTACCATATCGGCTAATTGCGCGTCAGGGCATTGTTCATGGCCCATAAACCAAGCAAATAACTCAGGGTCTTCACATTCTAATAAGCGGATAAACGTTTGCTTGTCAGCATCGCTCAATGTTTCATATTGTGCTTCAACAAACGGTTGAAACAAGACATCTAATTCTAACATTCCGCGACGGCATGCCCAGCGAACACGAGCAATATTCATTAATTCCAACACAAATCTCCTGATGCCTACTAGCTAATACGATGTTCAAAACTTTGTACTTGTAGATCTAACCCAGCAAACAAATCACCAAAATCAGTGGCTAATAATGATTTAACCGCCGGATGTTGGATCATGCGCTCAGCAAACATGACATGATATTCTTCTTGAATATCGCTGGTTTCACCAAGTAAAACCATCCCTTGTGACAGTATATCATGACGATAAATAGACGGTGCGACAAAAATGCCTCGATTAAAATAACCAAACGCCTTCATCATCTCGGCATCATCAAACTCGCCTAATATATTTACGTTTAGGTTTTTTTCAGCAAACCAACGATGTAATTGCTGCCCAAGTGATGTGCGCTTACCCGGAATAAGCAATTTACGCTCTTCAAGACAAGCAGGAAAAGGCAGTGTTGATGCTTCTGCAGCAAAAAAGCTGATACCGCATTCACCTAATTTTTTCGACAGAATTTCAGGGTACTTTAATGACCCACCAGCACAATCCGATAAAATCATATCTAATTTATGCTCGCGCAAACGCTCGATAAGGCTTTCATGAGTCGACTCATAACACGCTAGATGCACCGATCCGTCATTAGGGATAACGGTTAACAATACTCTGCTGACTAACGCTTTAGATAACGCATCCGCAATACCCACCTCAAATAACAGTGAATCATCTTTTTGATAATTGAGTAAATCGAGCATTTCATAACTCAGGCTAAACATTTTATCTGCATAGCGAAAAACCAACTCACCTAACTCAGTCGCGACCAAATTTCGTCCGACACGTTTGAAAAGCGACCCTTTCAGACGCTCTTCTAGTGCACGTATTTGCCCTGTAATGGTTTGCGGTGCAAGACACAGAGCTTCGGCCGCTTTAGTCACCGAGCCTTTTTTTTGTACCATCCAAAAATAATACAGATGGTTATAGTTTAAATGCTGCATATCATTCAACAACCTAAAAAATTAATCACTCTACTATAGCAAAAAACTACGATGGCAAATAATTGAGTATTTTCGCGATAAATGCTTATACAAAAACGCAGCCTTTAGGCTGCGTTTGTATTGCACAATCGTTACTTAGGTCGTGGGCAATCCATTAGACTGGTAATAACGGTTTCCAACTCATCGCTATTACTCACATTGTTTAATGACACTTGCTCCGTTAACGCAGAAACCACTTCTTCTTTAATTAATATGTGGCTTGAGCAGTAATTAACGTTGGCTGTTTGATAGCGTTTACCAGCACGGTATTTTAGTGCCCGCGATTCATAGTTATTAGGGTCAATACGTTTTTTAGCCTGATTGTCGCGGTACATCAGCGCACCATCGACAACACCCTCTAAATAACTCTGACACGTAGCCGACTCTGATGACTTTAAACAAACATCAAACGAGTTTGCTGAAGCGGGTATAACAAACGCACTTAGTAATAACCCTAGGGATAATTTAAATAGTTTCATGGTTCTCTCCTGTCTTAGGCAGAACTTTGGCTAACCAAAAATAACCAATCAGCGCTGCAAATAACGATCCTGTTAAAATGCCTAATCTTGCATAATCACCATATGCTGCTGGTGAATGTTCAAATGCTAACGACGCAATAAAGACTGACATAGTGAAGCCAATACCACACATTACTGCAACGGGGATAATCTGGTTCCAACCTATTCCCGGAGGTAATTCGGCTAATTTAAGTTTCACTGCCGCGTAACTAAATAATAATACTCCAATCGGTTTACCAAACATCAATCCCATCATGATGCCTAACGTAATCGGTTCTGCGAATGACTCGAAAGACATATTGGTCAATGACAAGCCCGCGTTAGCAAAAGCGAATACCGGTAGAATCAAAAAGGTACTCCAAGGATGTAATTTATGCTCTAAACGCCCTGATGGCGAAGCGCCTGCTTTGTCTCGTAATGGAATACAAAATGCAATAATAACGCCTGCTAATGTTGCATGAACGCCTGATTTCAATACCGCAACCCACAATACAAAACCCACTATTGCATAAGGCGTGATAGCACTTACACCTCTGCGGTTCAGAGCTACCATTAATACAATAGACACTGCAGCAATAATTAAACTCATCATAGATAAATCAGTGCTGTAAAACAGCGCAATGATCACAATTACGCCTAAATCATCAATGATAGCCAACGCCAATAAAAACACTTTTAATGCCACGGGCACTCGGCTACCCAAAAGCGCCATAATACCTAACGCAAACGCAATATCCGTTGCAGCAGGAATAGCCCAACCCACTTGGGTTTCTGGATTCGTGTAATTAAACGCCAAATAAAATAATGCAGGAAATACCATACCGCCAATCGCGGCAAAACTCGGTAAAGAAGCTTTCGCAACACTTGAAAGCGCGCCTTCTAACAGCTCGCGTTTAACTTCAAGGCCAATGAGTAAAAAGAATAATGCCATCAAGCCATCGTTAATCCAGAGTAATAGTGGCTTATTGATGTCTAGTTCGCCTACACGCAATTGTACTCCGGTACTCAAGAAGCCCTGATATAAATCCGCTAAAGGCGAATTAGCGAGTAACATTGCCAAGGCCACAGCGACCATCAACAAAATACCACCAGCTGACTCTTGACTGACAAAGTTTCTAATTGCACGTTCCATATAACACTCCTTTATGAACAATAGATTGACTCTACAGTATCCATTCAAACAATCATAATCGATTCTTTCTACTAGTTAACTCGGTTTAACCGAGGTGTTTGTCGCTTTGCTCTTCAAATTTAGCCTTAAATTAAAATTTGCGCCTAAAGATTTGGTTGCATTGATTAGGTATAATCGCTAAAAGCAAAAAAGGAATTGAACCAAATGAAACAGTATTTAGATCTGTGCAAACGCATTGTCGATGAAGGTGAATGGGTCAATAATGCCCGAACCAACAAAAAATGTCTTACCGTCATTAACGCCGATTTAGTTTACGACGTTGGCAACAATCAATTCCCGCTAGTTACCACGCGTAAAAGTTTTTGGAAATCAGCCATTGCTGAAGTGCTCGGCTATTTACGAGGTTATCAAAATGCAGCTGACTTTAGAGCATTAGGCACCAAAACATGGGACGCTAACGCCAACGAAAACCAAGCTTGGCTTAATAACCCAAACCGTAAAGGCCATGATGATATGGGGCTAATTTATGGCGCCCTGGGTCGCGCGTTTCCAAAACCGACTGGGGGTCATGTTGATTTACTACAGCAAATAGTCGATGACCTCAGTAACGGCATTGATAACCGTGGTGAAATCTTAACTTTTTATCATCCTGGCGCTTTTGACCTCGGATGTCTACGCCCTTGTATGTACGAACATCATTTTTCGCTCTTAGGTGACACTTTATACCTTAACAGCACTCAACGCAGTTGTGATGTACCGCTTGGGCTCAATTTCAATATGGTTCAAGTATATGTATTACTGGCCTTAATGGCACAAATAACTGGCCACAAAGCTGGCAAGGCATATCATAAAATCGTTAACGCCCATATTTATGAAGATCAACTGGCGCCGATGCGTGATATTCAATTAACACGCGAACCATTTGGTTCACCAAAGTTGATTATCAATCCCAACATCACCAGCTTAAACGACATTGAAACCTGGGTAACATTAGATGATTTTAGCGTTGAAGGCTATGAACATCACGATGCCATTAAATACCCTTTTGCAGTGTAATACTTAATACGAATGCGCCCTTGTTCAACATCTGAACAAGGGCGTTTTTTACTCGTCACTGATTTATTGAGTTAGCTCAATAAAAGTTTTAATCCAACGACGACGAGTAAGCAGGCAAAGATTTTTTTCAATACTGGCGTAGGCCAAGAACTGGCTGCTTTAACCCCAAGCGGAGCACACAATATTGAACTAATAATGATGCCGCATAGTGCAGGTAAATAAATAAACCCAAATGCACCCTCGGGTAAATTTGGTGCATCAAAGCCTGCAATGATGTAACCAATGGTGCCAGAAATTGCGATAAACATACCCGTTACCGATGAAAATCCAACGGCTTGGCGCATTTGTAATCCGCAATAACTTAAGAAAGGCACCAGCAATACACCGCCACCAATCCCCATTAAACCAGCAATGAGCGCAATCACAATGGATATACCAAACAGCACGGCAAACTTCGGCATGTTGTCGCCGGTTTTAACCTTAAATGGAAAGGCCATTTGTATTGCCATTAACACCACAAATATAGCAAAAGCTTGTTGTAAATCTGCAGATGAAATTTGTTCCGAAACAAATGCAGAGGCCAAAGAGCCGACCACAATACCTGGCATGATCGGTTTAAATAATGCCCAAGGCACATTACCGCGTTTATGGTGAGCAGTAGCAGATGACATAGACGTTAAAATAATGGACGCTAGTGAGGTAGCAATCGCGACGTGAGTTAACTGCCCTACACTCACGCCAACTGACGGTAAGATATATAATAAGGCTGGCACAATAATGAGCCCACCACCAATGCCCAACAATCCCGCCAAGAAGCCGACAATTGAACCAAGCAACAGACAAATAATAAACACCTGCAGCATACTATCCATAACGACATCCTTTTAATAAGCGCGATATACCGTCAAACATCATAACATTGACTATTTACGGATTAATTAAATCATCTAAATCATGTTTTTGTAAAAAATTAGCTAATAAAGTTCGTACTTGTTGGCCATTAGATTGGCGCAGCACAATGATAAGTAACTCAGATAAATCTTGCTGTGAAACACGTCTAAGTAGATAGTTAATCCTGGCTAAACTGGCTTGGTTCATACTCAACTTATGGTAGCCCATCGCCACTAACAATAATGCGCCATAGGGTTCACCGGCTAATTCCCCGCAAACGCTCACGTCTAAATCATAACGTTTACAATCATCTACAGCCATTTTTAGCGCACGTAAGATCCCCGGATGATAACTGTCAAATAAGGAGCTAACACTGGGGTTATTGCGATCGACAGCCAACAGATATTGGGTCAAATCGTTACTGCCCACAGACACAAAGTCGACACGTTTGGCTACGTCTTGTAATTGATACAGTAACGCGGGCACTTCAAGCATGACACCCACTTTAGGTCTCACTAAAATCGTGTTGAATTCTTGGTTTAATTCAGTAAACGCTTGCTCAAGATAAGCCAAGGTTTGATCGATCTCATCGAGGTTACTCACCATAGGTAATAAAATTTGTAGCTGATTACCTTTGCCACCCGCCTGTAACATAGCGCGTAACTGCACTAAAAATAATTCGGGATGATCGAGCGACAAACGTATACCGCGCCATCCTAAAAACGGATTATCTTCTTTGATCGGAAAATACGGTAACGGCTTATCTCCACCCACATCTAATGTGCGCATCACCACAGGTCTTTCACCTGCAGCGCTAAGCACTTGGCGATAAACATTGATTTGTTCGCTTTCACTTGGAAAGCGTTGATGTAACATAAAGGGGATTTCGGTACGATAAAGACCAATGCCATCGGCACCTTCGGCAATTTCAGACGCAATACCGCTTAACAAGCCTGCATTGAGGTATAGCTGGATCCGCTGACCGTCTGTTGTAATCGACGGTAAACTCAACTCTGCAGAAAATTGCTTTTGTTTTTCAACATCAGCATCAAGCAGTAATTGATATTCTTCAATCACTGCAGGAGAAGGTGAAACGAGTAGTTGGCCTCGCGTTGCATTAAGCACTAATAATTTTTGATCGATATCCGCTGACAGAATATCTTCTGTGCCCACAATAGCAGGGACACCTAAAGCACGGGCTAAGATTGCAGCATGGGCATTGACCCCACCGCGCTCAGTTACAATCCCCGCTAGCTTTTGCCTTGGAAATTCAGCGAGTAATGTCGCATCTACTTCTTTAGCCACTAAAATAACCGGCTTATCAGGATCGACCTCTAAGCGCCCAGGCTCAATCAATTGTCGTAGCACTTTTTGGCCGAGTTCTCGAATATCGCTAGCCCGTTCTTTTAAGTACGGGTCTTCCATCGCCAAAAATTGTTCAATATAACGAAGAGAGACGCGGCTCACTGCTGACTCTGACTGCCAACCAAGTGCAACTTCGCGCGCATATTCGCCGCCTAAGCTAGACTCGTCGAGTAGTAATTGGAATGCGGTAAAAATAGAGGCTACATCGCCCGACTTTTCGCGCTCAAAACGCTGTGAAATAGAAGACAACATATCACTGCAGCGTTGCATGGCATGTTTAAGTCGGCGTAATTCACTGTCAATATCGGCGCAATGTAATTCTGGCTGCTCCAATGAAATCGTGCCACCGAGCACTAAACCATGGGCAATTGCGATGCCACTCGATGCCGTGACACCATTAAATACAACTTGATGCTGAACATTCGTAATAGCAGCTTTATGCTTCAGACTTCTGATCACAACCGCAAGCTGGGCAGCCAGCGTCATCAAAAATGCTTCTTCATTTTCGCTAAACTGTCTAGCTTCAGGTTGCTGTACAACAATGACGCCAACAACCAATTTTTGAAAAATAATGGGGACCGCCAAAAAGGCTCGGTACTCTTCTTCAACAGCTTCGGGGAATAATTTGAAACGCGGGTGAATACGTGCGTCAGCCAAATTAACGGCTTCTTCACGTTGGGCGACTAAGCCGACTAACCCTTCTGAAAGGGGCATACTGACTCGGCCGACTGCGGACTTTTCAAGTCCCTCAGTGGCCGATAGCACCAAGTTTTGTTGCTCGAGGATATAAATAGAACAGCAATGCGTCGCCATCGCGATACGCGTTTGCGCCACCAAAATATTTAATGCACTCTCCAAGCTATTCGCTCTCGCTACCGCTTGGGTGATATCCCTGAGCATACTTAACACTGTTCCAACCCTCTATGAAATCAGTTAACTCCGTTGTTTGCTTCGTTTGTTACTCAATTCGCGCGTTTGCAGCGCTAATGTCGTCGATGCGAACTCTTTCATCACCTTTCTATATACATCGCGCTTAAAAGACACTACCTGACGAACGGGATACCAATAACTCACCCAACGCCAATCATCAAATTCTGGATGACCTGAAGAATTTAAGTTAATGGTATTATCGTGACCTTTTAATTGTAGTAAAAACCATTTCTGCTTTTGGCCAATGCAAACGGGTTTGCTTTCTTGGCGAACCAAACGCTTAGGTAAACGGTAACGTAACCAGGAGCGAGTGGATGTTAAAATTTGAACATGCTCGGGTCTCAGCCCCACTTCTTCGTAAAGTTCACGATACATGGCTTCTTCTGCAGACTCGCCATCATCTAACCCACCCTGTGGAAACTGCCATGAATGTTGGCCAAAACGCCGAGCCCACATTACTTGTCCAAATTTATTGCAGATAATGATGCCCACATTTGCGCGAAAGCCGTCGCTATCAATCACATGGACTCCAAAATTAACAAATTTTATATCGTTTGATTGTTTCACAAAGCATGCCTATCGGCAAACCTCTATTTACCCTCAATTCACCTTACATGGCGGGATAATTAAATTAAAATCAGGAAATTGCATAAAAATAAGTCTTTGCTTAACACTTAGCTCGAATTCACTCATCCATTTCATTGTAAGCAAGGCAATAAGCACCCACGATTAACAGCGACTATGCAGCGCAACCCATACCCTACATTGTGGATAATTGAATAACATTGTGTACAAATAGACTTTATCAACAGCCAAATCCATTACACTTGTCGATTATCCACAAAATCTGTGGATATCTCTGTTCGAAACTTTGGTAAACCTTGATTAAGATGTAAAAACCGGCAGTAAACCATTTTTACGAACCATATAACTGACACGATAATACCATATAAATACAACAGCTTAATTGTATGTCAAAATAAAAAATACGATCGATCGCAATATTTGAGCAAAAAACGAACAGCAACAAATAAGTGACCTAAATACCCTAGCACCTCATAAGTTATGCACAAATAACAAGGCTTTTTTTAAATTAAACTGTTAAAAAAGCCATTTTATTGCGTTGACTTGACCTTTTTAATCAGTTAAAGACATTGAGAATAACAGTTATCCATTAAATCTGTGGATAACTATGTGTGAAATACAGGGAAAAGAGAGAGTAACTTGGGACAAGTCAAAACCATCTAAACAAATAAACGAAAAAACATTTTTAAAACAATACCTTAAAACAACATGCAATTGTATTTTGTTACCCTCAACATTTAAGGTTGTTTTTTAACCAGTAAATTTGCACTCAGTAAACTTGTTATTGTTAATCAATACTTGCTAGCATACTGCACGCTGTTTTTGGCACTGCTAAGGTTAGCCTCAATATATCCTACGGTTGGCGTATCCACACGTCTATCCAACAGTTAGAGCATGTTAAGCGGGTTAACGGTTACCAAATATAGAACACTTATATAGACACTTATTTTCATCGATGACTTGCATCAATACAAAGGTACCTGTTGGATCATGGCAAAATCGTCCCCGAAAGACATTCATGAATTAATGCAAAGAGCGCATGATATGGCGGGTATCCGTCTTGCGGATATTGCAGCAGATAACCAAATAGCGGTACCAGAGAACCTAAGACGCGATAAAGGTTGGGTTGGGCAATTGATCGAATCTGAATTAGGCGCTTTAGCAGGTTCAAAACCACAACCTGACTTTATTCACCTCGGTGTTGAGCTAAAAACCATCCCTATTGACTATAAAGGTAAGCCGCTCGAAACCACTTATGTCACCGTGGCGCCACTGATCAACATTCAAGGGTTAACATGGCAAGACAGTGTTGTATTTCATAAGTTGCAACACGTGCTGTGGGTACCTGTTGAAGGTGAGCGCAGCATCCCTGTGGGAGAACGACGCATAGGCACCCCCATTTTGTGGCAACCTAATGCATTGCAAGCGCAACAACTGCAACAAGATTGGGAAGAAATTATGGAGCTTATCGCATTGGGTAAGGTCGATAAAATTACAGCTCGTCATGGTGAGGTGTTGCAGCTTCGGCCTAAAGCCGCTAATAGCCATACATTAACCGAAAGTATTGCCGAAAATGGCAGCATACAGTTATCTAATCCTCGTGGCTTTTATCTGAAAATCGAGTTTACGCAACAAATTTTAAATAATGCATTTGCCTAAATTAACGTCCACGATTATTGGTCGCGAGTTCCATCATCAGGACAAAAGTTTGCACTGGGACACATTTTTCTGCACATCTCTTGATCTACATCACAAATAAACTATCCCAACCGAACCGTTATTCTATAAACTACACCGCTTATTACTAAGCCATTCGGACCCTTAATTTCCTAGTGAAAGCACGCCGTCAGACTCAAAAATTATTATTCGCCGTGTTTGCTTGGTGCGTCGCAATGGCGTCATTTGTGTTTTTTCGCTATTCACAATCTGCACAGCTTCCCGATTGGGCCATTAGTAATGCCGATTTAGCCACGCTTGCGGTATTTATGGGGTTTATCTTTGGCGGATTGCATTGGATGTCGAATTTAATCGCCGACTTTAGCGCAATCAGCCGCCTGCCTTATTTATTTTCAGTTGTATTTAAAGGCCTGTTTTTACTCCTCGGCGCGACCACCCTTGCTTATGTCACTCAATTTTTAAATATGTGGGCAATTGACAACCACATGGTGACACTAAGACAAATGCTCAGCATTCACATTATTTACAGTCCATCATTTCAGGCGTTGGTGGTCTATCTTGTTGTGGTACGGGTCAGCTTAGCGTTTATCGAGCAAATGGCACTGTTAGTGGGACCTAAAGTGCTGCTGAATATCGGCTTAGGTCGATATCATAAACCTCGATATGAACATCAATTATTCTTGTTTATCGATATGGTGTCATCGACAGCACATGCTGAGACTCTAGGTGATTATCGCTTTAGTCGCTTAATTCAAGACAGCTTTAGTATGTTGGCCGATACCGTATCGGACAATGAAGCTGAGATTTATCGTTATATGGGCGATGCGGTATTAATCCATTGGCCTTTAGAGCAAGGAATAAAGCACGATCGCTGTATGAACATTTATTTTGAATTTTGCCAGCAACTCAAATGGCAAACTCAATATTTTGAGCAGCAATATGGGTTTGTGCCTAAATTTAAAGCGGCGGCACATTGTGGCCAAGTCGTTGCGGCAGTAGTTGGCGTGCATAAACAAGAGATTAGTTTCTTTAGTGATGTGCTTAACACGCTGGCAAGGCTGCAAGATCAATGTAATCCATTAGGCCAAAGAATGTTGTTATCTGGGGATGTGGTGCATCGTCTTGAACAGCAAAATAGCCAATATCAATTAACAGATTTAGGGCCTATCGTCCTAAAAGGAAAGCAACACCCAATTGAAGTCTTTGGTGCTGCTCCCATCAAACCCGCTCATCTTAACGATTAAGCAGTGGTTATTTAGGCAATTCTTGTGCTAATAACTTTTTCTGAATGGCTAAGCCTAGTGTTCTAAACGTCGAAATACGGCTGGTTGTTTGACGCCACACTAACCCAATATCTCGGTAAGGTGCTTCACCAGGTGGGTCCATCGCGATTAAATCGGTGTCGTGTAAGATTCCGGTGTCGATAGCCATCTGAGGTAAAAAAGTGGTGCCTAATTTGCTATTAACCATCTGCACTAACGTGTGCAAGCTGGTTGCCGCAAATGGATTCACCTTGGAACTATCTCCTAACTGACATGCTGTAATCGCATGGCCCGTAATACAGTGCTCTGCTTGCAGTAAAAAGATGCTCTCATCTGGCATTTTTTGATAATCAATAGGCTGTACAACACCTTCTGATAACTCTTTATGCATGACCATCTTAAACGGGTCAATCCCGACTTTCATACTATGAAAACCATTCGTATCAACGGGTAATGCCAATATGAGTAAATCTAACTCGCCTTTAGCTAATGCATCAAGCAAACGCTCAGTGGTGTCTTCTTTTAATAATAAGCTCAGCTTAGGGTAATCTTGCTGACATAACTTAACCACACGACTCAGTAAAAATGGTGCAATCGTTGGAATACAGCCTAAACGGATTTCACCCGTCATTGGCTCACCTTGGTTTTTAACCAGCTCAACTAAATCATCCACATTGGTTAATATATTTCGCGCACGCTCAACCACCTCTTCACCAATGGCAGTAAACATAAATGACTTATGATCACGCTCAATGAGTTGGTAGCCCAGTTGTTCTTCAAGATTTTGGATACCACTTGAAAGCGTAGATTGACTCACAAAGCACATTTTTGCAGCACGGTTGAAGTTTTGTTCTTGATGTAAATGCACTAAATAATATAGATTTTTAAGGCTAGGAAGATTTTTCATATAAGCGATTGCCCTTGTCGATGTTGATTCGAATAATGAATTAAATATGGCCGAATAACAAGTTTATGATAACGAGGACATGACAAACGCCCATAAAAAATGCCTCATCAACATGAGGCATTCTCTTTCATTGCGATGAGCTTACTGTTAAAAGCTTATGGTTAACAGCGTACTCATACGAGCTTAATGCTCATCAGGCTTTAGCTTCTAAGTACTCTTTTAATTGCTGTAAATCTTTAGCTGCATGCTCAACAATTTGGCCAAGCCAAGTTTTATGTTCCGCATCCCAATTTGCTTCTTCGCTATGTTGTAACAACTGAGCAAATTGCTGAATACGCTTTAACCCAACAGAACCTGCCGCACCTTTAAACTTATGTGCTTCTGCACATAAGGTTTCTTTGTCGCTTGCATCATCCGCTTTAACTAAGCTACTGACATACTCAGGCATTAACTGCTCAAATAACACCACGCTTTTTAATAAAGTCCCAGCACCAATGGCACTGATATATTGCTCAAGTGTATTGAGATCCAATATTGAGTCTAACTGCGTTGTGGCCATGGTGACACCTCTATAAAATCTAACGCTATAAAATTACAAACATAATACCCAGTAAAATACCCTATGCAAGACTTGCCAATGGATTGCACTGCTTTTATTTGAAATGATAACAACTGATTAACACCATGGTACCACTGGTATTACCAATGTTTAAAAAAAGCTCATTTTGGTAGTAATTCATTCAATTAGGCGATTAAAAATGCAAACACCCTAACTCTCTACATAATGCTAAGCGGTTTTGTACTGGCCAATCAATGCACTGCCTTGACCACCGTATTCTCGAAGTTCATCAACAATCGCAACTAATCCATCCCAGCGATAAGCACACCAGTCTGGTGCGAGTAACATCGGCTTTTTAGCATAAGCGGTAACGCGATGATAAATAATGTGCTCAGGCGTATGGCGAATAAGCGTGGCCGCAGCAGAAGCATATTCTTCGAGAGTTAATAAAGGCGTAGGCTTATAGCGCCATTGCTTTGCCATCGTGCTGCCTTCTACGATATGCAAAGGATGCAATTTGATCCCGTCCACACCGATGCCTAATACGGTTTGTAAACTATTAAAGTAATCAACCGTTGTTTCACCAGGCAAACCTAAAATTAAGTGCGTACATACCTTAATGCCACGTGAACGTGCTGCATGAACGGTTTTACGATATTCATTTAAGAGATGGCCGCGATTAATCCTTTTTAGCGTTAGCGCATTACTTGTTTGCAATCCAAGCTCTAACCATACATCAAGGCCTTGCTGTTGGTACTCAACCAATAAATCGATCACGTCATCTGGCACGCAGTCAGGACGGGTACCAATATGTAAACCCACGATATCTTTATCTTCAATGGCTTGATCGTATTTGCGTTTTAACAGACTAAATTCATCATAGGTGCTCGTATATGCTTGAAAATAAGCAATATACTTGGCACTCGACACCTTCGCATGCCGAGCTTTTTGGTCATTATGAGGAAATAAATGTGCTCGCAACTTTCCTTCAGCAAGTTGTGTAGAGATGGGCTGCTCGAGACCTTGCTGAGCATTAAATGAAGCCACATTACAGAAGGTACACCCACCAATACCTAGTGTGCCATCACGGTTTGGGCAGGTAAATTGCGCGTCAATAGTGAGTTTTTTGATGCGCTCACCATATCGGGCTTTGCAGTAAGAGCCAAAAGTATTCACGTAATCGTCTAAGCCCACAATAAGCCCTTAATATTTATCAAAAGGGCGTCAGTTTAGGGAGCAGTTAAACGTCTGTCTTGGTGCTAAATCAATAAAATGCTCGATCAACTCAAGTATGCTGCAAACTGAGATATTGAAGGGAAAATCGTTTAAAACAATGCCAAGTGTATTTATATGACTAAAAATGAATATTTACTCATTTAGAATAATTTTTTACCCATTAACTGTATTTGAAATAAAATTCATTATTTTTATTTCAAATACAATTTTAACGAATTGTTGCCAAAAGGTAATCATTTGTTTGAATACTTTCTAAAATTGTTTTTATTCAGAAGGTTATAGCAACATAATTGCAGTTGACGTTAACGTAAACTTGATAGGTTGTTACGCTTTTTTGGTAATTATATTTCAGTTTGTTGCATTTTTTTGGTTTGACCTTTATGCATTCTCGGTTTAATTTGAATGGTTCGGGTGCATATCTATGGAATGTTTCACATTTACCCCGAGTCGTATCCAGTAGAGGTTTAGGGGGTTTTTTGTATGAGCTTGTATCATCCCAGTTTTGAGCGTGACAATTGCGGATTTGGTTTAATAGCACAAATGGACGGCGACGCTAGTCATCGCATTGTGCGCACCGCAATTCATGGTCTCGATCGAATGAAGCATCGTGGTGGTATTGCAGCTGACGGACGCACAGGTGATGGCTGTGGTTTATTAATGCAAATGCCTACGGGTTTCTTTGAAGCTATCGCAGCAGAAAACGATTGGCACTTAAGCCGAAAGTTTGCCGTTGGTATGCTATTTCTCAGCCAAGACGAACAACGCGCTGACGAAGCTAAATTAATTTTAGAAAAAGAACTACAAAGAGAAACACTGAGTGTTGCTGGTTGGCGTAAGGTTCCGGTTAATCCAGATGTTCTGGGGGAGATTGGCCGAGCAAGTTTGCCACAAATTTACCAAGTTCTGATTAATGCGCCAGTGGGATGGCGTGAAAAAGATCTTGAACGTCGCCTCTATATGGCGCGCCGTCGTCTTGAACAACAAATTACCGATGACAAAGATTTTTATGTCGCCAGCTTATCTGGCCAGGTGATTGTCTATAAAGGCCTAATGATGCCGGCAGATTTGCCTTCATTTTATACAGACCTTGCCGACATTCGCTTAAAAAGTGCTATTTGTTTGTTTCACCAGCGCTTTTCTACCAACACATCGCCAAAATGGCCATTAGCACAACCGTTTCGTTATTTAGCGCACAACGGTGAAATCAATACCATTACGGGTAACCGTCAATGGGCACGCGCTCGTGCTTATAAATTTAATTCGCCACTGTTACCAGATTTACAACAAGCAGCCCCATTTGTGAACGAAACGGGATCAGATTCATCCTCTTTAGATAATATGCTAGAAATGCTGTTATCGGGTGGTATGGACTTATACCGCGCCATGCGTTTGCTTATTCCACCTGCGTGGCAATCAAACCCGGAAATGGATGACGAGCTAAAAGCCTTTTATGACTTTAACTCAATGCACATGGAACCCTGGGATGGCCCAGCGGGTATTGTAATGACCAATGGTCGCCATGCGGCTTGTGCCGTTGACCGTAATGGTTTGCGCCCTTCTCGTTATGTGATCACCAAAGACCGGATTTTAACCTTAGCCTCAGAAGTCGGTATTTGGGATTATGCGGCTGATGAAGTGATTGAAAAAGGCCGTGTCGGTCCTGGAGAGTTATTAGTCCTAGACACTGTAAATGGTCGTTTATACCAATCATTCGAAATCGATAATGACCTAAAGCGTCGTCATCCTTACAAAGAATGGATGGCCAAAAACAGCCAAACCTTGATCCCTGCTGAACAAATGGCACCGACGAAACAAGGTGCGAGCGGTTTTGATAGCAAAACATTATTGCAATACCAAAAGCAATTTGGCTTTACTCGCGAAGAGCTAGAGCAAGTTATTTGGGTGCTCGCAAGTCAAGGTGAAGAAGCAATCGGCTCAATGGGTGACGATACCCCAATGGCAGTCTTGTCGAAAAAGTCACGTTCGTTATATGACTACTTCCGCCAAAAATTTGCTCAGGTTACCAACCCGCCTATCGATCCATTACGTGAAAAGCACGTGATGTCGTTAGCCACATGTGTGGGCCGCGAACAAAACCTATTTAGCGAAACCACAGGCAATGCTTACCGCGTCATGTTTAACTCACCGATATTATTGTTCAGTGATTTTAACCAACTACTCGGTTTAGACAGCACCAACTACCGCGCTAACACAGTCGACTTAAACTACGACGCTCACGAAAGCTTAGAGCAAGCCATTCATCGTATTACTGATGAAGCAGAGCGCTTAGCGCGCAGTGGCACAACGCTATTAGTATTGTCTGATCGCGCTGTGGCACAAAATGCCCAAGTGATCCCTGCTGCTATGGCTGTTGGTTCTGTGCAAACGCGTTTAGTCGATAAAAGCCTGCGCTGTGACACCAACATTATTGTGGAAACTGCATCAGCACGTGACCCGCATCATTTTGCGGTGTTACTGGGTTTTGGCGCAACGGCCATTTACCCATATCTTGCCTATGAATCAATTTCTGCGATGGCAAAATTACATCAAATAGAAGACGTGACCCCATTAATGCTTAACTTCCGTTATGGCATTGAAAAAGGCTTACGTAAAATCATGTCTAAAATGGGCATCAGTACCGTTGGTTCATACCGTTGTAGCCAACAGTTTGAAGCAGTGGGTCTGGCAAGCGACGTTATTGAATTATGCTTTAAAGGCGTAATTAGCCGTATCGAAGGCGTGGGTTTTGAACATATCGCAAGCGATCAAAAAATTCTTCACACCGCGGCTTATCGTGCGCATGTGCCATTACCGCAAGGTGGGCTTCTAAAATATGTTGAAGGTGGTGAATACCATGCCTTTAACCCAGATGTGGTAAACACTTTACAATCATCGCTTAAAAACCAAGATTATGTTGAGTACAAAAAGTTTGCTCGCTTAGTGGATGACCGCCCAGTGGCAACGTTACGCGATCTTATTGGCATTAAAGGCCAACTTGATGCTATTGAAATTGATAAAGTTGAAGGTGCACAAACGCTATACTCGCGCTTTGACAGTGCAGCAATGAGTATTGGTGCATTAAGCCCTGAAGCTCACGAAGCATTAGCGGTTGCAATGAACCGTTTAGGTGGCCGCTCTAACTCTGGTGAAGGTGGAGAAGACGCAAGACGCTTTAACAGCGAGCGTAACTCGGCAATTAAACAAATTGCATCGGGCCGATTCGGTGTAACAGCACATTACCTTGTTAACGCTGATGTATTGCAAATTAAAGTGGCTCAGGGGGCAAAACCAGGCGAAGGCGGTCAGCTACCGGGACATAAAGTCAGTGTTGAAATTGCAGGTCTTCGTCATGCACGTCCTGGTGTTACCTTAATTTCGCCACCACCACACCATGATATTTACTCAATTGAAGATTTAGCTCAGCTGATTTTTGATTTAAAACAAATCAATCCTAAAGCTCTCGTGTCGGTCAAACTGGTTTCAGAACCGGGTGTGGGTACCATCGCTACCGGTGTCGCTAAAGCTTATGCCGACATGATAACCATATCGGGTTATGACGGTGGTACAGGCGCAAGCCCAATTACCTCGGTTAAATATGCAGGTTCGCCATGGGAACTAGGTTTAGCAGAAGTGCATCAGTCGCTAGTTGAAAATGGCTTACGTCATAAAATCCGCTTACAAGTCGATGGTGGCTTAAAAACCGGTACTGACGTGATTAAAGCGGCATTATTAGGTGCTGAAAGCTTCGGCTTTGGTACTGTGCCAATGATCGCACTGGGTTGTAAATACTTACGTATCTGCCACCTAAACAACTGCGCGACAGGCGTTGCAACGCAAGATAAAAACTTACGTGCGAATCACTACCACGGCTTGCCAGAACGTGTGATGACTTACTTTGAGTTTGTGGCTCAAGAAGTCCGTGAATGGATGGCGGCCTTAGGGGTAGTCAAGTTTGAAGACTTAGTGGGGCGCAGTGATTGGTTACACGCGCTTGAAGGTCAAACCGATAAACAACGTGGTTTAGACTTAACGCCTATTTTATACAAGCCAACAGTTAAGCCAAACTCAGCATTGACCTGGAAAGAAATTAATCCACCGTCAGATGTGGGTCAGCTTAACCAAACGTTATTGGCCGACTGTTCAGCGGCTGTTGAAGCTGGCGAGCCGTACTCGTATCAATACTCTATTAACAATACTGATCGCTCTGTTGGCGCAGCATTGTCGGGCTTTATTGCCACTAAAATTGGTGTTAAAGGTGCAAAAGAGCCTATTAGACTTGGTTTTAACGGCAGTGCAGGTCAAAGCTTTGGTGTGTGGAACAGCCCAGGGTTAGAACTTAAGTTATGCGGCGATGCCAATGACTATGTCGGCAAAGGCATGTCTGGCGGCAAGATTGTTATCCATCCACCGATTGGCAGCCCGTTCCAAAGTGAACGTAGCGCCATTATGGGTAACACCTGTTTATACGGCGCTACGGGCGGCAAATTATTTGCAGCGGGTCAAGCCGGCGAGCGCTTTGGCGTACGTAACTCAGGGGCAATTGCTGTTGTCGAAGGTGTCGGTGATAACGGTTGTGAATACATGACCGGAGGCATCGTGGTGATTTTAGGTAAAACAGGGGTTAACTTTGGCGCCGGTATGACAGGTGGCTTTGCTTACGTGTTTGACCAATTTGGTCGCTTTAACCGCCGCGTAAACACTGAAATGGTTGATACTCAAAAAGTAGAATCGACCATCCACCAGCAGCACTTAAAAGGCCTAATTGAAACTCAC
The DNA here is from genome assembly GCF_059758055.1 of Shewanella sp. MF05956. Lineage (NCBI taxonomy): Bacteria > Pseudomonadati > Pseudomonadota > Gammaproteobacteria > Alteromonadales > Shewanellaceae > Shewanella > Shewanella sp. MF05956. Next base: position 248,595 of record NZ_JCAYNV010000004.1, on the reverse strand, counting down.
TTCGCAGAAACCGGCAGTGAACACGCCAACTTAATTTTAAGTGATTTTGAAAACTGGTTAGATTGTTTCGTACTGGTTAAACCGAAGAATATTGCCGTTGCTGACCTGCTTAAAATAGAGCAGAAGAGTCCGGAATTAGTTGTAAAGGCAGGATAATCATGAGCAATGACTTTCAATTTATCGAAGTGGGTCGAGCTGACCCCGTAAAACATGAAGCCAAAAAACGTGCTACGCAATTTATTGAAATTTATCAGCCGTTTACTCAGCCTGAAGTTAAAGAGCAAGCAGATCGTTGTCTTGACTGTGGCAACCCGTATTGTGAATGGAAATGCCCGCTGCATAACTACATTCCAAACTGGTTAAAACTGGCTGAACAAGGTCGCATTATGGAAGCGGCAGACCTGGTGCACGAAACCAATACCCTTCCTGAAATTTGTGGTCGTGTATGCCCGCAAGACCGTTTGTGTGAAGGTGCATGTACGCTTAATGACGACTTTGGTGCGGTCACCATCGGCAATGTTGAAAAATACATTACCGATACTGCCATCGCTCAAGGCTGGCGTCCCAACATGACCCAAGTAACACCACGCAAAGAACGTGTAGCGATTATTGGCGCTGGACCAGCTGGTCTAGGCTGTGCCGACATTTTAGCGCGCAATGGCGTACAAGCTGTGGTGTATGACAAATACCCACAAATTGGCGGCTTGCTTACCTATGGCATTCCATCATTTAAACTTGATAAAGCGGTAATGGCTACGCGTCGTTCTGTACTTGAAGGCATGGGCATTCAATTCAAAATGGGTGTCACGGTTGGTAAAGATATTAGTTTTCAAAGTTTACTTGATGAATACGATGCGGTATTCCTCGGCATGGGGACTTACACAGCCATGAAAGCGAAATTACCCAATGAAGACGCACAAGGTGTTATTCAAGCCTTACCGTACTTGATTGGGAATACTCACCACATCATGGGGACAGAAGACAGCGCAACGCCTTATTTAAGCCTAGAAGGTAAAAATGTCGTGGTGCTTGGTGGCGGTGACACTGCGATGGATTGTGTGCGTACAGCTGTACGTCAGGGCGCTAAAAGCGTGACTTGTGCATACCGTCGTGACGAAGCCAACATGCCAGGCTCTCGCCGTGAAGTGCAAAATGCGCGCGAAGAAGGGGTCACGTTTTTATTCAACTGCCAACCGGTATCGATTAAAGCAGAAGATGGCACCGTTGTCGGCATCGAGTATGTTGAAACCCAAATGGGTGCAGCTGATGCAAGTGGCCGTCAACGTGCAGAAGTTATTCCTGGAAGCGAAAGTATTCTAGAAACTGATGCTCTGATCATCGCCTTTGGTTTCCAAGCCAGTCCAGCGGCATGGTTTACTGATTTTGGTATCGAAACCAATGAGTGGGGCTTGGTAAAAGCCACTAAGACTGATGACAATCCATTCCAAACCACTAACCCGAAAGTGTTTGCCGGTGGCGACATGGTCCGTGGTTCTGACTTGGTCGTGACAGCAATTGCAGAAGGTCGTGATGCTGCGATGGGGATTTTAAACTTTTTAGATTAACAAGATTGAAAAGCTTAGCCTGTGATGGATTATAGGCTAGACATAATATACCGAGTTTGCTTGTGAATTTTAGCGCATCATTATGATGCGCATTTTTTTGTCTCAAAATCGCTAAACGCAGTCATTATTTTTTGGTTGTACTCACTAAGAAATGGCTAAACAAGGTGTTTTTTAATTCCGGATGTTCGTTCGAAAACTTTACCCCTACGGTCATTTCCCCCTCAAGTTGCTGCACCTTAACCGCGGTTCCGGTTAAAATACCGGATAAGTTTTCATCAATCGAAATCGCCACATGTATTTCTGCATTTTGCTCAATATTCATTGATTTAGGCGCCAATGTGACAAAACAACCCGTCAATGAAAAGTCGAGCATTTTGGCATTAATTTTATTATCGTCGTGCATAATAAACACATCTTGCTTAATATCGACGCGCAATTGCTCACGAACTTGTTTCTTGGTAATAGACTTAGGCACACTCAAACACAACATGCGCACAGGTTGGTTTACCACCGATAATATTGACGTTTTAAAAGCGATAATGTCTTTAAAGCCGCTATTCGTCATTGCCCTTACCACGATTTCGGCATTGGCAAGCATGTGCTGATACGCTTCTGAAAAATCTTTGGTTGGAAACTCAATCAAAATAAACCGGTTAATTTGATAACCAATCAGGCTTGAACGAGATTGTAATTTTTTGCCATTGGCAAAGTGGATCTCAATAAACAGATCCATGCCAATATCAATTAAACGCAGGTCATCATTAAGCGAAGCGCTAGCTGGCATGTTCATTTTTACCTTTCACTGTGTTGCTCTGCATCATTAACCTTTTTATCATTCTAATTACTATGTTTAACTTACAATAACATACCAAGTTTAGCGTAAAAGTGGCTCACTAGTCGCCACTGTCATTAACTGATGTCTAAATATGTAAACCCAAATGTCTTGTTATTAGTAAAATAGAGCGCCAAACATTTCAACGAGCTTATTCATCATGCTTATTCTAAGAGAATCAGAATAACCCCAATAAAGCAGAATACGATGTGCATTCTCATCTCATACTGAAGCTACTTATATCAAACGGTGATAATTAATACTAAATACTCGTGGCAAGTAAGCCACACACCCGTAACAACTCCGCACAAAAATAAACACCTCAATCTGTTTTATATACAAAAAAGCCTTATTTTGACCTTAAACAGTGACTGCATACATGATTAACCGGTAAATGTGCCTTATCGAAATTAATCGCATTAATTAACACGCTTATAGTGTGATTGCTTAGCAGTAAACAAAAAAGTAGAATGCCAATCATTATCATTTGTCATCCTGGTTTGATTGATAGATCCAGTATCTCGATCAACGCCTCCATTTCTATTAAGGTAATCTCTTGGATACTTTCAACAGCTTCACGTTATGGCGACAACGGATCACATCGTCTGTTATTAATCGTTGTTTATTCATTGCCATTATCTCGGTGTTTTCGACATCGTTATGGGCACAAAATACGACACTTACATCACAAGAAGTATCACAAGAAGTACAACAAGAAACGTCACTTCAAACATCACAAGACTTAGTCAAACAGACTCGGCAAATTCTTCAATTAGCCGAATACATTGGCGTAGATTACTCAGAAGCGGTGACCGACGGTCAAATTGCTAACCCTGATGAGTTTGCTGAAATGCAGCAATTTGCTAGCATCATTATCGAAAAAGCGAATCTACTCTCACTCGATAAATCCGATTCACTTAACGCTGACGCAATACAGCTACAGCAAGTCATTGCAGACAAAGCATCACTGGATGTTATTCAAGGGCTGAGTCAAAAAATACGTAAACAATTATTAAGCCAATCTCCGGCATTAGTGCTACCAACACAGCTTGTAACTAAAGAGCATGTAAAGCAATTTTTTATCGAAAACTGTTCAACTTGTCATGGTGATTTAGGCCAAGGCAACGGGCCGTTAGCTAAATCACTGTCACCAGAGCCGACTAATTTTACCGATCAAGAACGGGCCTTAAATCGATCATTACTGGGACTTTACGATGCGATTTCTGATGGTTTAGATGGCAGTGCCATGCGTGCCTTTAGTGAGTTAAACGATCAACAACGTTGGTCACTGGCTTTCTATGTTGGCAGCTTAGCGTTTGAGCCATCATCGACAACCACAGAACACATCAAACACGACACGAATGTTGAATTACAGCAATGGGTCAATAGTAATCCGACACAGTTACTCGAACAAAATGCCAATATTGACCGCAAGCAACTGGAGTTATTACGTGCGCAGCCTGAGTTACTGTTTCAGGATGCACAGTCGCCTATCTCGTTGACACGTAGCAACTTACAGGCTGCAGTCAAAGCCTACCAAGCAAATGAGTTTGCACAAGCACAAACCTTAGCCGTTAGCGCCTACCTTGATGGTTTTGAATTAATCGAAAACAACCTAGATGCTCACGACAGTGGTTTGCGTAAATCAATCGAAAGCCAACTGCTTAATTTCAGAAACATCCTAAAAACAGCAGGACAAGATACTCAAGTCAATCAACAGTTGACCAGTATTCTGACTCAACTAGACCAAGCCGACACGGTATTAACCGGGCAATCACTATCCAATAACGCGATGTTTTCGGCTGCATTAATCATCTTGCTACGTGAAGGATTAGAAGCACTGTTAGTGATCATCGCCTTAATGACAGTGCTAATAAAAACTCAGCGTAGTGATGCGCTTAAATTTGTTCATTTTGGGTGGATATCAGCTCTTATAGCGGGCGTCTTTACCTGGTGGGCGGCAGAAAACCTAATCAGTATTAGCGGTGCCTCAAGGGAGTTAATGGAAGGCGGGGCAGCACTGTTAGCCGCGTTAGTGTTGTTTTATGTGGGTTATTGGATGCACAGTAAAACCCAGGGGTCTAAATGGCAAAGTTACATTAAAAACAATGTCGATCGTCATTTAAACACCGGGACCTTATGGGGACTCACGGGTCTGGCATTCATTTCGGTGTACCGTGAAGTATTTGAAACCATCTTGTTTTATCAGTCATTACTGACACAAGCCGTAGGCTCTGCAAGCAGCAATGAACAAGTCAGTTACTTGGCTTATGGTTTGCTCGCTGGCATCGCTATTTTGGCGGTTATTGCTTGGTTAATGATGCGTTATTCCGTTAAATTACCGCTGGCTCGCTTCTTCGCTGTAAGCTCTTACTTTATGCTTATTTTAGCGTTTATCTTGGCGGGTAAAGGGATTTCGGCGCTACAAGAAGCAGCTGTAATCAGCCTGACGCCCTTCCCTATAGATGTGTCGATTAGCTGGTTAGGCATAGCCTCTACCTGGCAAGGCTTAAGCACGCAAATGGTGATAGTCGTGTTATTTAGCGTTATGGTTATTCGTAATCGTGATACAAATTAATAACACTCACTAGCGGCATCCTGGTAAGGCTCCAATCGCGCTTGGATTGATTGTTTAACAGTATTATTTAACAGTATTGCTTACTATTATGATTTAATTTTGAGCGCCCAATAAAAAGGCCGGCTAAAAATATTTAGTCGGCCTTTTTATCAGTTAAGTCACCAGCGATTTATTTTACCGTAAACTTGGTGTCTTCATCTCTTAACAGGTACAACGCAAAACACGCGGCCCACATCGGCCATGCAGCAAAGAATAATAAGTTATTAAATGCATCAAAATATTGATTAAAGGCCGACAAGGTTGACGCACCGTGCATTAAGAATATCACCCCATAAGTGATGCGCTTTTTAATCCCAAGCACGAAGGCAAACACCAATAATAATTGTAACCCACCCATAACATACGCTGCGACTTCACTCACACCACCAATCCCATAAAACTTCTCGAATATCTTCATGCTATGGCCAGGATTGACAAACTTATCCAATGTCCACACGAGCATCACTAAAAATACGCCTAAGCGTAAAGACAATAACGACCATTGCAATTTACTTTGAACATTGCTAGTAAGTGTTGTTTGCATCTTAATTCCTTAAAAAATATAAATAAAACTCATTCTGCTGAGCTTTTAATAGGCTAAACTGGTATTAACGACAAAAGTTAACCAGCCCCCAATGGACCGAATAAACTCAGATGATATTGCACAACCACTTATGCCATTAAGTTCTAAACAAACAAAATTTGGCATAAGATGGTTGTAATAAATTCGTTAATCATTAGGTCTTTTAGGCCATGTTCATCACAGCAGAAAATATTATGCCTATTTATCGTTATCCAAACCGTTCATTAACAGCGCTAGCTGTTGGTTTAGCCCTATTCTCTTCGTTAACAGTCGCGGCAGAAGACACTTCTACTATCGAAGTGATTCATGTGTCAGGCAAAGCCATTAACGATAAGGGTTTGTCACCTAAAAACAGCACTGTCGATGGCCCTTTTGGTGATGGTATTGCGCTTAAAGATATTGCGCGCTCGGTAACGCCTATTACCAGTGAGATGATTGAACAGCTTAATATTATCGACTTGTCAGATATTCAAAAAGTCAGCCCTAATAGTTATTCGGCTAGCGGCTTTGGCGCATCAAGTTTGCCAACTATTCGTGGTCAGTTAGGCGAGTTATACCAAGACGGTGTGCGCCGCCAAGCAGGTAATAATGGTTTCGGTATTCCGATGTCGTTTAACGCCATTGATCAAATTGATGTAGTAAAAGGTGCGCCCCCTGTATTGCTAGGCACCAGCCAACGTAATGGTGGTTTTGTGAATGTGCACTCTAAAGTGGCGCCCACTAATGACAAATTTGCCAAACTTACCGCATCGGCAGGCAGTTGGGATCATTACCGTGCTCAATTAGATGTAGCAACCGATATAGTTGAAAACCAAAGTGGTGTTCGTTTAAGTGTCGAGCACATCGATAACGGTAGCTATTACGATTACTCTGGTTTTCAAAGCGACAGTATTTTTGTGGCATTTCGGCTATTGCCAGACGATGTCAGCACCTGGGACATCAATGTCGAATACTATGATGTCGACTTTACCGACAACGCGGGGATTAACCGCCCTACTCAAGCATTAATCGACCATGGTTTATATGTTACTGGCCAGGGTGTTCAGCCTAACGGCAGCACCATCGCTGGCGCCAATGCTATCGTATCGCCAACCGGATTAGTTAACATTGATCGCAGCCAAGTGTTAACCGATCCAGACAACATCAATAACGCCCAAACGTTTATTCTTCACAGCACCTACGTGCGTGAGTTAAGTGATAAAGCCACCTTTAAAAACATTACTTACTACCAGCATTTAGAGCGCGAAGAAATTGCCCAAAACAGTTTTGTTGAAATCATCGATGGCGCTGATACCGCACAAAACCGAGTTGAATTAGCCTATCAATGGAACGATGCCCAAAGCACTATTACCGCTGTTGATATTCGTTACAACAAAGTATTAGGTTACAGCCAATTTACCACCGAAGCGGATTTACCGATTGATTTAACCGGACCCATTGAAAACCGCCGAATTCCACTTACTGCAGAACAGCAAGCAAGGCTGGTTGAGCTGCGCCCAGGGGTGTTTGTATCACCTGGTGCACAATACGACATTGATGGAAATGACAGTGGCGATTATTCATTATCTGACACCACAGACTCAACCAGCTGGCAAACCGGCCTCGCGATTCAACACAACAGCCAATGGACCGACAAACTGTCGACCAGCATAGGCTATCGAGCCGACTTTTATGACGTTGAAGCTCGAGATGCTTTAGCGCCCCAAGGGCAAATTGCCGCCAGTGATTCAATTAATGAAATGCTCGAGTCGGGGCAAATCAGTATTAGCTATCAGCTCAGCGATTTTATCACCACCTATGCCAGCGCCAGTTATAACGAATCGACCTCAAATAGCATGGCGGGCGGCACCACGTTAGGCGCCAATAACCAAATTAGCAGCCAAAACTTTGCCACCGAAAATACCTTAACTGAGGTGGGCATTAAATATTCGCCAAGCGATAGCGCCTGGTATGTCGATGCGGCAGTGTTTGATCAAAAACGCAGTTTGCGAAATCGTGATGGCAGCAACACAGGTATTCGCACTAAAGGATTTGAGGCGCAAGCCTTTTATGACGCCGACCCTTACTGGTTTAGCGCTGGTTACAGTTACTTAGACGCGCGTTATGATAACTCTGCCAGTAGCCAGGATACGGTTCAAGTGGCCGATACGTTTGATAATTCACGCCCAGATATCATTGCTGGCACAGGAGTTGGCGCGCCAAACTTTGCTTCATTTGCAGCGTCTGACCGCCGTGTACAAGGTTTGCCTGAACAAACGTTCACAATTAATGGTGGAATGTCGATTACTGAGAAATGGAAAGTCGGTTTCTCCGGTCTATATACCAAGAGTTACCCATTGGACTATTTAGCGACTGTGTATATTCGCGATCAGTACACGCTCAATATCAATACTCGTTATGATTTTAGCGAACAAACAAGTTTAAGATTAGACGTCAATAACGTCACCAACCAAAAGAACTGGCGTCCAGTATTTGAAGGCGGCTATTTCGGTTCTACCTTGGTTTACCCTGAGTTACCGGTTAATGCCACCCTGACATTGCAGCATTCATTTTAAGGCTATAAAACATGTTAAAAAAAATCGTATTACTTATTATTGCAGCAACGATGGTGGGGTTATTTTTCCACTTCGATTTAAACCAGCTACTCACCCTTGATGGCCTAAAGGGATCAATGGAGCAATTTAGCCAACTGCGCCAAGAATCTCCTTTCTTAGTCATTGGTGGTTTCTTTGCATTGTATGTGTCTGTAACGGCATTATCACTACCCGGCGCTGCAATTCTTACCATCGCCTCAGGTGCACTATTTGGTTTAATGGAAGGGGTAATTATTGCCTCTTTTGCTTCTAGTATTGGTGCAACACTCGCCTTTTTAGTCTCGCGTTATTTATTACGAGACTCCATTAAACAACGTTTTCCAGAGCGCTTAGCGGCGATTGATGCAGGGATTGAAAAAGAAGGCGGATTTTACTTATTTACTCTACGTTTAGTGCCTATTTTCCCGTTCTTTTTAATCAATATGCTAATGGGCGTTACCGCGTTTAAGTCGTGGACCTTTTACTGGGTAAGCCAGGTCGGTATGTTTTTGGGCACCTTTGTGTACGTCAATGCCGGTACTCAATTAGCACAAATCGACAGCTTATCGAACATTTTATCGTTCAACCTAATTTTGTCATTTGCACTATTAGGCTTATTCCCGCTTATCGCTAAGGCTATTGTTAACATGATCAAAAAACGTCGCGTATACAGCAAATGGACTAAACCCGCTAAATTTGATCGCAACCTTATTGTGATTGGCGCTGGCGCGGGTGGTCTTGTAACCAGTTATATTGCCGCAGCAGTTAAAGCCAAGGTGACCTTAATTGAAGCCGGAGAAATGGGCGGCGACTGTTTAAACTACGGTTGCGTGCCAAGCAAGGCCATTATCAAAAGCGCCAAAATAGCCGAGCAGATACGTAATGCCCATCATTACGGCCTAGAAGACACCACACCTGAGTTTTCATTTAAAAAAGTCATGGCACGTGTACATCAAGTGGTTGCCGATATTGCGCCGCACGACAGTGTTGAGCGTTACACCAATTTAGGTGTTGATGTGGTCAAAGGCTACGGCAAATTAATCGACCCATGGACAGTAGAAATTACCTACCCAGACGGCAATACCACTCGCCTAACCGCGCGCAGCATTGTGATTGCGACTGGTGCCCGCCCATTTGTACCGCCATTACCAGGTATTGAAGAAGTCGGTTATGTTACCAGTGACACCTTATGGGACGAATTTGCCAAACTCGATAGCGCACCACAAAAATTAGTGGTGTTAGGCGGCGGCCCAATAGGTTCAGAGCTTGCCCAAAGCTTTGCCCGTTTAGGCTCACAGGTCACTCAAGTTGAAATGGCCGAGCGCATCATGATCAAAGAAGATCTTGAAGTGTCTGAGTTTGCCACCCAGGCATTACGTAAAAGTGGCGTAAACATTTTAACCTCACACCAGGCCCTGCGCTGTGAACTGCGCGAAGGTAAAAAATACCTTATCGTTAAACATCAAGACCAGGAGCAAGCCATCGAATACGACCAGCTATTATGCGCCGTCGGTCGCAGTGCTCGTCTAAGCGGTTACGGTTTAGAAGAGTTAGGCATTGAAACCAATCGCACAATTCAAACCAATGAATATTTAGAAACGCTATACCCTAATATTTATGCCGCTGGTGACATTGTTGGGCCTTATCAGTTCACTCACGTTGCAGCACATCAAGGCTGGTACGCTGCAGTAAACGCGCTGTTTGGTCATTTGAAAAAATTTAAAGTCGATTACCGCGTTATTCCATGGACCACGTTTATCGATCCAGAAGTGGCCCGTGTAGGGATAAACGAATACGAAGCTCAGCAACAAGGTATTGATTATGAAGTCACGCGCTTTGATTTTGCCGAGCTTGACCGCGCTATAACCGACAGTGCCACCGACGGGTTTATTAAAGTCATCACCCCAAAAGGCAAAGACAAAATCTTAGGCGTTACTGTCGTGTCAGAACATGCTGGCGACTTAATTGCTGAGTTTGTATTAGCGATGAAACACGGCCTAGGGCTGAATAAGATTTTAGGGACTATCCACAGTTACCCAACGTGGGCCGAAGGCAACAAGTACGCTGCAGGCGAGTGGAAACGTAATCACGCGCCGGCAACTGTACTGCACTGGTTAGAAAAATATCACACATGGCGCCGTGGTTAATTCTTTAAAAGACGGCCCAATGATGGCGTCAGTTAACCCAGGTTAGCTGACGCATATTTAAAGAAACACGCATGAATCAATAGCAAACTGCCCAGCAAGGGATTATGCCAATAGCAGTAAGAGAGCCAAATAAAATGAGTACAATATTCAAGGCATTTGTCGCAAGCATTGTCATTGCGCCACTGCTCTGTAGCACCTTGCTATTCAGCCAAATCAGTGTGGCTGCCGATGCAATGCCAGCGGCAACAACTGAGCAGACAATACACCAACAGTGGCAAGCCCTGGTGAATCAGCACGTAAAGCCGATTAATCATGGCAGCAGTAGCGCGGTAGATTATGCGGCAATGCAGCAGCAACGCATTCAACTGCAAAGTTACCTCGAGCAGCTAAGCAACATCAGCCAGGCACAATTTGATGCTTGGGATAAATCGACGCAATTGGCATTTTTAATCAATGCTTATAACGCCTGGACCGTTGAGCTTATCTTAACTAAATATCCCGATATTGAGTCAATTAAAGATCTCGGCGGATTTTTTAGCTCGCCTTGGGATAAAAGCTTTATTCCTTTACTTGGCAAAACCCGCAGCCTCAATGATATTGAACATAAACTGATCCGTGGTAGCGATCGATATAACGATCCTAGAATTCATTTCGCCGTAAATTGTGCCAGCATTGGCTGCCCAGCGCTGCTTGAAGAAGCCTATACCGGCGCTAAGCTTGAGCAACAACTCGATGCACAAACTAAGCGTTTTTTAGCTGACACTAGCCGCAATTATGCCAAAGGTGACACGGTCTATTTGTCTGCCATTTTTAAATGGTATGGCGATGACTTTACTCAAGGTTTTGCCGGGGCAGATTCTGTTGAGGCGTTTTTATTACTGTACCCTAACGCGTTAACACTCAATGGTGCTCAGCAAGCTACCGCGAACAAGCAGCAATTAGATATCGATTACCTCGACTACAACTGGTCGTTAAATGCGGTTCGATAAGCCAATGTTCTCCAGTAAAATATCTAACATAATTAAGCATATTGTGGCGGTTTTGGCATTGGGTGTCAGTGTATATACTTGCCTTTGGACGAGCGTGGCTTATGCACAAACCAATGAGTTTGCCGCATGGGAAGAGATTGAAACGCGTGGTGTTAACCAGGATGTGTACTTTCATGCCTGGGGCGGCGATCCACAAATCAATCGCTATATTCAGTGGGTAGCAGAGCAAGTTAAGCAGCAATACCAAATCACATTACACCATGTCAAACTCACCGACACAGGCGAAGCCGTTAGCCGAGTATTGGCCGAAAAATCAGCCAGTAACGATAATAACGGTCAAGTCGATTTAGTGTGGATTAATGGCGAAAACTTTGCCGCGATGGCAAAGCATCAATTATTGGCGCCAAACTGGGTTGCGCAATTGCCCAACTTTGCCTTAACCGATCCTGATAATAATCCGGCCATGACCCGTGATTTTGGCGTACCCACTCAAGGCATGGAGGCGCCATGGGGCAAAGCGGCACTGACGTTTTACTACGACAGCTTATTGACCCAAACGCCACCACAAACATTACAACAATTAAGTCTGTGGGCCGAACAACATCCAGGGCGATTTAGTTACCCTAAGCCGCCTGACTTTTTAGCCATGAGCTTTTTAAAATACGCGCTCATTGCGCTTAATGACAACCAAACCGACGCAATAAAAAATAGGCTTTATCAACCCGCGAGCGCTCAAAGCCAGGCATTATTATTGCCAGCCCTATGGCAATACTTAAATGATTTACATCCAAACTTATGGCGTAAAGGTCAACACTTTATGTCTAGCGGTTTAGCACTGCGCCGATTAATGGGCGATGGCGAGCTGGCATTGGCATTTACCTTTTCAGCCGCCGAAGTGCCAGCCGCTGTCGCGCGTTTTGATTTACCAGACAGCACCAGAAGCTATCGCATGCGTGATGGCAGTTTAAGCAACATCCATTTTATTGCCATTCCTTATAATGCAGCGCATACAAATAGCGCTAAATTGGTGGTTAACTTTTTACTCAGCCCAAAAGCTCAGGCCAAAAAACAACAGGCAAACGTGTGGGGCGACACCAGTGTGATTGCTTTATCGCAATTATCTGCAGCTCAACAGGCATGGTTTGCTCCACCCTCACTGTCACACCCAAGTGCCAATATCGCTAACCAAGATATCAGTCCTGCATTGAGCGAACCGCACCCAAGTTGGACTAAAGTCATTGCAACCCAGTGGTTACAACGTTATGGGGTGATGCGGTGATAACATCAAAAAGTGGTTTTAATACCCTGGTTCGCAGTAGTCCCTATTTAATGATGGCTTTGTTAGTGCTGCCGGTTATGGGCGGTTTAATTGCGGTGGTGTTACCGGCTTTTGGCTGGTTTCCGGTCCTTGGACACACTCAATTTAATATCAATGGTTTTGTTGATTTATGGCAAACTCCCGGCATTGGCTATATGGCGCTGCTCAGTGTGTCCACCAGCTTTATCAGTACCTTACTGGCTTTTGTCATTACCATATTAATTTTAGGCAGTTACTTTACTAGCCCTTGGCTGGGTTATATTCAACGCTTGTTAGGGCCAATTTTAGTGATCCCGCATGCTGCGGCGGCGATTGCCATTGGCTTTTTAGTTACCCCGTCAGGGATGTTTTCACGGCTGGTGTCACCCTGGTTAAGTGGCTGGGAGACACCACCCGACTGGCTATTCCCACATGATGCAATGGGCCTAAGTATTATTTTAGGCTTAACCCTCAAAGAATTGCCTTTTTTATTGTTAATGGCACTGGGTGTGCTGGCACAGCCCGAGTTAGGCCATACGCTGCGCGCTCAACATCGAGTGGCCTTAAGCCTGGGTTATTGCCCGATGACTGCTTTTTTTAAAGTCGTGCTTCCCAGCTTATATCCCTTTTTGCGCTTACCGATTTTAGCCGTACTCGCCTATGCCAGTGCCAGTGTCGAAATCCCCTTAATTTTAGGTCCTAATAGTCCACCAACGCTTGCGGTGGCCATTATGCAATGGTTTCATGATGTCGATTTAAGCTTGCGTATTAAAGCCTCCGCTGGCGCTATAGTACAAATAGCATTGACGTTACTCTTACTGCTTGGCTGGTGGTTCGCTGAAAAGCTCATTAAAACCCTGTCTCAATCTATGTTGGTTAATGGTAAGCGCGAATATGCCGGCGCCATCATGCAAAACATCACTCACGTAATAACCGTGATGATGTTAACGATTATCGGCTTAGCCTTGCTGGGCATGGTGTTATGGTCTTTCGCAGGTTTTTGGGCTTATCCTGATCTGCTGCCTCAGACGTTTGTTGGTCAGCACTGGCAATCTGCATTACAACAAATGCACACGCCATTACTCGACACGTTGTTAATTGGATTTTGTGCCACAGGATTAGCCATTGTATTGACTTTACTGACACTTGAAGCCGAGCAACACACCAGTAAAACAGCATCAAAATTAAGCAGCGTGATCATTTACTTACCTTTGCTTATTCCCAGCATTGCGTTTTTATTTGGCCTGGTGTGGGTATTGGAACAAATCAACAGCCACCATACTTTTATCAATGTGGTACTAGCGCATTTACTCTTTGTATTGCCCTATGTATTTTTATCGCTGGCCAGCAGTTACCGGCGTTTAGATCCACGCTTTAGTCATGTCGCCGCCAGTTTAGGCGCTAGCCAGGCAAAAATATTTTGGCAAATAAAACTGCCCATGTTACTGGCGCCAATTTTAATAGCCTGTGCATTAGGCTTAGCCATTAGCTTTAGTCAATATTTACCTACATTATTAGCTAGCGGTGGCCGTATCAACACCATTACCACTGAGGCGGTATCACTGGCTAATGGCGCCAGCCGACGTACCAGTGCAGTTTATGCCTTAGTCCAAATGTTACTCCCAGCGCTTGGTTTTCTGCTCGCATGGGCACTGCCTAAAATGCTGTTAACACACCGCGAATAAGGACACATATGCCAACGCCAGAGCAAACAAATGCGCCAAGCTCTAACACCTCTTCATTGGTGATTGAACAGTTAAGCATACAACGACAACAACAGGTGTTGCTGTCATTAAACGAAACCATTGCCGGCGGTGATATTTTGACCATCATGGGGCCGTCGGGTAGCGGGAAATCGACGTTGTTAAATTGGCTCACCGGTATGTTGCCTAAAGGATTCAGCGCCAAAGGCAATTTATACCTAAATGGACAGATCATCACTGACACTGCCAGCCACATGCGTCGTATTGGCTTATTATATCAAGACCCTTTACTGTTCCCGCACCTCACTGTCGCCGGTAACATTAGCTTCGCTATGCCAGCGGGTGGCAAGTCACAACGCCAAGCGGATATTAGCCAGGCATTATCTCAAGTAGGATTAGCCGGTTTAGAGCATCGCAGCCCACAAAGCTTATCGGGTGGACAACAAGCTAGAGTCGCACTGCTGAGGGTGTTATTAAGTCAGCCCAAAGCCATTTTACTTGATGAGCCTTTTAGTAAGCTTGATAGCCAATTACGCCAAGAAACGCGTCAACTGGTGTTTGAGCAAATTCGTCAGCACAAACTGCCCGCGATTATGGTCACTCATGACCAAAGCGATGCTGATGCCGCTCACGGGAAGATTATTTCGCTGTTTTAGCGTGGGTAAAATAGGTACAGGTTATTCTAGAGATATTGTTCAACACACTTTATTCAACATACATAAACCACAAATGTATCAATTAATTGGAAACCACAAATGCTAGATAGATTTATTACGCCAGTGATTAAGCCCATGCTTAAACCGATTGTATTGCTACTGGATAAAAAACAAGTACAACCCGATCAACTTACACTCATCGGCTTTGTGGTTGGAATGTTAGCAGTGCCTTTTTTAGCTCTACAAGCCTGGTACGTAGCATTATTATTTATCGTATTAAACCGCATTATTGACGGACTTGATGGTGCCCTTGCCCGTCATCAAAAACACACTACGCCATCGGGGGGTTATTTAGATATCTGTCTCGACTTTTTGTTTTATGCCGCGATTCCTTTAGGGTTTGCACTCGCCAATCCCAATGAAAACGCGTTAGCCGCTGCGGTGCTGCTGACGGTATTTATCGGAACAGGTTCGAGCTTTTTAGCTTTTGCAATCCCAGCCGAAAAACTCAATCTACCGCGGCCGCAGTTTGCCCATAAAAGCTTTTATTTTTTGAATGGCCTGACCGAGGGCACAGAAACTATCGGCTTTTTTGTGGCATTCTGTTTATGGCCGACTTACTTTCCAGCGCTGGCTTATACGTTTGCTTTTTTAGGGGCAATTACTATTTTCACCCGTATTCATGGTGGTTATAACACCTTAAAAAATCACCCTACTAACCTGCAAGCCAATCACCAGCAAAAGAATAACCTTGAGGAGCCTAAAAAATGATAGATGATATGGCAGCAATCCGACTGGGCGTGTTTTTAAGCATTTTAGTGTTAATGATGAGTCTGGAATTATTATTTCCAGCCAGAACACTGAGCAAAGCCCCTCAAGCAGCGTCAATGGCAACAAGGTGGTTGGGTAATTTTGGCTTGTTAATTATCTCATCACTAATCGCAAGATTAATACTGCCATTAGGTTTAGCCGGCTTCGCCTTATATGTCAGCTCACAACAATGGGGGTTATTACATTATTTGAGTTTACCGCTTTGGCTTAATATCGGCGTCAGTGTACTGCTGTTAGACATGTTGATTTATTGGCAGCACAGGTTGTTTCATCGCATTCCATTATTATGGCGTTTGCACAAAGTGCATCATGCTGACCGCCACGTCGACAGCAGCACCGCATTGCGCTTTCACCCTATCGAAATCATTGCCAGCCTTGGCATAAAAGCGATTGCCATTGTGGCATTGGGTATCCCTGCAGAAGCGGTGATCTTGTTTGAGATATTGCTCAATGGCTTTGCTATTTTTAACCACGCCAACATACGCTTACCCGCCAAAGCTGAAAAACTAGCTCGCTTGGTTCTGGTCACCCAGGTATTGCATCGCATTCATCACAGCCAGATAATGGCCGAAAGTAACAGTAATTTTGGTTTTAGTATTATCTGGTGGGACAAAATTTTTGGCACTTATACCGCCAAAGCCAGTAAACCTGATAATCAAATCGATATAGGGTTAACCCAATACCCAAACGCAAAACAAAATGCATGGTTAAACGGTTTATTGTGGATGCCGTTTAGTAACAAGAACAAATAACACTTTAGAATCTTATTGTAATACAGCAAGTTAAGTTAACGGCAACGTGTTGTATTAAAAAGTATAAAGAGAACTCCATACTCATTAGTTCATTTAATGTTGTGATTTTTATTCTCTCAATTTGTGATACGTAACATCTACAATGCTTGATTAAACAGTAAAACCTGACCACTATATTACTAATATACAAATAACCAATAGAGTAACTATGATCGGTTTTACCCAAAGCTTGAAAGCCCGCATTGCCGACCTAGAACATCAAATTGTTAGAAAAGAGCAACAACATAGTGATGAACTCACTCAATTACAACAACGTGTTGCGACCTTAACCGAGCAATTAACGACGTCTGATAATCAATCTGAATACGATGCAGCACGCGCTAATTTACAGTTACAAGGCGCCACGATGCTCAACGATATCCGAGACACCACTCTGGCGAACTCAATCAAGTTAGATGACGAAAAACAGATGTTGTCTGAAGTAGACAAACTGTTTAATCAGACTCGTGTCGCTATTGGTAACTTAAAAGGCCGTGCAGGGCATTTAAATGATCATGCAGAAAAAAGTATGGCGACAGCAGCACAGTTGAGCGAATCCGCTAATGGCATCAGCAATCTGGTGTCATCAATTCAACAAATTTCTGAACAAACGAACTTACTTGCGCTTAATGCTGCCATTGAAGCGGCGCGTGCGGGAGATGCTGGTCGAGGCTTTGCCGTTGTTGCCAGTGAAGTTAGGCAATTAGCCAGTAATGCTCATGACGCCAGTGCCAATATTGAAAAATTAGTTGCAACGGTCATAGAGCAAACCGAACAAATTAAACAAGTTGTGATAACCAACCAAACTTGTTCAAGTGAAATAGCCGTCTCGTCAGAACAAATTGATCAAGTGGTTACCGAAGTGCTGCAAAGCTCTGGTGTAATGAAACGTGTTATTGGTGAAGCGTCAATGACCGCATTTTTAACCACGGTGAAGTTAGACCATAGCGTCTGGAAGAGTAACGTTTACAGTATATTAGCCAATAAAGACAGCAAAGCCAGTGTCAACAGTCACACCGAATGTCGACTCGGCAAATGGTATTACCATGGCGAAGGCCAGCAGTTTGCTAGTTTATCCAGCTTTAAGGCGATTGAGCAACCACATAAAACTGTGCATAGCGAAGGTAAAGCCGCGGTTGCAGCCATGCAATCTGGTGATGAATCCACGATTTTAGCTCATCTTGAAACCATGGAAGATGCCAGTATTCGCGTAGTGAAAGCCATCGATAATTTATTGTCGCAAAGTCAGCACCAATAGCCCTCTTTAACTCAATTATCGATTTAAAACCGTTGGCAGGATAACGCTCCGCCAGCGGTTTTTGGCCATTGCGCACAAATCACTTAACTCAAGCGTATTTTTCACAAATTCCCCCGCCCATGCTATATTAGCGCCCATTCGAATTTGTTTAATCAGTGAAGGTTTACTCATGAAAATCGGTATTATTGGCGCTATGGAGCCAGAAGTAGTTCATTTAGTGCAAGCAATCGTCAACCCTGTACACACTACCATTGCAGGCATCGAATTTATCAGTGGCAACATTGCCGATAAAGAAGTGGTTGTGACACGCTCAGGTATAGGTAAAGTGGCAGCCAGTATTGCAACAACCTTACTGATTGAAAAGTTTGCCGTCACTCATGTGATTAATACCGGTTCAGCAGGTGGTTTTGTCGATACACTCGCAATTGGTGATATCGTTATTTCATCTGAAGTGCGCCACCACGACGTTGATGTGACTGCTTTTGGTTACGAAATTGGTCAGATGGCACAACAGCCAGCCGCGTTTTTACCCGACAGCACATTAGTTAATGCCGCGAAAAAAGCAGTAGCCGAACTCGGTGAAGTAAACGCCATTGAAGGGTTAATCTGTACCGGCGACAGTTTTATTTGCGATCCAGTCCGCACGAAAGTGATGCGCGAAAACTTCCCAACCATGGCAGCATGTGAAATGGAAGGCGCTGCCATTGCTCAGGTTTGTCATCAGTTTAACGTGCCATTTGTGGTGATCCGTTCACTGTCAGACAACGCCAATAATGATTCGCCAGTTGATTTCGACTCGTACATTATCAAAGCAGGCATGCACTCTGCCATGATGGTTATTGCGCTGTTACAACAGCTGTAAATTATCTACTATATACTGGTTCAGTTTCTCATCAATACAGGTGCTGAACCAGTCGCTTTAACGCTATACTGAACAGCAGCTTATTTATCCTGTTAGCTCGAGTCGTCCATCCAACTGTTGAGTCTCTATGATTAATCAATTATTCAATCCGCAATTGTTGAGCCAGGACGGTGGATTATTACAAAGCTGCTGTATTTTATTTTGCGCCTTAATCCTCGCGCGTTTTGCCCCTATTCCAAGAGATTTACAACCGCTGCTTTGGTTTAATCGTATTGCAGTATTGATTGCGACCAAGGTAAATCATCCTGATCGCGCCGTAAGCCAGCAACTGACAGCAGGTATTTTAGCGACATTATTATTGGTCGTGCCGATCGGCATTATTGTTAGCTTTTTACTTAGCCTTGCTGCATATCCGTGGTTTTTTGAACTGATTATTGTGTACTTTTGTTTATGCGATTCAGCCTTTAAGCCTGTTGCCGAAAAAGTAGCACTGGCTATCAAAACAGATAACAAACAAGAAGCCAAACAATTACTCACGCCATGGGTCAGCCAAAACACGCAAGTGTTGTCAGCGGTTGGCTTAAGTAAAACGACTATCGAAAAATTATTTACCACCCCAATCTACGGCACCTTAGCCACGGTATTATTTTTTGCCCTAGGCGGCGCGACCATGGCATTAGTGGTGAGAATGTTAAGGCAGCTTGAACACAGCTGGCCGACTTACCATCCGCACTTTCATATTTTTTCAAGCTTTGTAGGCCAATTTAATCGGGTAATCTTTTTTATTCCTACTTTGCTATGGCATTGCTCGCTTGCAATTCAATTTGGCCAACTCGGATTAAGCTCTATTGCGTCGTCTATGCTGCCAGCACCGGGTAATAAACAGCAGCTTAATAACCATTACGGCAGTTATGCCTTGGCTGCTAAGTTGCTTAACATCGAGCTTGGTGGGCCGCAGCAATTTATAAACAATGGCCAAACTATTCGCGTTGACTTACCAAAGGTGAAAGCTGGACCCTTGCCTGACTATCGCCACATAAACCAAGCCATAACCGTAACTCAAACAGCCAACTTATTCTGGATTAGCTTAACCTTGTTACTGCCATTGATTTGGACTGGATTAAGATTTATTTAAAACTGGTAAATACTGTTTTAAACACAGCAGTATTTAGCGATAATACACCCACATTTGCTTGTTGCTGACATATTACGATGTAGCGTCATAATCGATTGTTAACATAACATCTGGCAAAAGGCTTACATCTTTACCACTGTAAATCCTCTATAGTCATCGACAGTTGACTATTTACCCGCTAAAAGACCTGCTTAGGAAGACCATGTTGCTCAACAATTTACATGTATCATTAACGACTCCAGCATTGCTATTTCCGGCTATCTCATTATTGCTGCTGGCCTATACCAACCGTTTTTTTTCACTGGCGGCATTAATCCGTCAATTGAGTAACGATAAAAAACCAGTGCAGGGCGACCAAATAAAAAACTTACGTCAGCGCATTATTATTATCCGCAAAATGCAAGAAGCAGGCGTGAGTAGTTTTGCTTTATGCGTGCTTTGCATGATATTAATTTACACAGGTTTTAACCAAACTGGTTCAGTGGTGTTTGGCTTAAGTTTATTGCTGTTACTGTATTCATTGATTTTATCGGTGATTGAAATTCGCATCTCAGTAGATGCACTCAATATTCACCTCAAAGAGTTAAGTAAATGAGTCAGTGGATCTATATTTTCGATTTGTGTGGTACAGCTGTATTTGCGCTTTCTGGCGCACTGGCAGCAGGTAAACATCGAATGGATCCGTTTGGCGTCATTGTTCTTGCCTCAGTAACGGCTATTGGCGGTGGTAGTATTCGCGATGCATTAATTGGCGCAACACCGGTATTTTGGATCCGCGACCCAAACTACATCATCGTTATTTTAGCGACTGTATTAGCCTGTTTAGTGCTCGTGCGTAAACCGCATAAATTACCTGCGATAACCTTGCCAGTTGCCGATGCATTCGGATTAGCATTGTTTACTGTGATTGGCGCCGAGAAAGCCTTATTAATGGGACTGTCTGGCATGATTGCGGTGGTAATGGGATTAATTACTGGTGTGGGTGGCGGTATTATTCGTGATTTGTTATGCCGCCAGGTGCCAATGGTGTTACGTACCGAAATTTACGCTACCGCTTCCATCGTCGGTGGTATTTGTTATACCTTAAGCTTGGCCGTCGGCATGGACAGTATGACATCGATGTTTATCGCAATGATCAGTACCTTAATCATTCGACTGAGCGCTATCCGCTGGCATTTGTCTTTGCCCGCTTTCGATTTAAAAACAAAGAGAATTTAATGTGCGAATAATATTGCTATTATGTTGTTTAGTCTGCAGTTTTTCAATCAGCGCCAATATTGGAGATATGCCTAAAGAGCAGCAGCTTGCCATGAAATATATGGAAGCATTAACCGATCATGACTATTCGACTTTGCGACGCTTTTATTCTCGTGAAACTATTTTTTTCGACAAAACAGCCAATACAACCTACACAGGTGGACGACAAATTATTGGTTTTTTACAACGCGCCCATGAAGGTGTGCTTGAATACCGTTTAAACATAGAACATATGTTTAATACCGGTTCGCTGGTGGTGATTATAGGCAGTTATCGTTTACGAGGCCCAGGTGATCAATTCGGCAAACCGGGGAAAATTATTGACCTTGCAGTCCCCGGTGTCACGACGCTTAAATTTGATAACAATACCGAGCGTTTGATAGAACAGATGGATTTAATGGATTATCAAACCATGTCAGATCAACTTGAGTCGCAATAGATACTAATAATAAATTTCAGACATAAAAAAACGGCTTAATCAGCCGTTTTTTATGAGTGGTTAAAGCGTTACTTCAAAATAACTTTCGCAAACTTACGCTTACCCACTTGGAATACAGCTTCTAGGCCGGCATTAAAGCTTTGACGGCTGTCTTCCACTTTTTCGCCATCCATCTTCACAGCACCTTGCTTAATCATTCGCATACCGTCTGATGTTGAGCCCACAAGTCCAGCATCTTTAAGTAAGTTAGCAATCGCTAAGCCTTCACCTGCTTCTAATACCACTTCTTCAATATCGTCTGGGATCGCGCCTTTTTGGAAACGATCGATAAAGGCTTGATGCGCAGCGTCGGCTTGCGCTTCATCATGGAAGCGCGCAATAATTTCTTTGGCTAACAAAATCTTAATGTCGCGTGGATTAGTGCCGTTTTCAACGTCTAACTTAAACTGTGCAAGTTCTTCAAGAGGACGGAAAGATAACAGCTCAAGGTAGCGCCACATTAAATCATCTGAAATCGACATGATTTTGCCGAACATTTCATTAGCAGGCTCACTCACGCCAATATAGTTGTGCGCCGACTTAGACATTTTTTTAACGCCGTCAAGCCCTTCAAGCAGCGGCATCATGATCACGGTTTGTGGCTTTTGCCCTTCCGCCTTTTGCAGCTCACGCCCCATCAATAGATTAAACTTTTGATCTGTACCGCCTAATTCAACATCGGCCTTTAACGCAACAGAGTCGTAGCCTTGCAGTAATGGGTACATAAATTCGTGGATAGCAATGGCCTGCCCAGACGAATAACGCTTTTTAAAATCGTCACGTTCCATCATACGAGCAACGGTTTGTTGCGATGCTAAACGGATCATCCCAGCGGCGCCTAATGGCTCTAACCAGCTAGAGTTAAACTCGATACGTGTTTTAGCCGGGTCTAAAATTTTATAGACCTGCTCTTTATAGGTTTCAGCGTTAGCAAGCACTTGCTCACGAGTTAATGGAGGACGGGTACTGTTTTTACCGCTAGGATCACCGACCATGCCCGTAAAATCGCCAATCAAGAAAATCACTTCGTGACCGAGTTCTTGAAAAGTGCGCATTTTGTTTAAAATAACCGTGTGACCTAAGTGAATATCTGGAGCGGTAGGATCAGCACCTAGTTTGATGCGTAATGGGCGCCCTTCTTTCAGTTTCTCAAGCAAATCCGCTTCAAGTAATATCTCATCGGTACCGCGCTTAATCTCTGCCAATACTTGATCTAAATTCGCCATCTCTACTGCAACTCCCAGGGCTTGCACAAAAAATAAAGAGGTCTATGTTACTTGTTAGCCACGGCAAATGAAAGAGTGTACACTTAGCAGATAACAACACTAGAGAGAAATTGGTACCTGAGTCAATGGCAAAGCTTCTAACTTTATTCACATTGTTGCCAAAAGCACATCAAATCACACTGTCATTATTAGTGATGTTAACCACTATTATTCTGATGTTTCCATCGGAAGATGCTCAAGCATCTAAACAAACCCAATTAGTGAGCAAATCAACAGATAAAAACACCACAGAAAACGATACTCGTTATTCTGCACCGCTGGCCTTTAGAACGCCTACAGCCCCTACAGATGACAAAGATGTTGAGCAAGAAGAGATTGCCGACAATATCTTTGATAACAGTACATTATCACCACAAAATGTGAACGAACATGAGGCGGTATCTGAAACCGCTGACGACGAGGCATTTGCACAACACCTCGCGATGCTGCAAACCCGCCCAGAGGGTGTCGATGGAGTACTCAATGATATTGATAGCCAACTCGCCAAGCAAAAAGCAAAAATAAAACAGCAAGCGAGCAACGATGATTACACCGTTGAATATTATGAAGTCGCAAAAGGTGACACTTTAGGGGGGTTATTCAGCCGTGCAGGGTTAACCGCTAAAGATGTGTATGACATTACTCAACTGCCTTTGGCAAAAAAGAATTTGCTTACCATTATGCCGGGTGAAGAAATTGCCATCAGCAAAAATGATTTAGGTGAGTTAAAAGAACTGAGCTACCGCATGGATAAAGTGTCTACCTTAGTGATCAGTCATAACAATGACCGATACAAAGAAGTGGTAAACACCAAAGAAGTGCAAAGTCGTACCTCGTTTATTACCGCCACCATTAAAAGCAATTTTTGGAATGCCGCCGCTGACGCAGGTTTGTCAGGAAATCACATTATGGAACTGGCCAACATTTTTGGCTGGGATGTCGACTTTGCTTTAGATATTCGCAAAGGCGATCATTTTTCGTTATTGTTTGACCAAGAATATGCCGACGGCCAATTTTTACGTAACGGTAATATCTTAGCCGCCGAGTTTATTAACCAGGGCGAACGATATACTGCAGTGCGTTATACCGACGGTGAATACTATTCAGAAAACGGCAACAGCATGCGTAAAGCGTTTTTACGCTCGCCAGTCGACTTTAAGTATGTCAGTTCTAACTTTAACCCACGCCGTTTGCACCCGGTAACAGGTCAAATCAAGGCCCATCGTGGTGTTGATTATGTTGCAGCCATCGGCACACCGATTAAAGCCGCCGGTAAAGGCAAAGTGATTGAGTCTGGGTATAACCAATTTAATGGTAACTATGTGTTCATTAAACACAACGAAACCTACACCACCAAATATTTGCATTTAACCAAACGTAAAGTAAATCGTGGTGAAACGGTAAAGCAAGGTCAAGTGATTGGTACTTTAGGTAAAACAGGTCGAGTAACTGGCGCCCATTTACATTATGAGTTTATTGTTAACGGTGTACATCGCAATCCACGCACCATAGATTTACCTAAATCAATGCCCATTAACCGCAGCGAAAAAGGCAAGTTTTCGTCTTTAAGTAAACAGTTAATGGCGCAATTAAAATCAAATCAACAGCAGCAATTGGCAAGCAATTAATTTGCTTGCCTTGCTCGCGACTTCAGTACAGAGAGTATTTCATGTCTAAGCCAGAATATTTTATCGGCCTGATGTCGGGCACCAGCATGGACGGCGTCGATGCCGTGTTGGTCGATTTTGCAGGTGAACACCCATTACTTATCGCAGGCCACACTGAAAATATCCCAAGCCATTTACTCAAAGGCTTACAGCGCTTATGCCAAGCTGCAACCGATGATGAAATAAATCGCTTAGGTCGCCTTGATCGCAGTGTCGGTAAATTATTTGCCCAAGCCGTGAATAACTTACTGGCAAAAACCAATATCACCGCAGAGCAAGTTATCGCAATAGGATCGCATGGACAAACTGTGCGTCACATGCCTAACTTAGAAATGGGCTTTACCCTGCAAATTGGTGACCCCAATACCATCGCTGTTGAAACCAACATCGATGTCATTGCCGATTTTAGACGCAAAGATATTGCGCTGGGTGGCCAGGGTGCACCGCTAGTACCCGCATTTCATCAGCAAGTCTTTGCTAAACAAGGGCAAACGCGAGTCATTTTAAATATTGGTGGTATCGCTAACATTACTTATTTGCCAGGCAACAGCGATGATGTTCTCGGTTTTGATACCGGCCCAGGCAATACCCTAATTGATTACTTTGTTAACCAGAGTTTAGGCCACGCATTTGATGAAGATGGCGCGTGGGCAGCCTCAGGTGAAACTCATCCAGAGTTTCTTAAGCAGCTATTATCGCATTCTTATTTTTCTTTATCTGCGCCTAAGAGCACAGGCAGAGAACTGTTTAACCAGGCATGGCTTGAGCAGCAATTAGCTGATTATAGTCACTTAGACCAGGAAGATATTCAGTCAACCTTACTCGACCTAACCTGCCACAGCATTGCCAATGATATTAATAAGCTGTCGACGACTGGCGAGTTGTTTGTTTGTGGCGGCGGCGCACTGAATACCGAGTTAATGCAACGCTTAGCGCGATTAGTCCCAGGTTATAAAATGGACACCACAGCGGGTTTAGGCGTGGATGCTAAATGGGTTGAGGGCATTGCCTTTGCCTGGCTCGCTATGCGTCATCATAACGACTTACCAGCAAACTTACCGGCAGTCACTGGCGCATCGCGCGCTGCCGTACTGGGTGGTCGTTTTAGAGCAAGATAACTTTTTCAATGCGGGCCTCAATGTTATGATGACCGCAAATTTGCCAAATCGATTGGGTTTAGCAAAGCCTTTACTAATTAATGAGAGTCAATATGAGCAACAAAGTTAAAAGTGTATCTGAGTTAATGAATCTTACGCCAGAAGGCCGTTACGATTATATGGTTGAGCAAGTTAAAGCAGAACAAACCATATGGACTCTGCAAGATCAAGATGGTTGCGTCATGCTAACCACCGAAGATGAAGATTGCATCCCGATGTGGCCATCGGAAGAAACTGCCGCACTTTGGGCGGTTGACGAATGGAATGAGTGCGAACCATTGGCAATTCCATTGTCAGAATTCCAAGAACGCTGGGTGAGCGGCATGGAAGATGACGATTTATTTATTGCGGTATTCCCAGTTCAAGAAGACTTAGGCGTGGTTGTTCCACCCTATGAAGTTAACGAACGTTTAACGCCAAAGTCGCAAGCTAAGCATTAATCTGCACACAAATTGAATAGAGCATAATGACCCAAGAATCAACTCAGCCAGTCACCACTACTGATGCGGCCAAACCAAGCATACCAAAGCGACTAGTCGCGTTAATGTTGGTTTATGTCATTACCTCGGTTAGCGGTCTAATTGCTGCTCAATCAATGTCAGAACTCAGTGCGATGTTATGCGTATTAACACTGATGTTAGTGCTCGGCATTATGGGCCGGCAAAAAGCGGCTTTGTATTTATTGCGGGTTTACAGTCTGCTTCAACTCATGCTTTGCAGTATGCTACCGATTATTATGTACGACCCTGATAATCTTGACGCTGGGCCTACCACCGTGGATTTTGGTGCGTTCCAAACAGTGGTGCCAGACTGGATTCTTTATAGCGTGCTTATCGCTGTGGGGATGCTACAAGTGTGGATAAGCTTTAATACCAAGGTCAAAGCATGGTTTAAGTCGCGCATCAACTTCAATATTATTAGCGGTTAACCTTCTCGCTAAAATGATACAAAAAAGCCGTCTCTCGACGGCTTTTTTATTATAGGTTTGTCACCCAACAAGAAGTTTCGGATATAACGATTACACCGAGAAACTCGCACCACAACCACAGGTTGTCGTTGCGTTCGGGTTTTTAACAAAAAAACGAGAACCTTCAAGGCCAGATGTATAATCCACTTCGCCACCCATAAGATATTGAAGACTCATTGGATCAACAACAAGTTGTACGCCTTGCTTTTCAATAGTGAAGTCACCTTCGTTGACTTTTTCATCGAACGTAAAGCCATACTGAAAACCAGAGCAACCACCACCTGTAACGTATACACGTAGTTTTAATTCAGGATTCTGTTCTTCTTCTAACAGCCCTTTTACCTTAGTTGCTGCAGCATCGGTAAATTGGATCGGCATTGCTGCATCAGTTTGTTCAGTCATTACTACCTCTTACTTCGGTGTCTACTAAGAATTATCCTTTACCTGACTATTTTGTTCAAGTATTACCCGCAGTTCTTTTTCACCCATCAATAGCTCAGGCACATTATAGGTTTGCTCAATAGCACCGCCTTTAACGCCGCGACTCGCATTCACCTTCACTTTAACGGCTATCCTTTGCAGGCTAAACCCTACAGGTAGAACAATATCGCTGTCCATAATTTGAAAATAACTAAATTCAAAATCTAACTTTTTGTTCAATAACTTATTTAATGACAGTGAACTGGCCTTGCCATCTTGGCTTCCTATTAACGTCACCTCTGCACTGGCCTTCACTTTCGCCTTGCGTTTTTGTAACTGAGTGAGCACGATTCGTAACTGAAATTGCTCGGCACTCACACCTTGCACTAGCTCTACGGTATTAATGGCAACGCCTTCAACGTCGGCATCGGTCACCATCACACTGCGATAAAATGCGAGTTCTTTTTCTAACGCTTTTTGCTGAGTCAGTTGTTGGCTAAACATATCTTGCATTTCTTTATTGGCATTTTCAGCAATACTTAGCGCTATATTACGGCTGGCTAAGACTTGAGCTTGCTCGTCAAGTTGTTGTAATAATTTACGCTTGCCACTGGCACTATTGGGCGTTGCCTCTGGAGCAAACGACAGCCAAAGATTAAAACTGACGGCGCCCAATAGAAATGACACCAGCACTAAGCTGAGTAAGTATTTGCTCGATGTCCTATTTTTACGTTCTAAAACTTGCAGTCTGTCTAACCAACGGTGATAATTTAACATTAGGTAACAACCTTTTAAAGAATTCGAATGCCAATGAGCCTAGAGCTAAACAGTGCAATTTAAGATAAATAAAGTCGCTATTATTCACGCCAAAAGAGCGGCGCGCAAATATCTGCACAATGAATTTAGAGATAAACTGTCTCAAGCCAAAATTAGTGTACAACTTTGTGCACTGGCTCTGCTGTTTGCAATAATAGCCTCAGTGGTCATTATTCTGTTTCGCTTAAGCCTGGTTTGGGCAGAACAATATCTGCTTTCGGACACGAATACTATCAGTTCAACATTAACGGACTGGCGAAGTTATCTGCCGTTGATTGGCGCGGCATTAATTTGGTTATTGTCATTACTAGGCTCAAAGCGTTACCGCCGTATGGGCATTGCCTATGTTCTGCATCGATTTAAGTTACATTATGGCAAAGTACCTCTGCAATCTGCTGCTGGGCAATTTTTTCAGGCCTTAATTGCCCTCATGAGTAACTTCTCTGTCGGGAAAGAAGGCCCGGCGATCCACCTTGGCGCAGTAAGCGCCAGTGTGCTGGCAGAGAAATTCAGCCTGCCAGATAATAGTGTGCGTATTATGTGTGCAAGCGGCATAGCCGCAGGGATTGCAGCAACCTTTAACGCGCCACTCGCGGCCGTATTATTTGTATTTGAAGTCATCGTACGCGAATATAAAATCCATTATTTTTTCCCCATTATGTTATCGGCCATTTGCGGCGCAGTATCGAGCCAATTGGTGTTTGGTAACGTGCATGAATACGAGCTAATTAATGTCATCCGTATTCCGCTAGACCACTATCCTATTTTGCTTATCGGCGGTGTGGTGCTGGGCTGCGTTGCGGCACTGTTTAACTTTTCACTGTTAACCGTAACAGCAAGAGGTCAAAAGTGGCCGCTAATTTACCGATTACTCATTGCCGCGACGATCACCACATTAATTGGCTTAGTGATGCCACAAGCGTTAGGTTCTGGTGACTTTGCTATTCATGAAGCCATTAGCGAACACCCTAGCCTGCTGTTTTTAATTGGCTTACTGCTGGCAAAAATGCTGGCCACAATCGCCGCCATTGGTTTTGGCGTACCCGGTGGATTAATTGGCCCACTTTATGGTATTGGGGCGTTAGTGGGCGCTATTTTGGCTATTTTAAGTAGTTTGTTATTTCCATCGATTGCGCCTTATGTTGGCTTGTATACCGTCATTGGCATGACCGCAATGATGGGCGTTTGTTTAAGCGCGCCATTAGCTGCACTGGTGGCCTTGCTGGAACTGAGCAATGACACATCCATTATTTTACCGGCGATGTTTATTACCATTCCGGCATTTTTGGTGGCTTACCAGGGTTTTAACACTAGCTCTATTTTCTTAAAACAATTAGACATTATGGGGCTGGGGTACAAGGTTGCACCATTGAACCAGGGCTTGCAAAAGAAAGGGGTAAGGGTATTAATGGACCGCCGCTTTGTGATTGTTAACGATGACGATGAACTGCTGCTTGAAGTATTAAAGCGCGCCGAGGGAAGACCTGTATTGGTGCGAAATGGCGAAGGCCAAATAGAAATGTTACGCCTCGAAATGCAGTCTTTTGAAGACTCAACCACCTTGTCTCGTCACCCTATGCCAGGATTGCCAGACAGTGCAACACTCAACGAAGCCTATGAAGCTTTAGCGGCGAAACGTTCAGGTGAAGTGTATATTTATCGAGACAGCCCCAATAATCCCAATGGCCAAAAAGTAGTTGGGGTAATTAGCTGGACAAACTTATTGCAAGAAATCCGTTCAGGGCAAATTTAAAGGTGTTTTATTAACCGACTGCGCCAGAATATACCGTGAATACACCGCCAATAAACGTCACTGATTTGTTCTATTTCGCAGTAAGTGAATCTCGACCAGCATATTTATCTGCTGTTTATTTTCTGCTACAATTTTGCCTCAGCCACATGATAAAAAAAACCGATAAATACCCTATAAATAACGGTAAAATAGCACGCTGTTTTGGTGACTATTTTACCCTACACTCTGGAAATCAGGCTGATGATGCAGTTCGAAGGTTCACATATCCTTTCCGTAAGCCAGTTAGATCTGGATTCAATAAACACTATTTTTAACGTCGCTAATAAAATGACCCCTTACGCATTGCGTGAAAAACGCACCAAGGTGTTAGAGGGCGCTATTTTAGGTAACCTGTTTTTTGAACCTAGTACCCGTACTCGCGTCAGCTTTGGCTGTGCATTTAATTTACTGGGTGGCCATGTTCGTGAAACCACCGGAATGGCATCGTCGTCATTATCAAAAGGCGAATCGCTCTATGATACCGCCAGAGTGCTGTCGACTTATTCTGATGTGATTGCCATGCGCCATCCCGATGCTTATTCAGTTAAAGAGTTCGCAGAAGGCAGCCGAGTGCCAGTCATTAATGGTGGCGACGGTCCAAATGAGCACCCTACTCAAGCCTTGCTTGACTTGTTTACCATTAAAAAAGAGCTCAGCCACGCAGGTATGGGCATCGACGGTATGCACATTGCAATGGTAGGTGATTTAAAATATGGCCGTACAGTTCACTCTTTATCGCGCTTACTTTGTATGCATAAAGACATTAAGTTCACATTGATTTCACCCAGTGAGCTAGCAATGCCTGACTATGTGATCGCCGACATTGAAAATGCTGGCCATAAGATCACAATAACAGAGCAACTTGAAGGTAATTTACATCATGCCGACATTTTGTATTTGACCCGCATTCAAGAAGAGCGTTTTCCGTCACAAGAAGAAGCGAACAAGTATCGCGGCAAATTTCGCTTAAATCACAATATTTACACGCAGCATTGCAAGTCCAATACTGTGATTATGCACCCGTTACCACGAGATTCGCGCGCACAAGCAAACGAGCTCGACAATGATTTAAACAGCCATCCAAGTTTGGCTATTTTTAGACAAGCCGACAACGGCTTACTTATCCGTATGGCACTCTTTGCATTAACACTTGGAGTTGAAAATCAACTCGAAAAGTATGAGTGCCCAGTAAACTGGTATTCACGTAAAGCCGATAGATAATTGGCACACTATATTAAGGATTAGACATGACCCGTTCCGAAGTATTATTTGAACAGGCTAAAAAGACCATTCCAGGTGGCGTTAACTCACCCGTTCGTGCCTTTAATGGTGTTGGTGGTTCGCCGTTATTTATCGAAAAAGCTGATGGTGCTTATATATTCGATGCTGACGGTAAAAAATATATCGACTACGTTGGTTCATGGGGACCGATGATTTTAGGCCATAATCACCCTAAAATTCGTCAAGCTGTATTAACGGCTGTAGAAAATGGTTTGTCATTTGGTGCACCAACTGAATTAGAAGTCAGAATGGCTGAAAAAGTCATCTCGATGGTGCCATCAATGGAGCAGGTCCGTATGGTGAGCTCAGGTACTGAAGCGACCATGAGCGCCATTCGTTTAGCCCGCGGCTTTACTAATCGCGACAACATTTTAAAGTTTGAAGGTTGTTACCACGGCCATGCAGACTGTTTGTTAGTTAAAGCAGGTTCTGGTGCATTAACGCTTGGTCAGCCAAGCTCGCCTGGTATCCCTGAAGACTTTGCTAAACACACGTTAACAGCAACGTACAACGACCTTGATTCTGTACGTGCTATTTTCGAACAACACCCAGACGATATCGCTTGTATCATCCTTGAGCCTGTTGCTGGCAACATGAACTGCATTCCACCTGTAGACGGTTTCTTACAAGGCCTACGTGCGATTTGTGATGAATTCAGTGCGTTACTCATCATCGATGAAGTCATGACAGGTTTCCGTGTGTCTATGAGCGGTGCACAAGGCTTCTATGGCGTAACGCCAGACTTAACGACACTAGGTAAAGTGATTGGCGGCGGCATGCCTGTCGGTGCTTTTGGTGGCCGTAAAGACGTCATGCAATATATTGCTCCAACGGGTCCAGTTTACCAAGCGGGTACTTTATCGGGTAACCCAATTGCAATGACTGCAGGTTTAGCGCAACTGGAAGCATTATGTGAGCCTGGTTTATATGAGGCGCTTGCCGATAAAACCAAACGTGTTGCACAAGGCTTTAAAGCGGCTGCAGACAAGCACGGTATTCCGTTAAGCATTACTTATGCTGGCGGCATGTTTGGTTTCTTCTTTACTGAAGACACGGCACCAATGACCTCGTTTGCTCAAGTCACTCAATGTAACATGGAGCATTTCCGTCATTTTTACCATGCAATGTTAGATGAAGGCGTATATTTAGCGCCTAGCGCTTATGAAGCAGGCTTCTTATCTATGGCTCATGGCGATGAAGAAATTGAATACACATTAGCCGCTGTTGACCGTATTTTTGCTGCTATGAAGTAAATCATGCTAAGGCTTAACGCCATTTTACGTTAAGCGCATAGTTGATAACAAAAATAGGATAAACAACTAAGTTGTTTATCCTATTTTTATTTGTGTTAACAAATTCCTATCCCCTTTTCCCGTGTTCATTATTTTATCCACGACTTTGGTCGATAATTTACGAAAAAAACTGTGATCTATATTGCGAAAACGCCCGTGGTGTGATGTGATCGCACCGCCAAAAATAAGCTTAATTGAACCTTAAAACACGGTTTGTATTAAGTGAGCAGAAATTCACGGTAATGAGCTTAATTACCTACAACACAAAGTTGGAATTGCAGTCATGCTACATACCTTTCTTATCTCGCTTGCGGTGCTTGCACTGTTAAGTATCGTGCTCGAAGAAGTTACCCATATTAATAAAGCAAAAACCACCTTGTTCCTTGGCTGCGTTGCCTGGATCACCCTCTTTATGGCCTCTGGTAGTCCAGAAAACAGTAAATTGGTAGGTGAAGAACTCAATGAAAACTTATTAGAAATTGCCACGCTGTGGTTGTTTTTAATGTCGACCATGACCTTTGTCGCATACCTTAATGCTAAGGGTATGATCCAGGTATTAGTGCAGAAAATCTTCCCACAACAAGTGTCAGTGCGCATGCTGATGTTGCAAGTGGGTATGTTTTCGTTGGTGCTATCAACCTTTTGTGACAACGTAACTGCCACCTTAGTGTCTTTGGGATTGCTCACCACGTTCAATTTAGACAGCCAAATGCGTCGCCGTATGGCAGTGTTGATTATTTTTGCGGTTAACTCTGGTGGTGTTGCACTTATTACTGGTGATGTGACGACATTAATGATTTTCTTAGCCGGCAAAGTGCATATCTCTGAGTTACTGATTTTGTTCATACCTGCAGGGATAAGTGTTGGTTTACTGGCGGTATTATTTTCACTTAAAGCCGAAGGCCGTGTGAGTACCACACCTGTTGAACAAAATTACAATACGGTCGATATCGTTATTGGCTGCATTTTCTTCGCGACCATTATTTTAACCATGGTACTTAACGTATTGTTTGGTATTCCACCAGTATTAACCTTCTTATTCGGTTTGTCAGTGATGTTCTTAGTGGGCCGCACGAACAAGAGTAATAGCGAAGAAGTACAGGTACTTGAATACATACGTCAGGTTGAATTTGATACCTTATTATTCTTCCTAGGGATCTTATTATTGGTCGGCATGCTGAAAGAAATTGGCACACTTAACCTGCTAACCGATGTGTACGGAATGTATAATCCAAGTATTTCTAACTTCTTTACAGGTATGGGCTCAGCACTATTAGACAACGTGCCATTAACGGCGGCGTTATTAAAAGCCGATCCTGTGTTAACCACGGCGCAGTGGTTAAGCTTAACCTACGCTGTCGGAGTCGGTGGGTCATTACTTATCATCGGTTCTGCGTCGGGTATTATCGCCATGAGCAAAGTAGAAGAGCTGACATTTGTAAGCTACTTAAAATATGTACCAGCATTACTATTATGTTATTGCATAGGTTATGGCTTAACTTTGTTTTTAGCTAACCATATTCACGGCTAAAGCTCATCTATAATACTCACCAACAACAAAGGCGCATGATGCGCCTTTGTTATTTTTAGCCAACGTGATACCGATTAGATAGCTGGCACTCTAAATTGCTCGCCATTAATATCCAGTACGATATCACGAGGACGAATTTCAATAATCGTCAGTTTATTTTGAATCATGTCCCCCTGTTGTAACTCGACACCATCGACATTTAACCAACGGTTATTGGGCTCCGATGAATACACATGCGCATTAATAGTAAACTCAGGTACTTGTAACTGCACACTCGCAGGTAAGTCGCCATACTTAGGGATCTGTTGATTACTCGATTTTGGGATAGGATCAAGCTTTGGCTCTGTCACTTGTTGATTAACTGATTGTTCAAACTCAACATCTTTAAGTGCAACTTCAAACGCTGCCAGTAAGTTATTACGCTCATCGACTGAAGGGGCTTTAACCGAAGCAAAGTCGACTTCTTGGGCTGCAGTATTAACCTGCATTCGTAACGCCTCAAGTTCGGCTAATCCTCGTCTGTTAGCATTGGCGCCTAATATTATTTGCTCTTGCTGACGAGCCTGTTGCTGTCGATCTTGAAGCTGCTGCAACTCACGATTAGCGACATCATTGTCATTAAAACGATTATCTTGATTGTCATTTGATGCCACAGTGTTTGGCTGTGAATAAGACTCTGCTACCTCAGTATCATTAACATAACCATTATTGTTATTAGCATACGGTGATGCCGCTGATGCGTTAGAGAATTGATTAAATGGTTTGGCTATCGGCAGCGCCACTTTACCCGCTAAACGGATCTGGTCATTGGTTTGAGAAGCTGCGTCATTATTGTTGTTCACTGATGTGGACTTAATGATTGGAGCCCCTGGCTGACTCACTCCCAGAGTTTTTTCAGGTTCAACCTGTACATCAACCTTTGATAGAGGTGGTGACGGTACTAACAACACGCTCATCCCCCACGCAGCACCTATACCTAATATTATTGCACCTGCAAGTAAACTGTATGGATTCAACTTCCTCGCAGGGCGTGATGGCGAGGAATAATGAGCGCCAGGTGTAGACATTAAGTCTGCTACATCGACTTGCTGCTGTTTATTACGATTAACAGCATCTAATAAAATAGACATTAACGGCGTACCTCGGCGGCTGCTAACCTTGGACCTTGCTGACTCAAATATAAATTAAGTTGTATCAGTGTTTGGCTGCCGGCAATGCCATCTGGCTTTAATCCATGCTGACGCTGAAATTGCATTAATTGCTGCTCTAAATCACTGTCAAACTGAATTAATAAACGAGCTCGACGCTGATCCACCATGGCTAAACTATTTTCAAGCCATTGCACTTGCGCCAAACTTGAAGACTGACCAATCTCACGAGGCAACACACTGTCGGGTTGCCATAAAATTTCAAACGTGCCGCTAAAGTGTCGGTCAAACCAATCTTTATTTACCCAAAACTGCTGCTCGCCTAGTTGCAATAAAATCTGTTCAGCTTGACGCTCAACAATCACTCCGTAAAACACATTGGCTTGTGCATCTTGCAGGTAAACAACCGCGGGATAATTTAAGCGCATAATACTGTGCCAATTACCTTGCTGTTGATAACAGGCTAACTCTTGCTGTTGAGCAGCCTGGCAAGCAGATAACCCCGTAATGGGCTGCTTATTCCATAAACCAAATAAACCGGCAAATGCATTATCGATACTGCTGCTTTGTAACATCGCCTGACGTAAAATTTGCTGCTCTGCATTAACCGCAGGCAGGGTTTGTACTGGCTGCTGTACTACTGCTGCTGGCCGCGTATTGTCGATACCAGATGTAGCGACATTGGCAGAAACAGGAGGCAATATTGCCGCTGTATTGATGTTTTCATCAATGGCAGAGCGATTAAATAAGTAAAAAGATAAACCAAATGCCAACACAAGCGCCGCGGCAGCAACAAATGGCCAACGTTTATCAGCAGAGACGTCAATATCACCTAGCACTTCAATCGCCGCTTGATTAACCATTTTGTGATCAATCGGTACTTTCGCCTGGCCATATCCCGCCATTAATGCACGTTCGCACAATAAATTGGTTAAACGCGGGATACCGCCAGAATGTTTATGTAATGCAGCTATCGCTTTGCGCGTAAATAACGGCTCATGGCGGCCTGCCACTTGTAATCGATGCAATACGTATAATCCGATCTCATCTTTATTCAGTGGTAATAAATGATAGCGAGCAGTAATACGCTGTGCTAATTGACGTAAATCTTGGCGTTTCAGTAATTGTTGTAATTCAGGCTGCCCAATCAAAATCACTTGCAGCAGCTTTTTAGTATTGGTTTCTAAATTCGTTAATAAACGCAGTTGCTCTAATACTTCGGAGCGTAAGTGCTGCGCTTCATCAATAATCAATACCGTGTTGCGTCCGTTTTTATGATTATTAAGCAAATACATACTAATCAAATCTGTAAGCTGCTTTAACGTAGGGTTGTCGCCATAGATAATTTCCAGCTCGTCACATAATGTGGCTAACAGCTCTAGCTCGGTCAAAGAAGGGTTAAGAATAAAAGCGGTGTCTGTGTTGTCGGGTATTTGTTGCAACAAACAACGCGACACGGTGGTTTTTCCGGTACCGACTTCGCCGGTTAACAATACAAACCCACCGGTTTCACCCAGGCCATAAGTTAAGTGAGCCAACGCTTCACGATGACGGTCGCTTAAGAACATATAATGAGGGTTAGGCGCAATTGAAAACGGATTATCATTTAATCCATAGAAGGCTTTATACATTCGACCAAAAATCCTTATTTGAAACTGACGGCTCACGTTAATGCTTGTGTGTTTGCTTGTCAAAAGTTAGCCGTAAAAATCTAACTCTGATAATATTTAAGCCACTTATTATTACACGTTGTGGTACGCCATGAAGATTTATTTAGTCGGCGGGGCCGTGCGCGACACCCTTCTTAATCAAACTGTTGTTGATAAAGATTACGTGGTGGTCGGTAGCAGTGTCGAAGAAATGCTAGAACAGGGTTATCAACAAGTCGGCAAAGACTTTCCTGTATTTTTACACCCCAAAACTCAACAAGAATATGCCTTAGCCAGAACGGAGCGAAAAACCGGTAATGGTTACCAGGGGTTTAGTTGCGATGCCAACAAACAAGTGACCCTTGAAGAAGACTTATTGCGCCGAGACTTAACCATTAATGCCATCGCGCAAGACGAGCAAGGCACATTGTATGACCCTTACCAGGGCATAGCAGACATTGAGGCTAAAACCTTACGCCATGTGTCACAGGCATTTGTCGAAGATCCACTTCGTGTTTTGCGCGTTGCACGTT
This sequence comes from Shewanella sp. MF05956, assembly GCF_059758055.1. NCBI lineage: Bacteria > Pseudomonadati > Pseudomonadota > Gammaproteobacteria > Alteromonadales > Shewanellaceae > Shewanella > Shewanella sp. MF05956. The sequence goes on along the minus strand of NZ_JCAYNV010000004.1, from coordinate 211,503 downwards.
TTGCTGCTCGATTTCATCATTTAGGCTTTACTGTCGCGCCAGAAACTATGCAGTTAATGACCGATATTGCTAATAGTGGCGAACTCGAACATCTTACACCAGAGCGTGTATGGCAAGAATGCGACAAAGCTTTAGGCAGCCAAAGTCCGCAGATATTTTTTGAGGTACTAAAACAATGCCAGGCCCTTGTGGTGTTATTTCCTGAAATAGATGCATTATTTGGCGTACCACAACCTGAAAAATGGCATCCCGAAATCGACAGCGGAATTCATACGCTAATGGTATTAGAGCAGACAAGTTTATTAAGTCGTAACAAAGCGGTCCGTTTTGCAGCGCTAGTGCATGATTTAGGTAAAGCCCTTACCCCAAAGCAAGACTGGCCGAAACATTATGGCCATGGGCAAAAAGGCTTACCTGCCATTAAAAAGTTATGCGCCCGTATCAAAGTGCCAAATGACTATCGTGATTTAGCACTATTAGTGAGCGACCAACACCAAAATATTCATAATGCCTTTGAACTTAGAGCAGAGACTATCGTCAAATTGTTTGATAAAGCAGATTTTTGGCGAAAACCACAACGTCTCACCGATTTATTACTATGTTGCCACGGTGACATAAGAGGCCGCACTGGGTTTGAACACGCTTTATATCCGCAAGCAGAATATTTACAGCAATGTTATCAGCTCGCAACGCAGGTAGATGTTCAGTCAATTATTGCGGAGGGCCATCAAGGTGCACAAATAAAAAACCAATTACAGCTTAAACGCATTCAACGTGTTAATGACTTTAAATTACAATTGGTTAAAATCTAACAATTATGCTACAAAAGAGTGTCGGAACGTTTATGATAAAAAGCGAAAAAATGCAATTTTTAGCAGTGAATAAGCAATAAATCACTAAGATTTATATAAAATCGATAAATAAATGTCCTTTTAAGCTTGTAGACTTGCAATTTTCATTTATTTCGCTATTTTAAGTAAATATTCTTTTGTTTGCCTATAGCAAATAAAAAAAACTGTGACATAATTACGCCGTTGCAAAGGCACACGCCGTTGCACTATTTAACAACCTATATATTAAGGGATTTACCCATGAACAAGAAAGTACTGATGATTGCTGGTGTTGCGATGACTGCTTTATTAGGTGGTTGTGCTAACACTACTGCTTTAGAAGAAAGCGTAGCAAACCTAGGTAACAAAGTTGATCAACTATCAGCAGAAGTTGGTTCTTTAAAGTCTGAGCAAAGCAAGCTATCTGCCGATGTTAAAGGCGCTAAAGCTGCTTCTATGGACGCACAAGCCGAAGCTAAACGTGCTAACGACCGTTTAGACAACATGGCTTCTTCTTACAAAAAGTAAGAATTGCTATTAAAAATTAGCTTATATTAATAGGTTGATTATTAGGGCTTGATTGTTGATTTACTACCTAGGTAGCTTTCAACGTCAAGCCTTAATTATTTGTGCAATATAAAGAATTAAGCAGTATCAAGCAGTAAATCTAAACACCTCCGACAACTCTACATCCCCTACCAATCCACACCCGTTCAGTCAGTATTTCCCCAATGTATTTTCAACCAGTTAATCTTTCTAAACAATTCTATAGAAATCTGACTATCCGCGATTAATTCGTAGTCTATGACCGCTCTCATATCAGGCTACTATCATATCAGGCCGCGAAGCGCTTTAGCCCTTAATCATTCCGCATTAATAAGTGATGACTCAGCGAGAGTTTAAAAGGGCTTAAATAAGGCATATGAATGAATGTTTGTTATCACTTGTCATCAGGTTATGACTTTTATAAGCGCTTCTTGAGCGTAATGATCTGCCAATCAAACTCAAGTTCAGATATCGCAGTCGCTTTGATTTGGTGCTTTAACTCATCATTAGCCCGCCAGCCAAATACCGACATTTCTAACAACGTGAGCGCTTGCTCGCCTGTTACAGATTGAGTAAAACTCACTTGCTGCTGTGATTCAATTTCAAGCTCATTCGGTAAATTAAGCTGTAGCGGCTTTTCGACCAAATCTGGATACACTTGTTGCTTAATTTGCCACAGATGGCGCACGCCGGGCTGTAACATCAAAATTCGGCCATCATCCTTTAATATTCTAATACACTCTTTGCCTTTTAAGAGTGAATCGAACACGGTAATGACATCCATTGATTGAGTCGCAAAAGGCAGCTTTTTCAGCGCGGCTAAAATTAATTTTGCTGGGGTTTGCGCTTTAGCAGCTGCAAATATTGCATTCTCGGCGTCAGTAACCCCCCAATGTTCACACGCAACACCAGCCTCTACAACGGCAGGCACTAGCTGGCGTAAGTAATAGCCGTCGGCACACTGGTAGTCAAGATGCTCAAAAGCCTGCTCACTGGTGGCATTTAATACGCTTAACAACGCTGTTTGTAATTGGGTAATAAGCGGTGTGAATAGCCCTGACTCCAATAAAAAATGACGACCGCGCATTTGCTGACGCGACAACACTTGAGGTTTAGTTTTGGTATTACTCAGTAACGGCCAATAACCTTGCGCATGTTTATCAAAATGGTGTTTATTGTCACAATAAAAACCCATTGAAGCTTGATGTTGATTTATCGGTGCAGCGCACACTGGGCATAATAGCGGTAGAGTCATCGTAAACCTTAACTCGAGATAACAAACAGTTACCCATAATGAAAACAAAAAACGGGTATTGCTACCCGTTTATAAAGTGTGTAATTAATTTTTAGCCATCGTCTTAAAGATAGAGCATACCAAGCAATAAGCCGCCTAATAATAAACGGTAAATCACAAATGGGGTCATGCCGATTTTGCTAATAAACTTTAAAAAGTAATGAATGCACAAGTATGCGGCAATAAACGACACCACAATACCTAACCCAAGTGCTTGATAATCAATAGCCGCAGGGCTTTCAACTAAATCTTTAGTGACCAGTAAGGCCGCACCAAAGCTCACAGGTATCGACATTAAAAACGAGAAACGCGCCGCAGCTTCGCGGGTTAACCCCAGCATTAACGCTGCAGTCATTGTTGCACCAGAACGTGATGTTCCGGGGATCAGTGCCATCGCTTGAGCTAAACCGATAAGCAGAGCTTTTTTCCAGCCCATTTGAAACTCGTTTAATTGCGCTTTTGACATGCGGTCAGCCAACCACAGTAATAAACCAAATACGATGGTCGTAATGGCAATCACTAAGGTATTTCTGAAATGGGTTTCAATAAATTCTTTCGCCGTAAAACCGACGATTACGGCGGGGATCGTCGCTAAAATTATCCACCAAGCCAATTTACTCTCCTGGCTTTGCTTACCCGTAAAACTACTAAACCATGATGTAGTTAAGGTCACAATGTCATGGCGAAAGTAAATCACTACCGCAAATAACGAGCCTGTATTGACCGCAACATCAAATGAAAGCCCTTGATCTGACCAGCCAAAAAGCTGTGAGGGTAAAATTAAATGCGCCGAGCTAGAAATGGGTAAAAACTCAGTAAGACCTTGAATTAATGCCAGCAAAATAACTTGAAACGTGTCCATATTTTTCCTTGTAGGGAGTCACTTTTTAGAGGGTTGATAACGTAATGTTTAGTTGTAATTCTGCTGGAAAATCAAACGCGATAGGCCACAGACTTTGACAGTGTTTGTCATATGCTTGCCAAAGAGAATGATAATTTTTGTGCACAACCGGGTGATTCAAATCTGGCGCTATTTCAGCTAATGGCCACAATACAAAGGCATTAAATAAGATTTCACCTCGCGGGAGCTCAACTGGCAAGTTGCATATTGTGTCATCGTATAGCAGTAAATCAATATCTAAGCTTCGCGGACTAAACTTCTTCTCGCTTTTAATGCGGCCATTGGCCTGTTCAATCTGTTTAAACGTTGCGACCACATCTGCAATGCTCAAATCTGTATCTGCAGCGGCAACCATGTTTAAAAAATTGGTGCCTTTAAAACCGACAGCTTCGCTTTCAAATACTCGCGATAACTGTAAAGCGCCAAAATACTGCTGCAAGTCAAGCAAGCCGGCTTTAAGGTGTTGCTCAGGAGAGATATTGGTCCCTAAGCTGATATAAATACGTGCCATTGACTAACCCAAATGCTAATACGGTAAAAAGAAAAACACTTATATACGTCCACGTTCAATCTCAACGCCGACGGAAGCGGCATGTGGGACAGCACCAGGCTTCATCACCACCACTTTAACCCAAGGTACGTTAAACTCATCTTGTAAGCACTGTGCAATCATTTCGGCAACGGTTTCGATTAATTCAATTGGCTTTTCAGTGATTAACGCTGTTAGGCGATTAGATACGGTTTCATAACATAACGCATGTTCGTACTCGTCACTGGCAGCGGCAAGACGATTGTCCCACGCCATATCTAAATCAATTAGCAAAGTTTGGTGAAGCTTTTTTTCCCATTCATAAATACCGATTACGGTATCTATGGCTAACTGACGTATAAGCACTTTATCCATGCAACTATCCACCTTAAAGACTTAAAAAGACCCGGAGATCATCCTAATCAAACTTTATTACCGATTATATGCTTAATAATACACATTTGGTCTTTTTCCTAATGAATTAAAACAGTAGGATAAGCGCTGTTGTGCAATTAACATCATTTGAATCAACTCATCTGAACCAACAATGTTAACGTGAAGACAGTGTCAGTGGATACTGAAAAATATCTGCCTTGCAAACGAATGCGCGATGATACCCTAAGAAGAGTAAGGAAACCAATTTGAACACCGTTATTGTCACAATATTGATGATCATCGCCGCGTACCTAGCAGGCTCGATCTCAAGTGCCGTATTGGTTTGTAAAATAAGAGGTTTACCCGACCCTAGAACCAGCGGATCAGGCAATCCAGGTGCCACAAACGTATTGCGGATCGGCGGAGTGAGCTCTGCAATTTTAGTCCTCTTTTTCGATATGCTCAAAGGTGCACTGCCCTCTTACCTGGGCTATAAAATAGGTCTTGATGCCGCATCACTCGGATTTATTGCAGTAAGTGCCTGTCTTGGTCACATATTCCCGCTGTTTTTTGGCTTTAAAGGCGGTAAAGGTGTAGCAACCGCATTTGGGGCAATGGCACCTATTGGTGGCGATTTAGCCTTGTGCCTAATCGTTACCTGGATTGTGTTTGTGCTTATTACGCGTTACTCATCGGTTGCGGCCATGGCAGCAGCAACACTCGCGCCTTTTTATACCTGGTGGTTAGATGATAGATTTATTCTGCCTGTTGCGATGCTTTCTACGTTGATTTTAATTCGTCACAAAGACAACATCGGCCGCTTACGTATTGGTGAAGAAAGTAAAGTTTCTCGAAAAAGATCCATAAAAAAACCTAACTCATCTAAAAAAAGTTAGGTCTTCGTGACTCACTGTTAACGCTTAATCTACCGCTGGCAATGTGTCTAAAGGCCAACGAGGTTGCCCTTTAACAGACAAAGGTTCAGTCTGCCCAGCACGTAAACGCTGCAATCCGGCATAAGCAATCATCGCACCGTTATCGGTACAAAACTCACCGCGTGGGTAATATACTTTACCGCCTAAATTGGTCATCATTTCAGCTAATGACTCTCGTAAACGCGTATTTGCGCTCACGCCGCCGGCTATCACTAACCGCTTATAACCCGTTTGTTTTAGAGCACGCTTGCATTTAATGGCCAATGTATCGACAACGGCCTCTTCAAATGCGCGAGCAATGTTTGCCCGGGTTTGATGATCGTTAGGCTCCGCTGCAATCGTGTTCGCGGTAAAGGTTTTTAAACCAGAAAAGCTGAAATCTAATCCCGGTCTATCTGTCATTGGTCGTGGGAATTTATACCCGGCAGGCACACCTTGTTGCGCTAATTTAGCTAAGCGTGGTCCGCCTGGATAATCCAGTCCCATCAACTTAGCCGTTTTATCAAAAGCTTCACCAGCAGCGTCATCAACCGACTCACCTAATACTTGATAACGACCAATACCCTCAACTTGCACCAACATAGAATGACCGCCTGACACTAACAATGCGATAAACGGAAATTCTGGCACATCATCTTCTAACATAGGCGCCAATAAATGGCCTTCCATGTGATGTACACCCACGGCAGGTTTATTCCACGCATAAGCTAAAGAGCGACCTACACATGCCCCCACAAGCAATGCACCAATCAACCCAGGGCCTTTGGTGTATGCCACGCCATCAATGTCATCTAAACTTGAATTTGCTTGTGCTAGAGCCTGCTTAATCAAAGGCACAATTTTACGTACATGATCACGAGATGCGAGCTCAGGCACCACACCACCATAATCGGCGTGCAATTTAACTTGGCTGTATAACACATGCGACATTAAGCCTAATTTATCGTCATACACTGCAATACCAGTTTCATCACAGGATGTCTCTATACCAATAACCCGCATAATCTCTCGTCTTCATCAAAAATATGGCCGCCAATTCTACCCGTGTCGAGGTAAATACTCCAATGTTTCAGTATTTAACCTGCAAGAGATTTGATTAAATTCCGCTAACATATTAAAAATGAGTGCCTTACACCAAACGCAAAGAGAAAATCAATCAGGGGTTTACAAATGGTCGCTGCTCGGTGTAAAATTCCGCACCATTTTAAATAGCCTTTGGATTGAGTTGAGACACTGCTGTTTAATGTGCTGGCATTTGTTTTTAAACTCATGACAGACAGTGTTGAACTGTAGACTTAGCCAACCAACATAACTACACCTAAGGGGTGATGGCGTATGCCAATTATTAAAGTACGTGAAAACGAACCATTCGACGTAGCTCTTCGTCGTTTCAAGCGCTCTTGTGAAAAAGCTGGTATTTTAGCTGACGTGCGTGCTCGTGAATTCTACGAGAAGCCAACAACTGCTCGTAAGCGTGCAAAAGCTGCTGCAGTTAAGCGTTTAGCTAAAAAGCTTTCTCGCGAAAACGCACGTCGCGTACGTTTATATTAATCTCATTATGAACTTAACCGATCAGCTAAAAGACCAAATGAAAGACGCCATGCGTGCTAAAGAAAAAGTGCGCTTGGGGACAATTCGTATGGCACTTGCCGCCATTAAACAGATTGAAGTGGATACCCGCGAAACTCTGACTGATGAACAAGCGATAGCTGTATTAACCAAAATGGTCAAACAACGTCGCGACTCTATTGTTCAATATGAAGCAGCAGGTCGTCCGGAGTTAGCAGCAGTTGAGGCAGAAGAGATTCAAGTTATTGAAACTTTTTTACCGAAACAACTTACAGAAGATGAAGTCGCAACGATTATCGATGCAACTATCGCGGAAGTCGGTGCTGCAACCATGGCGGATATGGGTAAAGTAATGGGAGCATTAAAATCGAAAGTTCAAGGCCGTGCAGATTTAGGTGCCATTGGTACCATGATACGCGCTAAATTGAAGTAATCGCTTTTTAATGTTGAATAAGCCGTGCACTTGCACGGCTTGTTTGTTTAAATCAGTTGATAAAGTAAATTCGAGAACATAGCAATCAATGGCGATACCTCGTGATTTTATCAATGAGCTTATAGCTCGCATTGACATAGTCGATCTTATTGATCGCAAAGTTCCTTTGAAAAAAGCCGGTAAAAATCATTCGGCTTGTTGTCCTTTTCATAGTGAAAAATCACCCTCTTTTACCGTCAGCAGAGACAAACAATTTTATCATTGTTTCGGATGTGGCGCCCACGGCAATGCAATTGACTTTGTCATGGAGTACGATCGTCTCGAATTTGTTGATGCCATTGAAGAACTTGCCGGTCAACTCGGAATCCCAGTACCTAGAGAACAAGGTACAGGAAAAAGACCCGACCAAGGATTAAGCCGCGATTTATATGAACTGATGGAAGAAGCAAATCTTTTTTATCAGAGTCAATTACGGCAACACACAGATAAACAAAAAGTGGTTGATTACCTCGCATTTCGTGGTCTATCCGACGAGGTAGTTGAACAATTTGGTATTGGCTTTGCGCCAGACGGCTGGGACGGTTTACTGGGCCGTTATCGCCAAAACCAAGCAGCACAAGATAAATTGCTTACAGCAGGCATGCTAATCGCTAACGATAACGGCAAACGTTATGACCGTTTTCGCGACAGATTGATGTTCCCGATCCGTGATCGTAGAGGTCGCGTAGTCGGATTTGGAGGAAGAGTTTTGGGCGACGGCACCCCAAAGTACTTGAATTCTCCAGAAACGCCCATATTTCATAAGGGTAATGAGCTTTATGGTTTGTATGAGCTCAAACAAAAACATCGCGACCCACAACATGTATTAATTGTAGAAGGATACATGGATGTCGTTGCCCTGGCACAATTTGGGGTAGATTACGCAGTAGCGTCATTAGGCACTTCAACCACAGCTGAACAATTTCAACTGCTAGTGCGTAGTGCAAAACAAGTCATTTGTTGTTACGACGGTGACCGAGCTGGACGAGAAGCCGCATGGCGTGCACTCGAAACAGCTTTGCCACTACTGAAACCCGGTGACCAAGTTAAATTTATGTTTTTGCCACAAGGCGAAGACCCTGACACCATGGTCAGAAAAGTTGGCAAAGACGCATTTGAAGCATTAATGCAAAAAGCCATGTTATTACCAGAGTTTTTGTTTGATACATTAAGTAGCAACCATGGCTCCGATAAAGGGGCATTAGCCAAGCAAGCCATTGCGCTAATTGAAAAGGTACAAGATACCGTCCTACAGAATTTGTTGTTAGAAAACCTAGCACACAAGTTGGGCATGAACAGTGCCGATGATTTAAAGAAAAAACTCGGTTTTGCTGTTAACAAAGTAAAACCACTCAATGCAAAAGGCTTACAAGGCCGTGGTACACCATTAAGGTTAGCCATTGCCCTACTGGTTCAAAACCCTAGCCTCGGCTTTGGTTTAGCCATTCAGCCTGCATTAGAGCGACTGCAAATGCCCGGTATCGCATTACTAGGACACTTGCTAGACATGACTCGAGAGCAATCGTTAAACAGCGCACAACTACTTGAACTGCATAGAGAGCATGAACAAAAAAGCACTCTAACAAAGTTAGCCCACTGGGATCATCAAGTGGCGGATGAAAACGTATTGCCAGAGTTTAAACAAACCTTGATATGGTTGAACAATCAATATATTGAACAACTATACCAAGAGCTAAGCCTTAAACAGACTTTAACGAAAGTTGAAAAAGTTCAGCTAACAAAGTTAGTTGCGATAATGAAAGGCATTGCAAAATAATACGCAATTATTGATGAATAATCTGCGTACAAAACGGTGCCACGGACTAGCTAAGATTAGTCTGCACAGTTATAATTGACGATTTGCGCGCCACTTAGCATAGCTAGATGGCCTATCGTTTTATCAGTTACCCAAACTTGGATGATATCTATGGATCACACTCCGCAGTCGCAACTCAAACTGTTGCTCGCTAAAGGTAAAGAGCAAGGTTACTTAACCTATGCTGAAGTGAACGACCACTTACCAGCAGACATGGTCGATTCTGATCAGATTGAAGATATTATCCAGATGATAAATGACATGGGTATCCGCGTTTTTGAAGAAGCGCCAGATGCCGATGACATGATGATGTCGGAAGACAACACAGACGAAGATGCTGCAGAAGAAGCTGCGGCAGCACTTGCAACCGTTGAAAGTGAGTTAGGCCGTACCACAGACCCTGTACGTATGTACATGCGTGAAATGGGTACAGTAGAGCTACTTACTCGCGAAGGCGAAATTGTTATTGCCAAGCGTATCGAAGAAGGTATTAACACAGTACAAAGTTCTGTGAGTGAATACCCTCAAGCTATCGCAATGATCTTAGAGCAATTCGACCAGTATGAAGCTGAAGAATTGCGCTTGTCTGATATTATCTCTGGATTTATCAATCCTGACGACGATGACGTCGCCCCTACCGCCACCAATGTTGGTTCAGAAGTCGCGAATACCGATGATGACGATGACGATGACGATGACGATGATGACGATGACGAAGAAGAGGAAGAAGGCAACAAAGGTCCAGATCCTGAAGAAGCAAAAGAGAAGTTTACTCAATTAAGAGAAGCTTACGAAAAAAGCTTAGGCATTATTGCTGAAAAAGGTCGTGACCACCCTGAAGCCATCGGTTCGTTATTTGTTATCGGTGAATTATTTAAAGAGTTCCGCCTTGTTCCTAAACAGTTTGACCGTTTAGTGAAAAGCATGCGCAACATGATGGATCGCGTACGTGTTCAAGAACGTCTAGTGATCAAACTTTGTGTTGAACAAGCTAAAATGCCGAAGAAAAACTTCATCAAAGCATTTACTGGCAACGAAACTAATTTAGATTGGTTTAAAAAAGAAAAAGAAAGCAGCAAGCCATACGCAGAAGGTCTTCGTATGATTGAAGACGACGTCACGCGTTGTGTCACTAAGCTTGGTGCCATCGAACAAGAAACAGATTTAACCATCGCAGGCATTAAAGACATTAACCGTCGCATGTCTATCGGTGAAGCGAAAGCTCGTCGTGCGAAGAAAGAAATGGTTGAAGCTAACTTACGTTTGGTTATCTCTATTGCTAAAAAGTACACCAACCGTGGTTTACAATTCTTGGACTTAATCCAGGAAGGTAACATTGGTTTGATGAAAGCGGTTGATAAGTTTGAATACCGTCGTGGTTATAAGTTCTCAACTTATGCGACTTGGTGGATCCGTCAGGCGATTACTCGCTCGATTGCTGACCAAGCACGTACGATCCGTATTCCAGTACACATGATCGAAACCATCAACAAGCTGAACCGTATTTCACGTCAAATGCTTCAAGAAATGGGCCGCGAGCCGTCTCCTGAAGAATTGGCAGAACGTATGATGATGCCTGAAGATAAGATCCGTAAGGTACTTAAAATCGCTAAAGAGCCAATCTCAATGGAAACCCCAATCGGTGACGATGAAGATTCGCATTTAGGTGATTTTATCGAGGATACGACTCTCGAGCTACCATTAGACTCAGCCACAAGCGAAAGTCTAAAGAACGCCACTCACGAAGTGCTAGCAGGCCTAACAGCCCGTGAAGCAAAAGTACTGCGTATGCGTTTCGGTATCGACATGAACACCGACCACACTCTAGAAGAAGTGGGCAAACAGTTTGACGTAACACGTGAGCGTATTCGTCAGATTGAAGCTAAAGCGTTACGTAAGTTACGCCACCCTTCTCGCTCAGAGATTTTGAAGTCTTTCCTAGACGAATAAGCTTATTTGAGCCATCTGTGGTTAAAAACCTGCTTCGGCAGGTTTTTTTATGCCTCATATTTAGCGCATTAAATACTCATCCTGTTTTTCTACATAAACAACTCAATACCAACAACTCAGTTCAATGTCACTCATTGCAGCGCGTTCATGCCCTATGCCTTGAGTTAATGGTTATCAAAGTTGCCGTTATTTGCCTTAAAAGCAACAAAACTGCTTAACAGATAACCAATTGAAACAAGATAAGTAAATAGTGCTCAAAACACGGGTGACAAGCGCCAACAAACTTCGTATACTTTCACCCGCTTTCGATAGTGACGACTATCGTAAGTCGGCCCCTTAGCTCAGTTGGTTAGAGCATACGACTCATAATCGTCAGGTCCCCAGTTCAAGTCTGGGAGGGGCCACCAATTTAGATAAGCCGTAGCAGGTTAGCGCCTACTACGGCTTTTTCGTATCTGGAGTTTACAGTTGCTGTAATGGGTGACGTAGTGTTCTAAATCACATTAGAAATTCTCTTGCTTGTCTTTTTTTATCTCTTCAATTACTGTTAGCTAATTCGTTTTTTTAGAGTTCGTTTTTCCGCATGCTACACCACAATAAAGGGATTTTTATGAAAAATATTGGAATGTTAACCTTAGCTTTATCATTAACGCTTTCGGCCTGCACTTACACTTCAAACGTGAATATGGGTAAAAGCTTTAGCGAAGAACAAGCGGCTCAAATTGTGAAAGGTAAAACTACTGAAGGCGAACTGATATCTCTATTAGGCGAACCTCAGATGAAGTCAGTTCTAAATGAAACAGATACAAAGTGGGTGTACTATTACACCGACGGAACTGCATCTGCACAAGCTTTCACAATGAAAACCACAAGCGATATGACAAGTCACATGCTCGATATTTTGATTCGTGATGGTGTAGTTTTAAATTTTGCAGAAACCCATAGTCCGATAAATGTAAACATGAACACTGCCACTTCTATCGAATAAATCTATTTATAGAGCCTGTAAATAGATTTATTACCTATTTAGAAATGTGATTAATGGTTCTTGATACTGCTCCGAAAATGGGTCGTTGTTTGTACTAAAAATACAAAAAACTAGTCGCCTCTTAAGATGTCCAAAAACTGGATCGTACTGGTTGCGAAATTAACCGATTTAACAAGCTCGTTCGTCAATTGTGCCTCTAAGAGCCAACACTGACGAACGAGTAACACCAACAAGTTAGACTATCTAATCTGTGTCTGTAATCGCAGATATGGTAATCAAAAACTTATCTACATCCTTTAAGACTCCTTTCTTAATGCAAGCAGTTACCCATTTTGAAAAATTGCTCATATTCATACCTTGAGCTTTTAAATCCCCATGAATTACCGTTCTTTCTGTAGAATGGTCGTTTTGCATTCGACTGCGTACAGCTTGATAAACCGCTTGTTCATTTTTTGATAGTACGTTGTTCTCTTCACCTTTTGCTTCTGGTGGTTCTATGCCTTGATTCAGTGCTGCTAACGAGCAAATTTCATCGCCATCATTATCTGTGAACAATCTATGTTCAACCAATATAAATGATTGCGATGGCTGCTCTTTTTCATCTTTTGATTTGGTGCATTTGAGAATATAAGCAGGTTCAGAGTCGCTGCCCCGCTCAATTCTAAATTCAATATCACAAGCCGCTCGCAAAGATGATGATCCCCTAGCCCGCTCTTTGTCTTGAACTCCGCTGTGATGAACAACCAACAAGGTGGCTCCTGTATTCGCCCTTATTTGATCACAAGCAGAAATAAATGCGCCCATATCCTTAGCTTGGTTCTCATCCGCCCCACCAAAGCTACGTGCCAACGTATCAATAATGACTAAGCCGAACGATTCACCAACAGCACTAGCCTTATTATTAATCAGCTTAACGAGTTCAAGCATGTGACCGCTATCAGTAATCTGCACGCCAAAATCAATACGATAAAGCTGTTTAAGTTGCTCTCCGTTGTTGTACTGATTAGCTAAAGCTTTTAAGCGGCGACTCACCCCCACACCACCCTCGCCAGCAATGTATAAAACGGGTTTAGGCTGCACACGACAATTATTCCAATCTATGCCTAATGCAATATGGGCCGCCCATGACAAAGCATGAAATGATTTATAACTACCTGATGCACCGTAAATCATACCAAAAGCATTAGCTGGTAGGTAACCTTTGATTAAATAGCTAAATTGTTGATCAAACCCCTCCCAACCTTGTGCGAGTGAAAACAGTGATTCACGCTCTTTTGTCTTTTCTTGTGGCTCTAAATTAATTTCGTTGCGCTTTGGCTTTATTGGCTGGCTGATAACAGCCAATCTCATTTCTTTAGGAATATCTGCACAATCAATGCCCATCATGCCACCTCACTAGCTGGTGGTATTACGTATGAACCATTAACGGCCAAAGCTGCCTTAATAGCTTCACGCTCACCTGTACCGCTTTCGTCATTATCGGCAATAATGATAATGTCAGCGTTTGGCCTGCAAGCTCGAACAACTAAAGCAACATTAATCAAATTACCTGCACTAAATGCACACAGCACTAATGCATTAGGTACGCACTCTGCCACTGCTGAACACGTAGCAAAACCTTCACCAATATAAATGTTGCGACTATCTTTACCTGATAACGGATAGAAACCTCCTTTGACTTTCGAGCCTGACAAAATATGTTTTTCACCACTAGGTTGTACAAACTGTAGACCCGAAAGTGTAGGATTAAATATCGGCACCACCAGCGATCCTTTATTAATTATGTAATCACCATAAAGGTGTACGGCCTTTGTGAGTTCAAAAGTGCCAAAGGGCTGCACTTGCTTTACATTTAAATAAACATTGCTTGCGAGGGTTGGTGTACAGGTTTTAAGTATTGCGTGTGCCCTTACCGCTGCTTTGCCTTGTTTATTAGCAAGCTTTGCCACCTCTTGTACTTTAGCTTGTTCAGCCCTGTATCTGTTTCTCTCAATCGCTGCTGTATCAACAGATTGACCAATTGAAAACCCAACGTAAGGCGCAACCATTAAAGCGGCCTGACGTGCGTTTATGCTATGCAGTTTAGCCACCAGCGATAAACCATCACCGCTACCGCAACCACGGCAGACATAAGTACCCCGCCCTTCTTTATCATCAAAAGTAAAACGGTCATTACCACCGCAAGCGGGACATGGTTTTGCTTTCTTGTAGTAGATTTCGCCACAAAGGTTATTGAGAATACTTAACCACTGCCCATTAGCTAAGGTCACAACATCACGAATTAAATTATCAGTCATGATCTACCACCTTAAATTGGTAGACAGCACGTTTATCAGTTAGGTAATAGGACTCTATTTTACATCCGCAATAAGTCTCTAATTGGGGATTCACTTTTTGAATAAAACTGGGTAGATAAGGGATTGCTGCACATGCCTTTTCAGCATCTTTTCTTAGTACAGGTACAGCATTCAGCAGGTACCTTAACCCAGTTGCAACATCAGCTGAGAACAGTTGCTTCTCAATGGCTTGCGTAATGCTGCAACGGTTTGTAGGATTGCATTTCGGCAATGAATCGCTAGTAGTAAGTCTGTTTTTCATTACAGACCACCTTGTTCGAATTGTTGAAGCTGTTCTTCTGTCCAACCAAGGAAAATACCATTAGCACGCTTTGGAGCAGGCAAAATGCGATCTTTTGCCCACCAGCGCCATAGTGATTTTCTCGAGCGATTGTATCGAATTTCTAACGCGTGATAGCCGTAATATTTAGTTGGTAATGACATGTTTTTAACCTCATTTAGAATGTCTGAGGCGCCAATTTAAATAGAAGGGAAATAGGCGAGGGAACGATTCGCCTATTTTTAAAATTTAGTCAGTAAGCTTTTCTCCACTAAACCACTTAATCACAGTTGCCTCTTTCCACCCCAGCTCCCTCGCTACGATTCTGAGGACTTCCGTTTTTGATAACCAAGGATTAGCTTTTATTTTAATGAGGGCCAATTTACGGGCTTGATCTTTTTTAATTACCTTTGACTCTTTTTTTGCTTTTGTCGCTTCGTTAGTAGATCGAAATCCAGCATGAAGTAACTTTTCATGCTCAATTAAATTTACCGCCCTAGCTAACGAAAGTGCTAACAAAGAATGTTGCAACGCTAATTCACACTTATTCTCTTTATAATATTGTGCTACTGCATACATATGGTTTAAGCCTTGAGCAGCTAACGAAGCTCCTGCTATTTCGTTGCAATGATTCTCAATATAACCTTCTAATGAATATGTGTGTCCACGGTAACCTTCTTCATAATCAAGTTTTAAGCCATTTTGATTATAAACAGCATATTCGAAAGGTAGTCCGCGTAAATGCAGAAATTGTTGGAAGAAAAGTTTCTCGCGTTCAACCATGCTTAGTATCTGCTCATTTTCATGATTTTTTTCTATCTTAGCTTTAAGCTTATCGCCACTAATTATGTCGCCATCAGAATTACAGAATGATTCGACTACCGTCTTGTGAATACTGGTGTGCGGCTTACCATGCTGACGCTTCACATCTCTAGTAATAATCTTTTTATTAGGATCACGCCCTGTAACGTTCTTTATCATTTCACTCCCCTCAATAGAATGACTTTACCTTGTTCATTGCCTAGCTGATTTAGTAGCGACCGCTCCCAAGACTCCAAAGCAATGCGTTTTTCATGCAAATAGCTGTACCTATCGTAATGCTTACTAGAAACATCATTCAGAGCGTGATTTTGTAATCGGTCCCGTATGTCTTTTGATATGCCTAAAGCACCCATCAGCGTTTTACAGGTACGCCTAATATCACGAGGAACAAAGTGTTTAGAATCTGGACGAGCCTTCCGATAACGGTCAAGGCTTTGCGATAATGAATCAAGTCTCAAGTGTTGATTATGATCAAATCTATGAGGGAAAATAAACGGATTTAAGGGATCTCGCTCAACGTAAAGCTGTTCAAGTATCGTTATTGCAGAATCAACTAGTGGTAATAGGTGAGCACGCTTATTTTTAGACACATCTGCAATAATTTCAAACGTTGCTTCGTTCCAGTTAATCGCATCCCAACGGCTAGCAGCAAGCTCATAGGGGCGTTGCCCTCCAGTATAAAAACAAAGCTGGATTAACTTTGCTACATGGAAGCCCATTTTAAAATCATCACGAGTGTCAAGTACACTTAGTAAGTCGCGTGTTTCATCAAAGGTCAGGTAATTATCTCCGACACTTTCGGCAGCGGTTTGCTTGGGAATAGCTAAAACAGGATTAAAGACAATACCAAACAGTACATCACTACCCATCTTTGCAGGGTCGTTATCATGTTTTAATCCATAGTTGAAAGCCGCACTAAGATAAGAGCGAACCCGATTACTTTGAACTGCTGCCCCCCTTCTAATAATTGGACCTAAAACTGATTTAATGTCATCAACAGTCACATCTTTAGCTTTAGTATAAGGCTTAATAATAGGGTAAATTTCTTTTTCTAATACCGCTAATACAGCTTTATATGTGCGCTTGCCGTCTAACTGCATTTGATTGGTGTAACCTTCAAACAATTGCTCTAAGCTACCTTTTTTAGCTTCAATTCTAAGTTCAGCTTCTTCTTTAGTTTTAGCTTTTTCTATCTCAACTTTAGGATCGATGCCTTGCTTCACCATACCCGCTAATGGCTGCGCGGCTTCACGAGCGCCCGCTAAAGACATAGAAGGATAACGACCTAATTGTACGTATTGGCGCTTACTGTCTAATTGGTATTTAAACGCAAAGACTTTAGCGCCAGAAGGATAAATAGCAATAACCAAACGGCCAGCGCCACGCTCGCGAGATGAGTCAATAAGTTCATATTTATTAGCTTTAGGTAGAGCACCTTTAACTTCGCGCTCGGTTAGTGCTTTGGTTGTCATTGTATGGCCTTGAGCTAAAGCCTTGCCTAGTCTGAAAGGTTACAGGTGACGTAACGGGTGACGTAGTGACAAGACTCAATGAGATATAACAAAACAATACAAGACTTGCAGCTATCAATCAAACCCTTAACTTACATAGGTTTTATGTCTCATTAGATTACTTTATCATCTCAAAGTTTCTTACCTTTTTTATGACTCATAATCGTCAGGTCCCCAGTTCAAGTCTGGGAGGGGCCACCAATTCAGATAAGCCGTAGCAATGTTTCATTGCTACGGCTTTTTCGTTTCTAATGTTTAGGATTTTGATGGGTCACAAGCATTAACGGTGTGCTATCGAGCTGATGCAATTCACCACGCTATGCTTAACATGGCGTTGCATGATGCGAGTTAACTGCAAGCGTTATGCTTTATGAATATGTAAGGGGCTTTTTTCTAAATGCGTTTGTGCAGCGGTTATGGCCACCACAGCTTTAGAATTAAACTCTCGTTGATATAAGGTGTAAACCACAAATAAACTGGCCACGATAAACATCCATGGGTTCACAAACCAGCAAAGCGCTGCCATTGAATAATAATATGATCGCAGACCATAATTGTAAGAATGAGCGGCTTGATCTTGTACTACAGCCATTTGCCTTGCGTAAGCGATGAGATCTTTATCGGTGCCGGTTTTATCCAACGGCGCGGCGCCTATCATCACGTTAACAAAACCATATTGGCGCATTGACCAAGTAAATTGGAAAAAAGCCAAGACAAAAATCCCGACTAATAAACCAAGTTTAACCTGCACTAATGCATGATTAGGCGGGGCGGTAAATGGAATTGAAGCAATGACCGTTTCCAGCTTTTCGACTTGCGAGAATAAGGTCAATACACCCGCTAAAACCAGTAAGGTCGTTGAAGCAAAAAAAGCAATATTTCGTTCAAGGTTAGCCAATAATGCAGCCTCGCCCACTCGGTTTTCTTTACCAATAACTTGCGACATCCACATAATTCGCTGTTGATGCATTACCCTGGCAATACAGTTGGTAGTCTTAGCTTTACGCCGAGCAAAACTGGTGTAACCAACCCAGGCAACTAAAAACACAATAAAGGCTAACGAATCGATCCAGGGCACGATCATGCTAATCATCTCAGGCAAAAAATAATAGATTGATTATGCATCAGTTTTTACTCACCTTAAATCAGTTTTTGTCTAAAACCGTTCCGCGTTAATAAGTAATGACTTAGCGAGAGTGTAAAAGGGCTTAAACACGGCGCATGACTGAATGAATAGTGGTTATCTTTCGAAGTCATGTAACGCAGTGTAAGCCGTTTTAAAACTCGCTTGAAAGGAATGTTCCAGCCACTTTTACTCTGCGCTCTCGCTATGTTAAAGGGCACAACCATTACCGCGTAGCGACGCCTTAATCAAAAACTGCTGGACGCATTCTGAGTGGTCAGTGATTAATGCGGATTAGTTTAAAATGGGCTTGGGCTAATACAATTCATAGTCTCGAGGGTAATGGGATGAATAAAAGTGAGGCTAGTGGCATGCAAAAGTAACCGCGGCGACATCTGTTGTGACTGTTCATTATGATACAAATCACAACCCAGTATAGGATGGCCAATCTGCTGGCTATGAATACGTAATTGATGCGTACGGCCTGTAATGGGGCTAAACGTCACCTTGGTTGATAAACCGTGTGGGTGCCTTTCTATGACCTGGTAATGACTTTTAGCAGGCTTGCCTGTGTCATGGCAAATTTTCATTAATGGAAAATTATCGACATCTTTGGCGATGGGTAAATCAATCTCACCTTCTTCATCCGGTAACACACCGTGAAGTATTGCAGTATAAGTTTTGCTTATCGTGCGTTGCTGAAATTGTTGGGTCAATAAACCATTAACCTGTTTATTGAGCGCCACCAGCATAATACCTGAGGTGCCAAAATCGAGGCGATGCAATAAGGTCGCTGTAGGAAAGTCTTGCACTAAACGATAATGCACAGAATCTTTATTTAACGGATTTTTACCCGACAAACTCAACAACCCTGAAGGTTTGTTGATGAGCAGTAAGTGTTCATCATGGTATAACACCTCAATAACACCGTGACAGGGTGGCGCAATAAATTCAGACATAACATTTTGATCATCAAATTATACGGCGATAATAATAGCAAAGGTGGCTCATTGGCCACCTTTGTATCTTTAAAGTCTTTAAAAATAACTTAAGTACGCAAACGTCCTAGCTGTTGATGTTGCTGACGAACAAGCTCTGCAAGACTGTCACTGCTTTGTTGTGCTTCGTCGGCGAGTTGTGACAACTCAGAGGCCGAATCTGAAATACCGGTAATATTACGATTGACCTCTTCAGTGACCGCACTTTGCTCTTCAGCAGCGGTCGCAATGTGTGTCACCTGGCTCGATATCTCATCAATTTGCGACACGATGGCATTTAATGACTGCAACGCCAATTGTGTTTGCTCAACGGCTTTATTCGCGCCTTGAGCTCCTTTATCAATAATGTTCGATGCGTTTTTCACTTCTTTTTGCAGTGAATCAATTAAGGTACTAATTTCATCAGTCGACTTTTGAGTTCTCGATGCTAATGTTCTCACTTCGTCGGCAACCACAGCAAAACCACGACCTTGCTCTCCAGCACGTGCAGCCTCAATAGCGGCATTCAAGGCGAGTAAATTAGTTTGCTCTGCAATAGCACTAATCACCTCTAAAATACGACTAATATTGCCACTACTTTGCGACACTAAATTAACCGCTTGCTGCGCCTGGGCTGACTCTTTAGACATGCCCTCAACAAACACCATAGCTTGAGATAAACGCGACTCACCTTCTTTAACATTGATGGTCATCGACTCCGTTTCCATCGCCGTTTGCTCTGAGGCTTTTGCCACTTCTAAGGCGGTGGCACTCATTTGATTAACTGCAGTGACCACACTTTCAATCTCATTATATTGTCGATTAACACTTTCACGGGTGTGCTTAGCGATCTCAGCTGACTTAATACTTTCTTGTTGCGAGCTGTCTGCAAGTATTTTAAGTTCAGAAATTAAATGGCGTAATTTAGCAATAAAACGATTAACCCCACCGCCTAACGCTATCAATTCCGCATGGGCGTCTACATCTATCGTTTGGGTTAAATCGCCTTCGGCACTGGCCAAGTTTTCGACCCGCGTTTGGATCATATTGAGCGGCGCAATAATACTGCGAATAACCAAACTAATAATAATCACGGCAATAACGGTAACGGCGATGCCAATCATTAATAACAAGCCACCTAATGACATTTCCATTTCGGTCATTGAATCGTTCATATGATTAACGGCCATAAAGGCCTGACTTTTGGGCACTTCAATAATCAATGACCATGTTGCATTGGCAATAGGGATGGCAATAGGATAGCCAACTGCAATGCTGTCTGGCTCATTAACAAAACCAGAGGTGTTATTTAATGCTAATAACTTTTTGGCCAATTCGGGCTTAACCGACTCACTCAATGGCCGAGCGAATTTAGTATAATGGCTTGCGGCCACCACAAAGCCTTTTTGGCTAACCAGAGTGACTTTAGCCTGGCCCTGGTATAAGCTTTTTGACAGTTCCATAATCATGGATTGGAATATCGGTAAGTTAATATCTACACCAACGATACCTTTAAATTGATTATCGACGACGACCGCTGAGGTTAACGATGTCATCAATACTTGATTGCCCGGAGTGATTTCGTATAAATATGGCTCCATCAAACAAGGCTTTTTACTGTCTTTAGCACATAAATACCATTCGGCTTCGCGTACGCCAAATTCGTTTAGCGTACTGATATATTTATCTTCTGCATTTGCCACAGATTGCTGCTTTACGGACCCGTCTGTACCACGAGTGTTATAAACCTCTAATGTGCCAGCATTGACCACACTATGACTACTGCCGCCTAAATAACTGTCATCGAGATAGTCATAGCCGTTAGGTTCAAAGTGAACATACATAGATGATATCTGTTCATTTTTTTGCAATACAGCGGCTAAAGACGACTCTACACGTTCGCGACTTAAAGGATCTTTTTGAGCAGTTTGCTCTAACAAGCCAGCAAATGAATATGGAATACGATACGCCTCGTTAATAAAGCCAGCGACACGCTCACCATACTCACCCGCTCTGGCAGATAATTTGTCGTTGATTTCTTGCTGTAAAGCCACTTCCACTTCGGCTGCTAAGCTATTATTTTTATCTTTTAGCACGACCCATAAACTGGATGACAGCACAACTACGGTGGCAATAAACAATGCCGAGGTGATCCATAACAACTTTACTTTGATGGATAATGCTTTCATTCAATTTTAACTCCCAGTGTTTACACGACTTTTTAAGTGTAGTCCGCTTTTAAGAACATAACGTAAAACCCAAAAAAAATCCCGCTAAAAGCGGGATTTCATTGAACATTTATTAAACAGCATTCTACGATTTAAACACTGCTTGAAATGTACCATCCATAATGGCTAAACCAGCATCAATTTGCGCATCAGGAGCCGTTAGCGGCACTAACACACGAATAACATTACCGTAGGTGCCACAAGACAATAAAATAAGCCCACGACTTCGTGCTTCAGCCAAAATCTTAGCGCTATATTGTGGTGCGGGTACGCCATCGTCCATCAGTTCAATGGCTATCATGGCGCCTAAACCACGCACATCTGCAATTTGCGGGTATTTAGCCTGCATATCGGTTAATGCCGTTTTAAGCCGATTACCCACGTCATTAGCGCGAGTTAATAACTGCTCTTCTTCAAACACTTCAATAACTGCGAGCGCTGCTGCACAGGCAATAGGGCTACCACCATAAGTGCCGCCTAAGCCGCCTGCGGTTACTGCATCCATGACGTCTGCTTTACCAGTAATACCAGACAGTGGAAAACCACCGGCGATAGACTTAGCAAAGGTGGTAATGTCAGCGGCCACACCCATTTGCTCCATCGCAAAGAAAGTCCCTGTACGACCCGCGCCAGTTTGTACTTCGTCTGCAATAAGCACAATGCCATGGTTGTCGCACAATTCACGTAAGCGCTTCATAAACGATGGTGTAACGGCGTAAAATCCGCCCTCACCTTGTACAGGCTCTAATATAATCGCCGCGATATCAGCAGGCTCTGCATCATTCTTAAAAATACGCTCAATTGATGCCATTGCATCATCTTCAGACACACCATGCATTTCACACGGAAATTCAGCGCGGAACACATTGGCTGACATTAAGCCCATGCCTTTGCTGTACGGTGCGACTTTACCCGTTAATGCGAGTGCGGCGATGGTTCGACCATGATAGCCAGAAGTAAATGCAATAACCCCAGCTCGTTTTGTATACGCACGCGCTACTTTTACCGCATTCTCGACCGCTTCTGAACCACTGGTGAATAACGCGGTTTTCTTGTCGAAGTCGCCAGGGACTAAATGGTTAAGTTTTTCACATACCGCAATATAGCTTTCGTAACCTAATACCATAAAACAGGTATGCGAGAAGGCATCTAACTGCGCAGCTACAGCCGCTTTAACTTTAGGGTGTAAATGGCCTGTATTGAGCACCGCAATACCACCCGCAAAGTCGATATATTCTCGACCTTCAACATCCCATACCGTGGCGTTTTCAGCACGTTCAGTAAAAATAGGGTGGATTTGTCCTACACCTTGAGCCACTGCCGCTTGGCGACGCGCCATTAGTCCATCATTTGTTTTAGTCATAGCCCGCTCTCTTAAACTGACATGCAGATATATTTCATTTCAAGGTATTCTTCGATACCAAATTTAGAACCTTCACGGCCTAATCCAGACGATTTAATGCCACCAAAAGGCGCCACTTCTGTCGAGATTAATCCGGTATTAACTCCCACCATGCCATACTCAAGCGCTTCAGCGACTTTGTAGACTAGCGAAATGTCGCGGCCATAAAAATACGCCGCTAAACCAAATTCAGTGTCGTTAGCTTGTTTAATAACATCATCAACGGTATCGAATTTAAATAACGGTGCTAATGGGCCAAATGTTTCTTCTTTAGCCACCAACATCGACTTATCAACATCACGTAAAATGGTGGGTTCAAAAAACAATCCGCCCAAGCTATGCACTTTACCACCTGCTACAACACTGGCGCCTTTTGAAAGTGCATCCGCTAAATGGCTTTGTACTTTGGTCACCGCAGCTTCATTAATCAATGGACCGATATTGACCCCATCATCTGCGCCGTTACCCACATTGAGCTTAGCGACAGCAGCAGCAAATTTTTGGGTAAATTGCTCATACACGCCGGCTTGAACATAAATGCGGTTGGCACACACGCAGGTTTGGCCTGCATTACGGTATTTTGCAATCATGGCGCCTTCGACTGCGGCGTCGATATCGGCGTCGTCAAACACGATAAACGGTGCATTACCGCCAAGTTCAAGTGAGAGTTTTTTAAGTGTCGGGGCGCATTGCTCCATTAACTTAATGCCCACCGCGGTTGAACCGGTAAACGATAATTTACGCACTATAGGGCTATCGCATAAGGTATTACCAATGGCAATAGCATCACCAGTCACCACACTAAATACCCCCGCAGGAATACCTGCGCGATGAGCCAGTTCTGCTAACGCTAATGCGGTAAACGGCGTTTGCGGTGCAGGTTTAACCACCATAGTACAACCCGCAGCAAGTGCCGGCGCAGCTTTACGGGTGATCATCGCGGCAGGGAAGTTCCACGGTGTAATCGCCGCGGTAACCCCTACAGGTTGTTTAATTACCGTCAGTCTTTTATCTGCTTGATGTCCAGGAATAGTATCGCCATAAATACGCTTGGCTTCCTCGGCAAACCATTCGATAAACGAGGCGGCATAAGTCACTTCTCCTCTAGCTTCGGCCAATGGTTTACCTTGCTCTGTGGTCATCATCAACGCGAGATCGTCTGCATTTTCATGCATTAACTCAAACCAACGGCGTAACTTTTGGCTACGCTCTTTGGCAGTAAGCGCGCGCCATGCAGGTAATGCCTTATTGGCGGCTGTAATCGCGGCTTGGGTTTCAACGGCGCCCATCACAGGCACATGGCCAATAAGTTCTTGGGTTGCGGGATTGTTTATAGCAACCTTTTCACCACTGTCGGCGTCTATCCAAACACCATCGATATAACATTGCTCATGCAATAAGCTTGGATCATTTAAAATCACAACGCTCTCCTACTCATTCGATAAAATACTGTGTCTTTGTAAATAATGTTTATTCGGTTACACGCAATAACTAAATGCCAAATTTGTCACGCATGGTGTAATACCAGGCGCCTAATGCACTAAAGGGTACTCTCAGCGCATGGCCACCTGGGAACGGGTAATGTGGTAAAGCCGCAAACGCATCAAAGCGAGTCGCTTGGTTATTCAGCATTTCGGCAATTAACTTGCCGGCTAAATGAGTATAGGTAACCCCATGACCACTACAGCCTTGCGAATAATAAATGTTGTGTCCAATACGACCGACTTGTGGCAAACGTGACAACGTCATTAAAAAGTTACCTGTCCAGGCGTAATCCACTTTAACGCCTTTTAACTGCGGGAACGTATTTAACAACTTAGGCATAATCAAGGCTTCAACGTTGGCCGGATCACGTGCGCCATAAACAACACCACCACCAAAGACAAGTCGCTTGTCGCCGGTAAGACGGTAATAATCTAACAGGTAGTTACAGTCTTCTACGCAATAATCTTGCGGTAATAAGCTGGCCGCCATTTCATCAGACAGTGGTTCTGTTGTAATAACCTGAGTACCACAAGGCATTGATTTGGCTTGTAGCTCTGGAAGTAATTTACCCAAATAGGCATTACCCGCAACAACCACAAACTTACATTTAACCTGGCCTTGTGCAGTGTGCACAACTGGCGACTCACCGTCTTCAACGTTAATCACCGCTGAGTCTTCAAAAATTTGTCCGCCGAGCGATTCAACAGCACGGGCTTCGCCTAATGCTAAATTAAGCGGGTGAATGTGGCCGCCGCTTTTATCGAGCAAGCCGCCTACGTATAAATCAGTATTGACCACATTACGAATGCCGTCTTTATCGAGCATCTCTAAATGATTGTTATGCCCATGTGCTTCCCAGAGCTTTTTCTGCGATTGTAAATGGCCCATTTGCTTGGCGTTCATTGCCGCAAAGACACCGCCATCTTTTAAGTCACAATCGATGTTGTATTTGGCAATACGCTCACGAATAATTTGGCCACCTTCAAACGCCATTTGACCAAATAATTTGCCTTGTTCTTTACCAACTATCTTTTCGATACTGTCGATGTCGCGACTAAAAGAATTGACGATTTGACCGCCGTTTCGACCCGATGCGCCCCAGCCAATTCGGGCCGCTTCTAAGATAACCACTTTCATGCCGCTTTCTAATAAATGCAGCGCCGATGACAGCCCGGTATATCCCGCACCAATGATACAAACATCAGTTTCTATTGAAGATTCTAAACGAGGGCGTTCGACTTTATCATTAGCCGACGCAGCATAATATGAACTAGCGTGAGGTGTGGCGGACATAGCGCTTCCTTTATGGGTTCAAAACGAAATACAACTAGTTCATCGTACACTTAAGCATATTTAAAAACTAGCATTTAAAACGTAATTATTGACACTTTGTAGAATATATTTAACACCCTACGGTTCCTAGCGTTAAAAAAAAGCCACACTCAAAAAGCGTGGCTTTCGTGCAATCAAATAACCAATGTTACTCCATCGCTTCTTTCGATTTTTTCTCGGCACGCCGCGCCAGGTACCACGATAAGAATGCCACCAATGACACACTTAAGATGATAATCGTCGCCAGCGCGTTAATTTTAGGCGATACCCCTAAACGTACTGACGAGAACACCACCATAGGTAATGTGGTTGAGCCAGGGCCAGACGCAAAGCTAGCGATAACTAAGTCATCTAGCGACAAGCTAAATGACAAGAACCAACCTGCAATTAACGCCGGTGAAATCATCGGTACGGTAATTAAAAAGAAGGTTTTTAAGCGCGTAGCACCTAAGTCCATCGCAGCTTCTTCAATCGATAGGTCAAGTTCACGTAGCCTTGATGATACAACCACTGCCACATAAGCCGCACAGAACGTTGAATGGGCAATCCAAACGGTTAACATGCCCCGTTCTGCTGGCCAACCAAACAAATCAGCCATTTCAACAAACAGTAGTAGCAATGACAAACCGGTGATCACCTCAGGCATAACCAGTGGCGCAGTGATCATGTTAGACAATGTCAATTTTGCCCACGAGCGGCGAAAACGCGTCATCACAAATGCGGCCATGGTACCAATCACTACCGCCATAGTCGCACTGTAAAAGGCGATCCGTAAACTGGTCCATACCGCTCCAAGGATCTGATCATCTTTAAAAAGCTCACCGTACCATTTTGGCGAAAACCCACTCCAAACGGTAACCAGTTTCGACTCGTTAAATGAATAGATAACCAAAATAAACATCGGCGCATATAAAAACAGTAAGCCGACCCACAGCATCACTTTAGAGAAACTTAGCTTCTTCATACATCGTTCTCCATATTACGTGACTGATAACGGTGGAATAAGGTTATCGGAATAATCAACAGCGCTAGCATCACAATCGCAAGTGACGAAGCCACAGGCCAGTCGCGGTTATTAAAGAACTCTTGCCACAACACTTTACCAATCATGAGTGAATCTGGGCCGCCCAATAATTCAGGGATAACAAACTCACCTACAGCAGGAATAAACACCAACATTGAACCGGCAACTACGCCACCCATTGACAATGGCAAGGTGATTTTCCAAAACGTGTTAATACTGCTAGAACCCAGATCAGATGCGGCCTCAATTAAACTTAAGTCCAATTTCACTAAGGTGGCGTACAAGGGCAAAATCATAAACGGCAAGTAGGCGTAAATAATCCCGATGTATACGGCAAAGTTAGTATTGAGCATTTGGATAGGTTCAGAAATCACCCCTAACCACATTAAGGCGTTATTGATTAAACCGTTGTTGCTTAAAATTCCCATCCAGGCGTAAATACGGATTAAAAATGACGTCCAGGACGGCAACATCACCAGTAACAAAAACACCGTTTGTAAACGTGCCGGTGCTCTAGCAATAGCGTAAGCCATCGGAAAGCCTAAAATTAAGCAGCCCACAGTCGCCACAAACGCCATTTTTAATGAGGTGAGATACGCCATGTAATACATCGAATCTTGTAGTAACAGTAAATAGTTACCAAAATTCAGTGCAATATTGAGCATCTCATCAGCATAACTGAATGTGGCTTCATAAGGCGGGATCGCAATTGCCGCTGACGAAAAGCTCAACTTTAATACAATCGCAAACGGCAGTGCGAAGAACATCAATAACCAGAGGTAAGGCACCCCCATGGTTAGATATCTACCTTTAATTATTTTCAGTGGATTCTTCATGAGTTTAATACAACCCCGCTGCTGTCTTCCCAACTGATGTACACCTCATCTTCCCACGTTGGGTGGTCAGCGCGGCGTTCGCGGTTAATCATTGAGCATTGTACAATTTGCTTGTTTTTGAGCTTGATATAATAAACAGACAATCCGCCAAGGTAGGCAATATCGTGTACTACGCCATGTGCCCAGTTGTATTCACTTTCTGGTTTTTGGCGAGTAATAATGGTTTTTTCAGGACGCAGGGCCAAAAAGATATTTTTATTCTCAAGGCTGGTTGAAATACCATGGCCGATATAAAACTCACGGTCCAGAGTAGTTGACTTAATAATGGCGTGGTCGACTTCATCGGCAATAATCTCACCTTCAAATAAGTTCACTGTACCAATAAATTCTGCCACTAGGCGGCTAGCAGGAGACTCGTAAATATCCATTGGGCTGCCAGTTTGCGCAATCCAGCCTTCATGCATAATTGAGATACGGCCCGCCATAGTCATGGCTTCTTCTTGGTCGTGAGTTACCATCACGCACGTTACGCCTACGGCTTCTAAAATATCAACCACTTCTAACTGCATTTGGGTACGCAGTTTTTTATCTAATGCGCCCATTGGCTCATCGAGCAATAACAATTTAGGGCGTTTAGCAAGCGAACGAGCCAAGGCGACACGCTGGCGTTGACCACCCGATAACTGATGCGGTTTACGTTTACCGTATTTTTCCATGTGCACCAGTTTAAGCATTTCTTTTACACGTACTTCAATGTCCGCTTTTGGCATTTTGTCTTGCTTAAGACCAAAAGCAATATTTTGCTCAACGGTCATGTGCGGAAATAACGCATAGGATTGAAACATCATGTTAATAGGACGTTCGTACGGCGGCATGTCGGTAATATCGACACCATCTAAGAAAATACGGCCTTCAGTCGGTTTTTCAAAGCCAGCTAACATGCGCAGCAATGTTGACTTACCAGAGCCTGAGCCACCTAATAGGGCAAAAATCTCACCTTGATTAATCGTCAATGACACATCGTCAACGGCACGCACATCATCAAACAGCTTGCTTACACGTTCAATCTTAAGCAGGACTTTTTCTTGCGTCTTTGTGGTTGGTTTATTGGTGACGCCCGAGGTGTTTCCCATAATACTGCTCCGCCTTTTGGAGTATGTGTACCATAACAATCTACGTTGTTATGCGCACACTTAACCATTTTGTAAAGAGGCTAAATTAGCCAAATAAAGTTTACAAATAACTGTAAAAAGTAGGGCGAGTGACCTCGCCCTAGTGCTTCAGTTTATTGACCTGATTTCACTTTTGTCCAAGCGCGGGTAACCACACGTTGAATTTTTAATGGACGAACATCACCAATGTATAACTTATCAATTACCGACTGAGGTGGGTAAATGGCTGGGTCGTTACGAATGGCTTCATCAACAAGCGCTTGCGCTGGAACGTTAGCGTTGGCATAAGCAACATAGTTACTGATTGGCGCAATAACTTCAGGACGCATCAAGTAATTAATGAGCTTATGAGCGTTGTCAACGTTAGTGGCATCTTGTGGGATGGCTAACATGTCAAACCATAGGTTGGCACCTTCTTTAGGGATAGAGTAACCAATTTTGTTACCGTTACCGGCTTCATCAGCACGCGCAGCAGCCTGGAATACGTCACCCGAGAAACCAAACGCGACACAAATGTCACCGTTGGCTAAATCAGAAATGTAGCGTGAAGAATGGAAGTAAGTCACATAAGGACGCACTTTGGCTAATACTTCCGCGGCTTTTTCATAATCAGCAGCATTTTTGCTGTTAGGGTCTAGACCTAAATAAATAAGCGCTTGTGGCAACATATCGTCAGCAGAATCAAGCATAGAGAAACCACATGAACCGATTTTTTCAGCGTATTTTGGATTAAAAATAAGCTCTAAAGAGTCAAATGGTGCATCTTCACCTAAAACGGCTTTAACTTTATCGATGTTGTAACCAATACCATTGGTACCCCATAAATAAGGCACTGCATGCTCATTGTTTGGATCGGCTTTTTGTAGCTGTTTCATTAAATCGGGTTTTAAGTTGGCATAATTACTCAACTTAGTCCGATCAAGCTTTTGAAAAGCCCCGGCAATCACTTGCTTAGCCAAAAAGTGGTTTGACGGCACAACAATATCGTAACCGCTGCGGCCAGATAACAATTTAGCTTCGAGCACTTCGTTGCTATCGAACACGTCATAAATCACTTTAATACCGGTTTCTTTTTCGAAATTAGCTAATGTATCTTCGGCGATGTAATCTGACCAATTATACATTTTGACCACTTCCTCGGCCTGAATAGCAGTGCTTGAAAACACACTTGCTGTAATGAGGGCCAATGTGGATAGTTTGTTTAGTAGCTTCATACTTTCTCCCTTTTGGATAATGGTCAGTTATTGCTGACATTAGTTTTTTTCGCTAGCTATACCAGCGTGTAAAATCTTCTTTCTATTGAAAGAAATTATCCAATGCTACAACTTAACTATGCATCGGTATGATTACAGCAACGGCATGCGCTCCCATAATTTTGCGGATTTTATCAAAATCATTTTCGATTACTAGAGCGTAAAAATGTTTTTGGGTAAAAAATCACTATTTTACAATATTCATTCACAATAATTGGCGTTATTTGCCTTGAATGAACTGGTAAGTATCGTTTAATGCTTGGGTTGCCATGGCCACTAACGCATCGATTTCACTGTGGCTGATGGTTAATGGTGGTGAAATGATCATGGTGTCGCCAACAGAGCGCATCACCAGGCCATGCTTAATACACGCGTCGCGGCAAACCGTGCCCGCGCCAACGCTAGCATCAAATCGTTGATGAGTGGTTTTATCTTGCACTAGCTCAATGGCGGCGACCAGCCCAATACCGCGCACCTCACCCACTAAAGGATGCTCGGCTAATTGTTGTAAAGCCGACTGCAAATAGGGAGAGGTATCTGTTGCAACACGCTCTACTAGTTGCTCTTGCTCAATAATACGGATGTTTTCTAATGCCGCTGCGGCAGCAACAGGATGACCGGAATAGGTAAAACCGTGGGTAAACTCGCCACAATCTTGCTTAATCACATCGGCTACTCTGTCTGACACAATAACGCCGCCCATTGGCACATAACCCGAGGTCATGCCCTTAGCAATCGAAATCAAATCAGGCTGTAAATCAAAGTATTCAGCGGCAAACCATTTACCGGTACGGCCAAAACCGCTGATCACTTCGTCAAGAATGAATAAAATATCGTATTTAGCCAAAATACGCTTAATTTCTGGCCAGTAAGTAGAGGGAGGAATAATGACCCCACCTGCACCTTGAAACGGCTCGGCAATAAAGGCCGCGACATTGTCTTCGCCTAACTCAAGAATTTTTGCTTCAAGTGCTTGCGCGGTTTGTAAGCCAAAAGCTTCTGGCGTTAATCCCTTACCTTCGCCGTACCAATAAGGCTGGGCAATATGCACGACACCAGGAATAGGTAAATCACCTTGCTCATGCATACCCGACATGCCACCTAAACTGGCACCCGCAACGGTAGAACCGTGATAAGCATTCACACGACTAATAATGGTTTTCTTATTAGGTTTACCTTTAAGGTCCCAGTAACGTCGCACCATGCGTAAGTTAGTGTCGTTCGACTCAGAGCCTGACCCGGTAAAAAACACATTGTTCATGTGGGCAGGTGCTAATGAAGCAATTTTTTGCGCCAACTCAATCGCCGGAGGGTGTGAACATTGAAAAAAGCTGTTGTAAAATGGCAGTTGTTGCATTTGCTTAGCGACGGCATCAACAATAGATTGACGACCATAACCCACATTTACACACCATAAACCCGCCATTGCGTCGAGCAATTTATGGCCCATGATGTCCCATAAATAAACCCCATCAGCACGCTCAATAACACGGGTACCTTTTTCGGCTAAGCCTTTTGAATCTGTAAACGGATGGATAAAATGTTGCTTATCTGCCGCTTGTAAATTATCGAGCTTTTGCTGCTGGCTTACTAATGGGGTCGACATACTTGTATCCTTTAAAGCAGCTAGCAAACACAAAGCATCGACTAGCTGTTTATTCACTACCAGAGCACATCATCATTAATGATGGCTCTTTTACGTTTAATCATGCGAATAACTTACTTGTTGTATACCGTAACTATACGGTTAACAACAAGAACTCACGTTCCCATGAACTCACAACACGACGGAAGTTTTCAAGCTCAGCTTGTTTTACCGCCACAAATGCAGTGGTGAACGACTGGCCTAAATACTCAATACACGCTTCACTTTCTTGCATTGCCATTAGCGCTTCTTCTAATGTCACTGGTAAGTAGTTTTCGTTATTGGTACGGCTTTCGTTCGCACGGCCTGTCACTGGCGTCGACGGACGTAAGTTTTTATCCATACCAATAAAGCCACATAATAAGCTCGCGGCAATTGCAAGGTAACAGTTTGAGTCTGCACCTGGGATACGGTTTTCGATACGACGGTTTTGCGGCGACGACTCAGGAATACGTAAACCACAAGTGCGGTTTTCAACGCCCCACTCTAAGTTTACTGGTGCTGATGTGCCCGGTAAAAAACGACGGAACGAGTTAGCATTAGGAGCCATTAGCGGTAACAACTCAGGAATATACGTTTGCAAACCGGCAATGTAATTTAAAAATAACTGGCTTTGAGTCCCGTCTTCTTTGGTGAAGATGTTTTTGCCGGTTTTCTTTTCGATCACACTCTGGTGAATATGCATGGCACTGCCAGGCTCGTCGGTTACCGGTTTAGCCATAAACGTCGCACACACATCATGCTTTAAGGCGGCTTCTCTTAAAGTACGTTTAAATACAAATACTTGGTCAGCGAGTGCCAATGGGTTGCCATGGCTGAAGTTGATTTCCATTTGCGCTGGACCATCTTCGTGGATCAAGGTATCAATATCTAAACCTTGCGCTTCACACCAATCGTACATGTCTTCAAACAGTGGATCGTATTCGTTAGCAGCATCGATAGAGAAAGACTGACGGCCAGCTTCAGGACGACCAGAACGGCCAATAGGTGGCTTTAATGGTAAGTCATGATCGTCTGAACGCTTAGTGAGATAAAATTCCATTTCTGGGGCAATAACAGGTTCCCAACCTTTATCTTCATAAAGTTTAAGTACCTTTTTTAACACGTTACGAGATGACAACTCAATTGGGTTACCCATGCGATCATAACAATCGTGAATAACCTGCGCCGTAGCTTCAACCGTCCACGGCAACATGAAAACAGCGTTTTCGTCTGGTACACACACAAAATCGATATCTGCATCATCAAGTAATGAATAGAAAATCTCATCATCAATGTAGTCACCGGTGACCGTTTGCAACAACACACTTTCAGGAAGTCGCATCCCTTTCTCGTCGATAAATTTAGCAACCGGCGCAATTTTTCCGCGTGCAATCCCAGTAAGATCACTAATAACACATTCTACTTCGGTAATTTTATTGTCTTTCAAAAAAGCGATTAACTTATCCATTTTTATCTCTCTTGTGTTGCCGCATGTTGTCTGCAAGCTTGTCCGAATGCCTCGAAAATTGCAGTATAGAATGCATTTTCGGTTACTTTCCATTCTGGATGCCACTGGACACCTAATGCAAAATTTTTCGCATTTTTCACTGAAAATGCTTCGATTAATCCGTCCGGAGCAAATGCTTCTGGCTGTAACCCATCACCTAGGCGCTCCACGCCTTGAGTATGAACAGAGTTGACCTCTGCAGTGTCACAGCCCCATGCATCGTGAAGAAGCCCGCCGGTAACCAAATTAACTTGATGTGATAAGCCATATTGCACATCAAGTGGTGCATGCTTATCTTCTCTATGTTCAATAAATGTGCCAACTTCATGCAATTTTTGATGCAGGCTGCCACCATACACAACGTTCATTTCTTGAAAGCCGCGGCAAATACCCAATACAGGAATACCTGCTTCAATAGCCGCTTTAATTAACGGTAATGTGGTTGCATCGCGCTTGGCATCATGGTGTGTGCCAGCCTCACTAGGCTTGCCCTGATAATGATGGGGTTCAACGTTAGACGGAGAGCCAGTAAACAAAATACCATCGAGGCGAGAAAGCAGATCTTTTGTTGGTAATTCAATACCTAAAGACGGGATAACCAAAGGAAAACCTTTGGCGCCATTAACCACACTTAACAAATATTTTTCGCCCACGATATTAAATGGATGTAGACCAATTTGCTGATTGCATGCTATTACCCCTATGAGGGGAAGACTTGATTGAGACATATCTCACCTTTGGCAAATATTGTGATGAACTTATTGTTTACGTGTTCATTTTTTCACACACTACACGGATTTTTTTAGCTAGGCAAGAGGATAACTGATGATAAAAATAACTTTTCAAAAAATAAAAACAAAACATAATTAAAACAATCTGATAACTTTAAATCTACCACTGAGTCCAAAAAGTAAAACGGGGATAGAATTCGCTAACAACCGAGGTCAATTGCGCCAAAATGGGGAGTGCATTGCACAATAAAGGTGAATTTATTGCTTTATATTATTTACACAAGATAGAAAATACTGATAGGAATACCAACATAAATAAACACAATCTCTGCCAAATCACCTAACAGAAAGTCATTCGGACAAAAACAAAAGGCATGAGTGGATACAGCGTTATCTAGACGGGCTATCGAGCATTTAGTCGGTGCTTAAGCTGTAAACTACACCGTTAACAAATGTACTGATCGCCCGCTGATATGGCCAAAGCAAAGTGATGAGCTACAGTAAAAAATGTTGCTAATCATTAAAAGGTTCATCTTAAAACAAGCCGTTAAAAATCGGCAGGGGTTGTGGCGCTCACTAAACGGCAGGGTTCATCAAACGGGTTACGAAAACGATGCGGTTGTTCACTATTAAAATAATAGCTATCGCCTTTTTCTAGAATAAACACTTCCTCACCAACGGTCACTTCGAGTCTACCCTCGACCACTATCCCGCCCTCTTCGCCTTCATGCTGTAACATTTCAGCGCCAGTGTCAGAGTTAACCGGATACGTTTCGCTCATTAATGACATCGCACGGCTAGGATAATCACGGCCAATTAACTTATACACTAAATCGCCAGTGCCAATATCGAGCAACTCATTGGCACGATAAACCACTTTTTGATCACCGATAGAGCCATCATCAATTGAGAAAAAATCCACTAACGACATGGGTATTCCAGCCAATACCTTTTTAAGTGAGCTCACTGACGGGCTAACACTGTTTTTTTCAATCATTGAAATTGTGCTGTTGGTCACCCCTGCACGCTTGGCTAACTCACGTTGTGAGAGACCTTTCAATTTGCGAACAGCTTTTAGGCTTGCACCAATGTCCAAATTCGTTCTCCTAGTTAGTGTGGATCAATTCCGACGTTAAGTGTTGTAGATTATTAACACATATACAACACACAATATTAATTAATCACGATAACACGCTTAAATCAAAGGAATTGTATTTTACATCAAATGAGTGTTAAATAAAATGCACACTTAGAGAGCGCTTACGCTTAATCGCCATTTGTTTAAAAGCTATTGGGAGCACGTAAATCAATAGCTTGGAGTCAGCATGCCAACTAAATCGCCTATCCACAGTCAACAGTACCCAGACTCCTTTTATGTTGCCACAGCAAAAGAGTTATTCGACTACCCAACATTAACCGAAAACATTGATGTTGACGTGTGTATTATCGGCGGTGGGTTTAGCGGAATTAATACTGCAATAGAGCTAAGACAACGCGGTTACAGCGTAGCTTTATTAGAGGCTAAGCGTATTGGTTGGGGCGCATCGGGACGTAATGGCGGTGAACTAATCCGCGGAATAGGCCATGATGCAACACAATTTAAAAATGAAATAGGCAGCGAAGGGGTAAAATCCATTCAGCAAATGGGCTTTGAGGCTGTTGATATTGTGATTGAGCGTATTGCCGAGCACAACATTGAATGCGACCTGCAAATGGGTTATTGCGACCTCGCGGTAAAACCACGGCACATGGACGATTTAGCAGCAGAATATCAGGATCTTAAATCTCAAGGTTATCAAAAACCGATCACACTGCTTGATCGAAGCCAAATTGGCGAAGTGATTGGATCAGACTTTTACCAGGGTGCACTTGTTGATATGGGCAGCGGCCATTTACACCCGCTCAATTTAGCCTTAGGCGAAGCCCGAGTCGCACGAGAACTCGGCGCCCAGTTATTTGAACACAGCGCCGCAGAAAAAATCATTAAAGGTGACAAACCCAAAGTTATCACCGCACAAGGCCAGGTGACTTGCAATTATTTAGTTGTGGCAGGCAATGGTTATATTGGCAATACACTCAGTCCCTATTTAGGCGGTAAAGTCTTACCCACAGGCACTTACTTACTTGCCACAGAGCCATTAACCGAACAGCAATGTGCCAGTATCGTCCCGCAAAACATGGCTTTTGCCGACATGCGCGTGGCGTTAGATTATTTTCATTTATCTGCAGACCGCCGTTTATTATTCGGCGGTTTATGTACTTATTCAGGTAAAGACCCTAAAAACATTGAAGCTGAGCTCAGACCCAATCTTGAAAAGGTATTTCCACAACTTAAGGGAATCAAAATTGATTATGAATGGGGCGGCATGATGGGCATCGGCGCTAACCGTATGCCCCAAATTGGTCGATTACCCGATGCAGCCAATATCTATTTTGCCCAGGCATATGCTGGTCATGGTGTTAACGCCACCCACATGGCAGCAAGATTGATTGCCGAAGCGATTAGCCAACAGTCACAACGCATTGATGTGTTTAATGACATAAAGCACATGACTTTCCCAGGCGGCCCCATGTTCAGATCGCCCATGCTAGCGGCTGGGATGCTGTACCACAGAATGAAGGATTTGCTATAGGTTGCGGGATTTGCTGTGGGTTGGCAAAAGGGTCAACCTTTGTTTTTTTATGGCCTGCGGCCACACCAGACTTTTCAAACTTCGTTTGAAGTAAGATCGCAAGGTTCCACCCTGCACTGGCCAAATACTGCGTCATTCCGGCAATGCTTTTGAGCCGGAATCCAGGTGTTTGTTTTGCTTTGTGCTTTTTTACTTTATGGCCTGCGGCCACTAACGTCGTGGCGCTTCGCCCACACCAGACCAAGAGGAAACCAACGGCTGTTCCCTCTTGGATCTCCCAGCCGCCACATCAAAATCATCTGAGAAGCGATAATTTCGCGACGTGGTTGAATCCAGCTTCTGACCGCGTTTGTAACCGTCTTCGGTCTTATTCGAAAATGCTAACGCTTCAGATGGGAGTCTGATGTGAATGGATTCACAAATGTCGTGGTGGCATGGATGCCAAGGAACGACCCTTCCCCTCCAAAGCTAGTACGCCATCCATGGCTAGCTCACGTCATTTTCTTCAACGGCCTCAAGTTCAGAGTTGAATTTGGGCATTTGAAAGCTAATTTTGGAGAAAACTGGTTAACACTCTTCTCGTCGTCCCGGCAATGCTTTTAAGCCGGGATCCAGGTGTTTCTTTATGCCTTGTGATTTTGACCTATAACCACCAATGTTGTGGTGGCATGCTCAGTTCACGTATTCTTTTATAAAGAGTCTTCAACGACCTCAAGTTCAACGTTGAATTTGGGCATTTAACACTCTTCTCGTCGTCCTGGCAGTGCTTTTAAGCCGGGATCCAGGTGTTTCTTTATGCCTTGTGATTTTGACCTATAACCACAAATGTTGTGGTGGCATGCTCAGTTCACGTATTCTTTTATAAAGAGCCTTCAACGACCTCAAGTTCAGAGTTGAATTTAGGCATTTGAAGCTAAGGCCAAATCATTTTGGACAAACTGGTTAACACTTTCCTCGTCGTCCCGGCAGTGCTTTTAAGCCGGGACCCAGGTGTTTCTTTATGCTTTGTGATTTTGACCTATAACCACAAATGTTGTGGTGGCATGCTCAGTTCACGTATTCTTTTATAAAGAGTCTTCAACGACCTCAAGTTCAACGTTTAATTTGAGCATTTGAAAGCTAAGAATAACTCGTTTTTGGACAAAAGCGTTTTAGAAAAGTCATTGTTTCAACTTACTTTTTACAAAAATTTACTCTGCCCCTATTAATTTACCCTATGAATGTTATCGTTAACGACTATGACATATGTGTAGCTAATTTTGCCTGACGTTTAAACATGATATGAGCGCGAATATGATCGTATGCATAGTTATAAATATAAGCGTAAATGGTAATAAATACCGTCACACTAATATCTAACCAAAAAGCCTCAATCAGTGATATTTTAAGAATGAAAGCCATCACAGGTATTGTTAGCATCAATAGCCCACTTTGAAAAAGTGTAATATATAACACCCGCTGTTTTACGGTTCTTTGTTCACGAGACTCGGTATAAAACTTATCGAAAATGATATTAAAAATAAAATTCCAGCCCATGGCGATAGTCGCGATAGCTATCATAGTTCCTGAAAGGGACATCAATTCATGTTCGGTAAATATCATCAAACCGACTATTGAACCAACAACAGCAAGAAATTCAAACAAAACAGCATGGAATATACGCTCTAACGTAGACATAACAACCTCAACTCACTTAATAAGCATTAACAACGGGATTAATTAGAGCGAGATTATGGCAATTAGAAACAGCTAAAAAAAGTTAACAGCTATCACACTTCGTGATACCTTTATTCCAATTGAGCAAAAAAACAAGGTTTGCTATGTATAGTTTTGAACAGCTGAAAATATTTATCACTGTATGTGAAACAGGCTCGTTTTCGGCCGCAGCACGCAAGCTTAAACGCGCTCAATCAGGGATTAGCAGTGCGATCTCAAATTTAGAAACCAGCATTAACCAAACCTTATTTGATCGCAGCGGCAATATACCTACCCTCACGAATGAAGGCGAAGCATTACTGCCTGTAGTAAAGGCAATCATGCTGCAACAGCTGCACTTTGAGCAAAAGATTGCCTCGCTTGAATTACAGCACGAGCATGAGTTGGTTATCGCGATTGAAGAGAGTTTAATTAGTCCTGCATTATTGGCTCATTTGGCGATTCTTGCTGATGAATTCCCTATCACCAATGTTGAAATTATTGCAGAGTCCACTTTAGGCATAGGTAAACTCGTAGAAGATGGCAGCGCACATATTGGGATTGTGTATGCCGACGGAAAAATCCATCATCAAGTTGATTTCACGACCATTGGTTATACACGATTTATTACAGTAGCAGCACCAAATCACCCACTATCCAGTAAGCAAAAAATTAAAGATATCGACCTACGCCACCATCGACAAGTGGTGTTAAGGGCAACCGAAGGTCAAGAACTCTGGTTCAGTTACGGTATTAGTTCTCAGCATTGGTATGCCAATAATCACACCATCATTAATGAATTAACTCAGCAAGGAGTTGGTTGGTCTATTTTACCAGAGCAAATGGTGCAACCCGCTATTGATACAGGAAAGCTCATCAAGCTCGATATAGATTTCGAGCCTAACGGTTGGATTAATACCCTTGATTGCCTCTCCAGTCGTCGACATGTTTTAGGCCCTGTTTACGAGCGCGCCATGGCCTTGTTGAAAGAGTATATGAATCAGCAAAACCTCCATAACAGCTTTCATATTGATCATTAGTTTTAAATGTTTATCGATCAAATTGAAAAGAATAGCAATGGACTAAAGGAACTTGCTGACTACGAAACTTGCCCGATAACAATCTCATCAAACATCGCGGCATATCGTATTAGTTAAGTGTGTTTTACCCAACCAATGCTAAGTAAATATCTATTACCTTTTACAATTTTTGAAACTTGATGTTCACTTACATCTGGTCTAAATAGTTTAATCCGCTTTGTTTCATAAATTGGATTAGAGCAAATAAACTCACCACCAATATCTGCATTTTTGATTACTATATTTAATCGATAATGTTTACCCGATACAACTTTATCCGTATGCGGAGCGATTTCACTCCCTTCAGGAAATTTGAGCAGATAAGTATCGAATTTTACAGGCCAAGTTGCTCCACAAAGTAGCATTTTATCGTAACCCGATTTTTGCCTGCCTCGTTCCCAACGAAATAGTTTACTCAGATAAGACATACAGACTCTCGAAATCCTTGTGAGGTAGAAACAAGTTAACCATAATTTTTATCGTGGGTTAGAAAAAGGGTCAACCTTTGTTCATTTAT
This sequence comes from Shewanella sp. MF05956, assembly GCF_059758055.1. Lineage (NCBI taxonomy): Bacteria > Pseudomonadati > Pseudomonadota > Gammaproteobacteria > Alteromonadales > Shewanellaceae > Shewanella > Shewanella sp. MF05956. Next base: position 171,728 of record NZ_JCAYNV010000004.1, on the reverse strand, counting down.
GGCCTACGGCCACCAACGTCGTGGCGCTTCGCCCACATCACATCCATGGCCAGCTCACGTATTCTTTTATAAATAATCTTCAACGGCCTCAAGTTCAGAGCTGAATTTGGGCATTTGAAAGCTAAGAACAACTCGTTTATGGACAAAAGCGGGTTAAAAGTTACCTTTTTATTAAAGTTTACCCTGACCCCACTAAATTTTTGACCCCACTAAATTTAAAGAAAGCTGGATTATATTCACTAAGAGATGGATGGATCGCAGTTCATTATCCTAACCAAAAAGTGAGTTAGGAGTTCTAAATGAACCGCCCTCGGCAACATGCTCCTGCGTTGCTCTATCTCCTGAATCCGTTCAGTCGTGTGCGGAGCCGCATGCAGGGTGATGTGGGAGCTGGAGGCTAGATACCTCCGGCGACCCGATTATATTGCGCTTACGCTCAACTCTCTTTTATGACGCAATTGAACACCAAGTAGCGTACCTAATAAAACAGCTATGACATGTAGCAAAGCTGGAATTAAAAATATCAAAGGCTCGATTGGTATTTCTAAGAAAATGTATAGTAAGACACTCACACTTAGATTCATAAACCAATAAACTGCCGCAACTAAAACTGCTTGTTTATACGGACTAGTTGTTTGCTTATAGCCTAAGTAAAAATACGCAATTAGAGAGATTACAAAACCTAGGACGTGAAGAGTAAAAATGAATGGCATACTTTGAGTCGCTTCACCAGAGCCAACAATCAGCGTAGCAATCGCAGATAAAACAACCAATAATAAATACAAGCCTACTGAAAAGAGCACAATCCTAGAGTATTTCACGATAATCCTTTAGCAATATAACGAGACTGTAGAATAACTCTAACAGCCAAATTCAATTAAAAAACGAGCTCCTGAAATCAATCCTAGGCGCTTTTAAGACACTAGGTAATGCATTTGGAACCGGCTGTATTTTCTTAACAAAGAGTAATTCTACAGCCTCAACGCCCCAATTTGGGGAAATTGTGAGTGTTTTGGCACGAAGTGCCAGCGAGTAATTTTCCCAGGCCAACTTGTTGGCCGAACAATATTGGCTTGTTAGCTGGAAACTTCGTATTTGATTTCAATACCTAGAGTCTCATTTAAAAAATTGTTAACTTTTTCATAGAATTTTTTTGCACTGTCACTTAATTCAAATGCACATGCCACAACTATTGAAACACTCTTCCCCTCATCATCAGGGAATTCTTCAAAAAGTTGACCGGACTCTATAAAGCGAATGTATGAATTAATTTTCGCTTGTAACAAATGCTGATGCGCTAATTCATCGCACCAATCTAAATGGTCAGTAATCAATAAAACGACCTCATTATGTTCAATAGAAGAAACTACTGAGTCAATTTTATTGATTTCCGTTATAGCCATACTTCCCCTGACCAGCTAACGTTTTAGTATTTATGCGTTGCGTAGTTTGCAAGGCATAAATCGCTTGTTGGACTTGGCCGATGCCACATCCAAATTAATCGGTATGTTTTATGCTATAGGAATTTGCTTTTTTTCGGTAGTGGTATTTTGTACAACCTTTCGGCTAATTGTTTGTTCTGATTACACCTTTTAAGGTAGGTTTTATCATTCTTCATCTTTTATCATTGCTCTTTCATCGTTCTATTTTCTGATTTGTCCACTTGAGGATGCGTTTGACTGCCTCACCCAACTGAATGTTTGCTAAGTTTGCTTTTATAACTGACAGCCCGACTTTCTCTGATTAACCTGACAACCTCAACTTCGCCTCTCGCGCTAACATGGTCAGCAGTGGTACCAGCCCCATAAACATTAATCGCCCATTGGCACATTTTGGGCAACACCAATGTCCTAACGTCTCAGTAATCTTGATGTCTTTAAGGGCTTTGGTTGGCATTTGTTGTTGAATTAGGCTTAACTTTTTACGTAGCTAATTAACAATGGATGGCACGGTTAATTATCGATGGCATTAGCGGTAACCTGCTTTAACCGTGATTCGTGCATCATGCCTTTGCGGGTGTAACGCCCGAGATATTCCACCACCGTTTCTGCTTTAGAATTTAATTGGGTCAGGGTAAACTTTTATAAAAGGATAAGTTCTAAGTCACTATTGTCCTAACACGTAGTGTGCTTTAAAGATCCAAATTCACTCTGAACTTGAGGCCGTTGAAGAAAATAGCGTGAGCTAGCCATGGATGGCGGGCTAGCTTTAGAGGGGAAGGGACGCCCCATCTGAAGCGTTAGCATTTTCGAATAAGGTCGAAGAACACTAAGATGAAGTTAAAAGCTGGATCTGACCACGTCGCAAAATTATCGCTTTTCAGATAATTTTGATGTGGCGGCTGGGAGATCCAAGAGGGAACAGCCGTTGGTTTCCTCTTGGTCTGGTGTGGGTGAAGCGCCACGACGTTAGTGGCCGCAGGCCATAAGTACAAAAGTACAAAAGTACAAAAGTACAAAGCAAAACAAACACCTGGATTCCGGCTAAAAAACATTGCCGGAATGACACAGTATTTGGCCCGTGCAGGGTGGAACCTTGCGATCTTAATCTGGTGTGGGCGAAGCGCCACGACGTTAGTGGCCGTAGGCCATAAAGTAAAAAAAGAACAAAGCAAAAAAACACCTGGATTCCGGCTCAAAAACATTGCCGGAATGACGCAGCATTTGGCCCGTGCAGGGTGGAACCTTGCGAACTTAAGCGTTAGTGGCCGCAGGCCATAAGTACAAAACAACACCAGGATTCCCGATTAACAGATTTTCGGGAATGACAGTGAATATAAGCATTCCCGAGATAACGATAATATTGACCCCTATTCTATTGGCAGTGCTGCATCTCCGCCCCAGACTGCCCATGAACCATCGTATAACGCGGCTTGATGATGGCCTGCAACATAAGAGGCTAAAATCAAAATACAGGCGGTGATACCAGAGCCGCAACTGAACACCCGTTGGGCGTTATTGCTGGTATCAAGCTTGGCAAAAATCGTGTGTAGCTCTTTAGTCGATTTCATTTTAAAGCCGTTTAACACCTGGGCAAACGGCAAGTTTAATGACCCAGGAATATGACCACTGCGCATGCCAACGCGTGGCTCGGGTGAAGTACCATTAAAGCGCCCTGCTGCGCGGGCATCAATAATATCCACATTGGCATGGCCAAGGTGAGTTAACACAAATTCGGTGTCGCACACTTTATGTTGTAAAAAACGCCCTTTTATATCGCCAGCCTGAGTTGGACTCGCAAATTGGCGCACGGTGTCTTTACCTTCTGCACGCCACTGCGGTAAGCCGCCATCAAGCACAAATACTTTTTCGACTCCCATGGCTTTTAATGTCCACCAGGCACGTGGCGATGAATAAATACCTTGGTCATCGTAAATAACCACAGTGCTGTTATGAGTGATACCTAGGATTTTCGCGGCATCTGTAAATTGCTCTGGGGTTGGCATTGCGTGGGTTTGCGGTGAATGGTGATCAAATAATAGCTTATCAATTTGGCATGATATTGCACCGGGGATGACATATAGCTCATCGTAAACCAATGGTTCTTTGCCCAGCACAACTTCCATGCTGGCATCGAGTATGACTAAATCGGGATCTTCAAGATGTAACGCCAGCCAATCTGTGGTCACTAAAGGAGAATTCACATTATACCTCACTATGTTCACTATATGGTTAAACCAATGGATGCTAGCTCAAGCGTTTTATTGCCGCTGTTTATCAATATAACGCTGAGTTAAGCAGCTTAAATAACTGAATAAAGTAATACCTACAGCATCGGCGACTAAGTCGATAATGTCTAATGTTCTTGATGGAATAAAGCCCTGGCTGATTTCTTCACTCAAGACGAATATTGACACTAGCACAGCACCATAATAAAGCGGAATACGTCCGAGCGAAAAGTGTCGACTCTGTAACGCTAAATTGGCTACATAAGTTAATAAACCAAATAACAACATATGGCCAACTTTATCGCCATAAGGAATATGACGGATTAAGTCGAAAAAAATACTGTTGCCGCCAGTGTTAGCTAAATAAATGATCCATAAAATAAAACCGAAAAAACCAGCGCCAACAAAGATGGCTAATCGAGAAAATAGAGTATGAGTCATGTCGCTTCATCCATGTATGACGGTGGAATGTGTAAGTAATGTTCGAGATTTCAGTGTACGCGAAGAGAGCAAAAAGAGGCGTTAATTTTACTTAATAAAAAAGCCCTTTATTGCTAAAGGGCTTTGTTTACATCACAGAGATAATTACCGTTATAAAGCAATCCAGGTGGCTTTTAATTCGGTGTATTTATCAAATGCATGTAATGACTTATCGCGGCCATTGCCTGACTGCTTATAACCACCAAAAGGTGCGGTCATGTCGCCGCCATCGTAGTGATTAATCCACACCATACCACTGCGCAATGCTTTAGCGGTTTTATGTGCCTTGCTTAAGTTTGAGGTCCAAACCCCTGCGGCTAAACCGTAAATGGTGTCGTTAGCAATCTTAATCGCTTCTTCCATACCATCAAATTCGATTACCGATAATACCGGGCCAAAAATCTCTTCGCTGGCGATGCGCATGTCATTTTTAACATTACTGAAAATCGTTGGCTGCACATACATACCGCCCGTTTCTGCCATCACTTGCTTACCACCTGTCATTAATGTGGCACCTTGCTCGCTACCGGTTTTAATGTAGTTAAGCACATTAGTCAGTTGTTGTTGGTCAACCATCGCGCCACAGGTGGTCGCTGGGTCTAGTGGATGACCCGGTTGCCAGCCTTGCATTTCTTCAATGATAAGCTGAATTAATTCATCTTTTACGCCCGACTCAACCAGTAAACGCGAACCTGCGGTGCAGACTTCACCCTGGTTAAAAGCAATGGCGACGGCTGCGGCTTCTGCAGCGGCTTTTAAATCTGGCGCATCGTTAAACACAATATTAGGGCTCTTGCCACCCGCTTCTAACCACACGCGTTTCATGTTCGACTCGCCGGCATAAATCATCAGCTGTTTAGCAATTTTGGTTGAACCGGTAAACACCAACGTATCGACGTCCATGTGCAAGGCTAATGCTTTGCCCACGGTATGACCAAAACCAGGCAGTACGTTTAATACGCCTGCAGGAATACCCGCTTCGAGGGCTAATTGCGCCATACGAATAGCGGTTAATGGTGACTTTTCAGACGGTTTTAAAATGACACTATTACCCGTTGCAAGCGATGGTCCAAGCTTCCAGCAGGCCATAATCATTGGGAAGTTCCACGGTACAATCGCCGCGACAACACCTACCGCTTCGCGGGTGATCATGCCGATTTCGTTGTGTGCGGTTGGGGCAATTTCATCGTAAATTTTATCAATGGCTTCACCAGACCAACGAATTGCGCGTGCTGCGCCAACCACATCTACACCTTTTGAGTGTTGAATAGGTTTACCCATGTCTAACGTTTCAAGTAATGCCATTTCATCAGCGTTGGCTTCAAGTAAATCGGCAAACTTAATCATCACCTCTTTGCGCTTAACCGGCGGTAAATTAGCCCAGGTACCGGCTTCAAATACTTCACGAGCATTGGCAACAGCCGCATTTGCATCGACTAAGTCACAGCTAGCCACTTTAACTAATACGCGGCCATCGATTGGGCTAATACAATCAAAGGTGTCGCCAGACGCGGCTGATTGATATTTACCATTGATAAAGGCATTTCCGTTAATTTGCAAACTGGCTGCCAGTGCTTCCCAATCGCTACGACTTGTTGGAGTACTCATTGTGACCTCGAAATAATAAATGGATTGATAAGCATCGCGCCATGTGATGCCAAATAAGGATTTTTGTGTCGTTGCTTAATGAAAAATCGACACACTTACATTACTGAATATTGTCACCTGATGATGCTTAACAGCAAGCTGTTTTCAATATATTTTACAAAACAGGTACATTTAGTTTAAATAAATGCACAAAACGCTTTAACGTTCATTATTTTTGACATAGCATAGCAAATATTCGTCACTCATAATTTAACCATTATGAGATGAAACAACAACCCACTTGTTACCAATGCAGAGTCGAAATATGAGCGAATATCAGCACAAAGGAACTGGCGATTTATCGCAAACATGGCCAAATATGGATCATTATTGGATGCCGTTTACAGCCAATAAACAATTCAAAACCAATCCACGGTTATTAGTGTCGGCGCAAGGAATGTATTACACCGACATTGCAGGTAACAAGGTGCTCGATGCGACGGCGGGGTTATGGTGCTGTAATGCCGGCCATGGCAGAGCGGAAATATCCGAGGCCGTCAGTAAGCAAATTAACCAAATGGACTATGCGCCCTCGTTTCAAATGGGTCATCCACTGGCGTTTGAGTTAGCCCATAAATTGAGTCAAATGAGCCCTGATGGATTAGACCATGTGTTTTTTACCAATTCAGGCTCTGAATCAGTTGATACCGCCCTCAAAATGGCCCTTTGCTATCATCGTGCCAATGGCCAAGCGAGTCGTACACGCTTTATTGGCCGCGAACTGGGCTATCACGGCGTCGGCTTTGGCGGTATTTCTGTTGGCGGCATTAGTAATAATCGTAAAACCTTTAGCCAACAGCTGTTACAAGGTGTTGATCATCTTCCCCACACACTCGACATGGCTAATAATGCCTTTAGTCATGGCCTGCCGCCTCATGGTTTAGACAAAGCCGAAGTGCTTGAACAATTGATTACCTTACACGGCGCCGAAAACATTGCCGCCGTCATCGTTGAACCTATGTCTGGCTCTGCTGGGGTTATTTTACCGCCACAGGGATACCTTAAACGGTTGCGAGAAATCACCCAGAAATACGGTATTTTACTGATATTTGATGAAGTGATCACCGGTTTTGGCCGCCTAGGTGCCGCCTTTGCCAGTGAACGCTGGCAAGTCACCCCAGACATGATTACCACAGCGAAAGCCATTAACAATGGCGCGATCCCAATGGGCGCGGTATTTGTGAGTAATACCATTCACGACACCTGCATGGACGGCCCTGACGAATTAATAGAATTTTTCCATGGCTACACTTATTCGGGCCACCCTGTGGCTGCAGCGTCAGCGTTAGCAACCTTGTCTATTTATGAAAACGAACAGCTGTTTGAGCGCGCAAAAAATCTTGAAACTTACTTTGAGCAAGCTGTACACAGCCTCAAAGGTTTACCCAACGTGATTGATATTCGTAACACCGGACTAGTGGCAGGCATTCAATTTGCTCCGAGCGACAAAGGCGTGGGTAAACGCGGCTATGGCATATTTGACCATTGTTTTAGAAACGGCGCATTAGTTCGCGCAACGGCCGACATCATTGCACTGTCGCCGCCATTGATTATCGAGAAATCGCAAATAGATGACATGGTAAATCACCTTACCGATGCCATTCACGCTGTGGGATAACCCATTTAACAACAAGGACAGAGTTCATGCTTAATATCAGCCATTTTGTGAATGGGCAACACACCCAAGCAAGCCAACGTACACAAACAATTTACGACCCCGCCACAGGTGAAGCTCGTGGTCTCGTGTCATTAGCCAGTCAAGATGACGTAGCCATTGCCATTAGTGCTGCTAAAACCGCATTTGAAACCTGGTCACAAGTCACGCCACTGAATCGTGCTCGCGTGTTATTTAAATTTAAAGCGTTGGTGGAACAGCATGTCGATAAATTAGCCGAACTGATTACCCTGGAGCATGGCAAAGTGCTCGATGATGCCAAAGGCGAAATTACCAGAGGCTTAGAAGTGGTTGAGTTTGCCTGCGGTATTCCGCACTTATTAAAAGGTGAGCACACTCAGCAAGTGGGTGGTGGTGTTGATGCATGGTCGGTCAATCAAGCATTAGGAGTCGTGGCGGGGATTGCGCCGTTTAACTTCCCAGTGATGGTGCCCATGTGGATGTTCCCGATTGCCATTGCCTGTGGTAACACCTTTATTATGAAACCCTCAGAAAAAGACCCCAGCTCAGTGATGTTTATGGCCGAGTTACTTAAGCAAGCCGGGCTTCCTGATGGGGTATTTAATGTCGTTAATGGTGACAAAGAAGCGGTAGACGCTTTGCTCACCCACCCAGATATTAAAGCGGTTAGCTTTGTTGGCTCAACCCCTATTGCAGAGTATATCTATGCCACAGCATCAGCCCACGGCAAGCGAGTGCAAGCGTTGGGCGGTGCTAAAAATCACATGTTATTAATGCCTGATGCTGATTTAGATCAAGCTGTTAATGCATTAATGGGTGCAGCATATGGTAGTGCCGGTGAACGTTGCATGGCCATTTCGGTGGTATTGGCGGTGGGTGATATCGGCGACAAACTGGTCGATAAAATATTACCGCAGATTAGTGCATTAAAGGTCGGCAGCGGTATCACTCCAGAAATGGACATGGGACCGCTGATCTCGGCGCAGCATTTAGCCAAAGTACGTGACTATGTTGACGCTGGCATTAATGAGGGCGCTAAATTGGTTGTCGATGGCCGCAACATCAGCATCAGCGACCACCAGCAAGGTTACTTTTTAGGTGCATGTTTGTTTGACCATGTCACCCCACAAATGAGCATTTACCAACAAGAGATATTTGGCCCAGTGTTGGCCATTGTACGAGTAGACACCTATGGCGAAGCATTAGCGCTCATTAACCAACATGAGTTTGGTAATGGCACTGCAATATTTACTCAAAGCGGCCAGGCGGCGCGGCATTTTTGCCACCATGTTGAAGTGGGCATGGTTGGGGTGAATGTGCCAATCCCGGTGCCAATGGCTTTTCATAGCTTTGGCGGTTGGAAACGATCACTATTTGGTCCACTGCATATGCATGGCCCAGATGGCGTGCGTTTTTATACTAAACGCAAAGCCATTACTGCTCGTTGGCCGCAAGCAAAAGCCGACTCCAACGAGCCTTCGGCGTTCATTATGCCCACCATGAAATAAGGTCACATTATGAGTAAACACATTAGCGACATTACCTTATTTAGCGATCAAACTACCGAGGTTGAGTCGTACCGCTTAGCGGATGAAAAAAGAATCACGGGAAACCCGCTGCAATCGGTACAAAATCATTTTGAAAGCCCTTGTAAGCAATTTAACGTTGGCGTGTGGCAAAGTGAAGCTGGCAGCTGGAATGTGAGCTACAGCGAATATGAGTATTGCGATATTCTCGAAGGCTGCAGCATCATTACCGACAGTCAGGGCAACAGTTTAACGGTTAAGGCTGGTGATAAATTTGTTATTCCCGCAGGCTTTATCGGCACGTGGGAAGTGATTGAGCATTGTAAAAAAATCTACGTTATGTTTGAGCAACAACTTTAATAACCATAACGTTTAACCGCCATGCGGTACAGACAGAACCTAACGGTTTTGCTTCTGATAAGTGGCATTAGTGGTCGCAGGATAACTAAACACCAGCGACTGCATTTTATGTAAATGGAGATAATATCGTGTCGAAAACATTTAAAAGAACGCGAATTGCACTGTTAAGCGGATTAACATTATCAGCTACCCTACTGGCTCCGTTAGCGACGGCAGAAGTCTCTGGCGCAGTGAGCGTAACCAATGATTACCGCTTCCGTGGTGTATCACAAACCGCTGGCGACCCTGCGCTACAAGGCAATATCGATTGGAGCCATGACAGTGGCTTCTTTGTTGGCGCTTGGGGCAGTAACGTCGATTTTGACGAACCTGGCTACAACGGCCCTGACGTCGAAATTGATTTGTATGCCGGTTACTATGGTGAGATTAACGATGACACCAGCTATGACTTAACCTTGTACCGTTATAATTACCCTGGAGACAGCGAACTCGACTATTTAGAAGTGAGCGCAGGCATCGACTTTAATGGTTTTAGAGCCGCTTACTGGTTTACCAATGACTATGGTGGAAGTGATCAAGATCTACATTACACCGAAATAAACTATGGCTGGGAGTTTGCCGAAAACTGGAGCATAGATTTGCATTATGGCTACAACTTTGGCGACGCCATTGATGACGGCGAAGGCTTTGACAGCTACTCTGATTACTCTATTGGTGTATCAACTGAAGTACAGGGTTTCGGGCTGTCGGTTGCTTATTTAGACACTGACATTGACGGTGATAACGAAGTCAGTTCTGATCTGTATAAAAACACCGGCACATTATTAGCAAGCATTAGTTACTCGTTCTAATCGCAACGGTGAACCAGTCGAGTTTGTACTTATAAAAATAGACTCTGGTGAATATAAAAAAACCGCTTAAGTGCGGTTTTTTTATTTCCTAACCTTCTTAAACTGCCTATGTTCATAATCGATAATAATAGAAGCGTTAAAACAGTCCATTTTATAAATCGTTTTTGTAAGACTTAGACATCGCGCATAAATTTAAAAAAAATTGCATTGCATACCGCGCTTACGGGAGTATCTTACAATAATATAACACCTTAAATATGCGCTACAAAGGAGCGAACTATGGCTGATACCATCATTAAAATTTTGGTGATTGTTGGATTGATTTTTCTCGCGTATAAACTCATTTTTAGCAGCAGTAGTGGCTTAACCATTTTTGAAATGCATTTTAAAGACGGCAAGCTCAGCAACCATAAAGGCAAAATTCCAGAACGTTTTGAACGAGAAACCCGTGCCATTGCTAAATCAAACAAACTGACCTGCACCATTAGAGCGGAAAAGTCAGGCCATGTGCGCCTGCATGTTTCTGCCAACGTGGGTGATAATTTAACTCAGCAAATTCGTAATCAATTCCCGTTTGAGTATTACGATAAAAAACAGCAAGACTCATCAAAATTGAAAGGCTAGTCATGTTCAGCAGAAGCTGCCGGCCGTTAACAAAAAATGGACTCAATTGAGTCCATTTTTTGTTAACGATGCGAAGATTAATCGGCTTGCTTTGAAATCACTAAGGTCACCTGTGCAACGGTAACACCAAACTTAATAATGTCGCTTTTGTTAATAATGGTATTTGGGTCAACTAAAAACATCCAATCGTCAAAATGGACTTCATATTCACTGCCATCGACAGGCAATAGCATGTCGTAGCGCCAACGCAATGCGCTGCCACGCGATTCACCTTGCGCAATGCCTAAAATATCATTGGCTGTACCTTGGTATTGACCGTTGCCTTTATCGATAATGGTCCACACTCGGGTTTGTTTTTCACCATCATCATAGACAAACCACTCATTGATTACGCCTTGTTTACCTTGCGGCGTATCCTTCCATTGAGCTTCCATAACAACGGTAAACTTGCGGGTAACCTTGCCAGAAAAATCTTGTACGACACCAGCAGCCGTTAATTTGCCATCAAAAAACTGAGCTAAATCCAGCTTAGGATTGGTGTCGGCATAGTCGTCAATTGATGCAGATGAACACGACATTGCACCCAAGGCAAAAAGTACAAATATGGCGCTATGACGCAATGACTTTTTCCAGGTTGTGACGTTCAATAAATGGGTCAATTTAGATAACATAATTCAGCCTTAATCGTATTTAATTCATGCCAATGAGTTGCTGGCGCAGTTTAGGGCGGCTGGTGTTTTCGGATAACCAAATCGCCAAAAAGTCAGCAGGGAACTGCACATTACTCACTTGAAAATAGGGTTTATCATTAAATAAAAACTCAGCTTGAGTGGCCGTATTGACCATAAAGGTTAATCGGTCACCCTCTTTCACATCGGGCCATGCTTTGGCTAATTGTTCGCGATACTCATTAATTTGTTGTTCAGGTATCCCTAAGTGTTGCCATTGGTCGACGGTGGCATCAATTAAATCTTCTGCTTCAATATTACGGTGATATTCAATCTCAAGTTTTAACGGCAATTGATTAGCCTGATATTTACCGTCTCTTGAGTACAGCTTGGCACTGTAGATGTCGAACCACATCATGCTCATACTCGCCGACCCGACCTGACGCATGGTTAAATTGGATGATGATTGCTCAGGTGTTGATAGCTCTGATGTTGATAGCTCTGATGTTGATAAAAGAAACGCTTGAGTATTATTGCTCGCTGTCGCATCTTGATTTGCCATCGCATCACCCATGCTCAGGGTCAAAATAACCATGACGACAGTGGCACCGACTACGCCAAACAGTAACTCCACCAGCCATTGATAAGCACTGCGGGTAACATTAACCGCCTCATTTACCGTTTTCATTGCCGACTCTCCTGAGTAAGATCCGCAGTGTATTCACCGCGACTTATTAACAACAATACGGGAAACAACACACTCCAGATCACTAGCAGCACAATGCCACTGACCCATTGCCCATGTGGTAATAACACTGCACCAAATTCTGCACCTGCAACATAACTTAAGGTACCGAACACACCGCCAAACAGGGCTTGCCAAAACACAGGAACCTTTTGAAAAAACACTAGGCTGTATCTGAGGCTTAATGCAAATGCGAGCCAAAGCAGTGCTAGCCAATATGGTGTCTCGGCAAACACAAATACGCCAAACAAGGTTAATGCGGTATCGACACTCATGCCAATCACTGCACACAGACACATAAGCTGCAGATCTTGTCGTGGCGCTTGAGATAAAAGAAAATGACCCAGTATGAGTAAAATAGACAATAAAACAAGCTGGTTACCGGCAAGCACTCCGGCCCACCACACCAATTGAAAAGATAACGCATTTAGGAAGATAAATAGCTTTGGATTAGGCATAACTACCTCGTCGCACAAGCAAGGTTGCTCGCAGGATGCGAGCAACGCATAAGGGACATTATTACAGGCGGTATAGTGGTCTTACTGCAACTAAATGCACCGTACTGGTTGTGCGCTCTAAAAAGCCACCTTCACAGTAACTTAAGTAGAACTTCCACATGCGAATAAAATCATCACCGTAGTTTAAGGCTTTAATCTTGTCGTAAGCCGCATCAAAATTTTCATGCCAGTGCTTTAATGTACGAGCATAGTCTTTGCCCATATCACTCACAGACCAGGTGACCATGTCAGTCTTTTTGGCAATGTGTTTGGTCATTTCACTAACCGAAGGCAGACAACCGCCGGGAAAAATATAACGCTGAATAAAATCAACACTTTTACGGTAGCTATTGTAGCGCTGGTCGGCAATGGTAATGGCCTGAATGAGCATACGCCCATTAGGTTTTAATAAGTGTTGTAACTTTTCAAAAAAACCACCCAAGTATTCATGCCCCACCGCTTCAATCATTTCAATCGATACTACGCGGTCATATTCACCGGTGAGCAGTCGATAGTCTTGTTTAAGCAAAGTGATCTTGTCTTCTAGGCCTTCTTGCTTAACGCGTGCTACGGCATAGTCATATTGCGCATCTGAAATCGTTGTGGTTGTGACATTCACGCCAAAATGCTTGGCTGCATATATCGCGAGTGCGCCCCAACCTGTGCCAACTTCTAATAGTGTTTGCCCAGGCGTTAAATCCAAACGTTCGCAAATGGTGTGCAACTTATGGATTTGCGCCTCATCCAAAGTGCTGTCGTCAGCCGGGTATAACGCACTTGAGTACATCATTTCTGGGTCTAAAAACTGCTGATACATGTCATTACCTAAATCGTAATGCGCCAAAATATTGCGTTTAGAACCCGCTTCAGAATTTCGATTTAATACATGCTTTAAACGGCTAACACCATTACTTAACCATGAAAAATAACGCTCAATGTTGTCGAGTAATGCTAGATTGCGCGCAAACACTTGCACGACTTTGGTTAAATCTGGGCTGCACCAGTGACCTTGAATATAGGCTTCACCGGCACCAATTGAGCCACCAAACACTACCTGACGGTAAAAATTAGGGTGCATGACTTGCATCGTTGCATGGATATCACTTTTAATATCGCCAAACTCTTCCGTCTGGTTGCCGTCAACAATCGTTAAATGACCTTCTGCAAGATGTGCGAGTGCACGTAATAAAATTTTTCTTGCCAGACTGTCTGATAAACCAGCTTGAGCCATGCTATTTTCTGTGGCTGTATTTTCCATTTTTTGTCTCCAGTTCATCACTGCGTAGGCTATATCACCTTATTCACAGTCAATACGTTGCGTCAGTCCATTTGGTTTACAATTGTTTTGCTGACTTGTTAACCATGTTGATTAGATGGCTTTGTCGGCTGCTTACTCACAAAGGGAATACGTTTAACAAATAGCTTGAGTGCTTGCCAGTAAATACCCAACATAATGCTGGCTGTCATGAGCGGAAAATGCAGCATAAACTGCCGCACACTTTTCGCACTTATGTCTTGGCGTTTAAGTACCACCCCTGCATCAAATAATTTATCGTTGTTGGCGTTGCGATTTTCAATAGTCACCTTTAAAAACTTAGCGGGCGCGGTAATTCGCCATAAATAGTGCATGTCTAAATTCATAAATGGTGAAACATGGAACACCTTGTCGGTATGAGTGGTATTGGCGATGTCGACAAGATAACAATGGCGTTCATTCCAGGGTGTGTTGCTCACTTCTGCCAACATATAAACCATTTCGTCATGGTGATAACAAAAGTAAAAATTAACGGGACTAAAATAAAGACCACAATGGCGAATTTGTCCCGAAAAAATCACTCTGTCACATTGCAGGCTCGCGCCTAAATGCTTAATTGTGGCTAATACCCGTTGCTTTAACGCCCGAGCGTCATTGCCATGACAAGCAGTAGGTAAAACTAACGCGTTAGAAAATTGCTTATCCAATTCATTTAAATAATCGCTAGGCTTAAATTTTAATGGTGTAAATCGATCTGTCGAAAAGAGTTTACTGGTCGCGCATATGGCATCCACTTCGTCTAAATCAATCGCCATCATCGCCAACTTGTAGCCAAAACTGTGCACTTTAGGCACATGGCGACGATGGCTGACAGTGCCAGTATAAATACCGCTATGTAAGCTCTGTGGCGATGAAGTTAGCGTCATAAAGCGATCCCAAATAAATTACACACGTCGACAGCACTGCGCACGCCATCTTCATGAAAACCATTGTGCCAATAGGCACCCGCATAATAAGTATGACGTTTACCATTGATTAGCGATTTTTTAGCTTGTGATTTCATGCTGGCATCATTAAACACCGGGTGCGCATAATTAAATTTACGCAAAATTTTTGATTCGTCAATCAAATCAGTTTGATTGAGTGTCACACAAAATGTAGGTGCGTCTTTGGGTAGGCACTGCAAGATATTCATGTTGTAGGTCACGCTTGCTGGACGCTGAGCGATATCTAACTCATTTTCACCATCGAGGCGATAGTTCCAACTGGCCCAGGCCGCTTTGCGCTTTGGCAATACGTTAATGTCGGTGTGTAACACCACTTCATTATTTTGATAGGCCATCGGCGCTAATATTTCTGTTTCATCCTGGCTTGGGTCGGTTAGCATGGCAAGTGCTTGATCGCTATGGCACGTCAATACCACATCATCAAACTGTTGCCACTCACCATTTAAGACTTGAATTTGCACGCCATCGTCATTGCGCTTAATCCCTGTCACCGGCGAATTAAGGTGTATACGCTCTTTAAACGGCGCGGTTAATGCCGGAATATAACTGCGTGAGCCGCCTTCAAGCACATACCATTGTGGGCGGTCGTTAATGTTGAGCAAACCGTGGTGTTGAAAAAATCGAATAAAAAATCGTAGTGAAAAGCCACGCATATCGTCAATGCTGGCCGACCAAATCGCGGCGCCCATTGGCAAGATGTAATGCTCACAAAAAAAGGCAGAAAAATCATTTTGATCAAGGTATTCACCCAGCGTGGTGCTTGGGTATTTGTCAGCTTCGTAAATCGCTTTACAGCCATTATTAAAACGCACTATTTCGCCAAGGAATTTGTAAAAACTGGGGCGAAATAAATTACGACGCTGGGCAAACAAACTCCATAAATTATGGCCGTTATATTCAAGTCCAGTAATGGCATTATTAACGCTAAAGCTCATCTCTGTCGGCATAGACTTAACATTGAGTTGTGCCATGAGCTTTTCAAAACGAGGGTAAGTGCGGTCGTTAAAGACAATAAAACCGGTATCAATCGCGTATTGCTTACCAGCAACTTCAACATCTACAGTGGCGGTATGGCCACCAATATAATCGTTAGCCTCAAAAACAGTCACCTTATGTTGACGGCTCAATAAGTGTGCGCAAGTTAAGCCTGAAATGCCTGTACCAATCACGGCGATGTTTTTCATTTAATAATCCTTGGAGTACGCTATCAAATCATTTTCAGAGTAATTTATTAACTGATTAATTAGACTTTTTTGCCAATAAAGACACTAACAATGACTCGGGTAATAGTGACGCTAATTTAAGTAACCAGGTAAATTTACCTGGAAAGTGAATTTCTTTTCGCTGATTGCTCATGCCGTTAAAAATCGCCACTGCGGCTTGCTGGGCTGTAATTTGCATTGGCATCGCAAAATCATTTTTATCGGTGAGTGGCGTTTTAACAAATCCTGGGCAAATCACGCTAACGCCAATATCGTGTTCGGCTAAGTCAACCCGTAAACTGCGGCCTAAATAACTAATCGCGGCTTTTGATGCGCCATACGCTTCAGCGCGAGGAAACGGTAAATAGGTTGCGCTTGAACTCATTAATCCAAGCTGTGCGCCACTGCTGAGTAACGGTAAAAAATGCTCCAGACAATAGCCCGTCGCAACCACATTGGTGTTAATTACCCGCGCAAATAATGCTGAGTCAAAATGCAATGCATCGTCGATGTACTCACAACTGCCGGCATTGAGTATCACTTGCTGTAGCTGCCAGTGATTATCAAGCAGTAACTGCTTAAGCTCAGTCGCTGCCACTTGCACTTGGGCATTGTCGGTAATATCAAACTCAAGCGCGGTAGCACCGTTGATTTTTTGCAGTGCATCGCGATTACGGCCACAGGCAATAACCGCCATGCCTTTGCTGATATAGTGTTCAGCTAACGCCAAACCAATGCCGGAGCTGGCGCCAGTAATTAATACAGCAGGTGATTTTGCGATTGTCATGACCATTATTTTGCTGCTCTGTTTTTTAGCAATCCGATTAAACCGCCTAAAAAAGGCACTTGCTCATAAAGCATTTGACCTAAATCAAAGTAGTCTCGGTGAGCGTAAATTTTGTCATCAAATTTAAGCTGCGACATGCCTTCAACGTGGATTGTTTGACCTTTATTAAGCTTGGGATGCGAATAAGCCATAGTCCAATACAATGCTGCCTGGCTGCTGTTATGGCTCACTACCACCTCGTTAATATCAAACTCGATGTGAGTGACATTAAGGTACATATTGGCAAAATATTGAATGAGATCGTTAATACCACTAACTTGATGCATGGGGTCGCGAAACATAATGTCGTCTCGATACACTTGGCGCAGTAAAAACAAATTATCTTTATTAAGCTGCTGATACATATCAATAAAGGCATCAACAATAGCAGGATGACCATTACTAGGGCTGGTATTTTCGCCCTTTAACGGTTTTGATGAAATATCAACTATCGACTGTGCGCTTTGCATTAACAGACTCCTATTACGCCATTACGGTACCTTAAGCAAACACATATACAACAATGCCTTATATCACAATAAGATAAAAGTGTTTCATGCAGCTAAAGCAATACTAATTCAATTATGAGTTGATACGAAATAAGGCAAAATGCAGATCACTATGGTAGGTAAAAAGCAAAACGCCCAAGCTAAGCTTGGGCGTTTGTCATTCAATGGCTCAACAAAACAAATTAATAGCCGGTTTTTGCTACCGGTTGCCAATGTTTATCGACCTCTTCTTTAATAAAGGCTTGTTTCGCTTTAATGGCGTCAGCTTCAATAAATCCGATGGCTGCGTGGGCTTTTTCTTTGGTGCTGTAATCTGGATACTCCACTTTTTCAACCGAAAGTTGATTCAACACTCTGGCTAATGCTTCACGGCCATACGTAATCTGCTCGGTTGCCATGTCGAGTAATGCAACACCTTCTTTAGGGTTATGAGCATATAAACCGTGCGATGCCATAGCAAAGTCCCAGCGCCACTGTGCATGACGAATCGCCATAATCGAATCGTTCATTTGTGGCCATGTTGCCCCGGCATCCCATGCCGCTTTCGCTTCATAATGTGCCTGAACTAATAAAGACTCTACGTTACGTGCTTTGGCTTCAATATTGGCTTTGGTTTTATCGAGCTTTTTCACCATGGCTGCTTTACTGCTGTGACAACTGGCACAGGTTTGCTCAAAGTTATCCATGGCACCTGCCACTTTATGATCGGTAAACGTATTACCCTGGGCATCTTTTGTTGCTGGCATATGGCAAGTAATACACGTTACGCCTTTTTTAGCATGAGTAGAGCGGCTCCAATGCTCAAATTCAGGATGACGAGCTTTTAAAATTGGTGTTTTTGAAATCGGGTGGATCCATTCATAAAATCGACGAGTATCGTAATATTTTTCAATGTCATCAGCGGTGCTGCCGAAAATCCAAGGGATATTAACCTTGTTACTTTTCTCGGGTTGGAAGTAATACGTCACATGACATTGACCGCATACCTGTGCACCTTGCATGGTGGTGTCTTGTTTATCAAATGGCAGTTTAATTTTTGCCATCGCATCTTGTGCATGTGGGCGCGGTAATGCCAGTTTTTCACTGCCGTCAACATGACAGTCACTGCAATACACCACAGATTTTATCTCGCGGCCTAAATCAACAAAGTTAGCCCCTGAATACCCTTCGATACCCATTTCTTTCATTAATCTGGGTGCATCTGGGGTTTTACAGGTCCAGCAACTGGCCGATAAGCCTTTATCACCTTCAGCAATTGCCACACCGGTACGTAGAGTATGAGTGACGTCGGCAACCGCAAACTGGTGGCCACGCGGGCTATGATACTCTTTAGCAAAAGATGAACCGGCCCATAAAATAATGCTGGCAGGGTATTGCGCCAACATGTCTTCACGCCCTTCTTGCTCAACCGTTGCCTGCCAAGAGTCAAACTGATTAGGAAACTTAATTTGGTTTGGATCGACCTCTGCGCTTTGCAAAGACCAAGATGTCAGGGTTAATAATGCCAACCCAGTAGCAAGCACTATCAGCCCAAGCTTACTGCGTAGTGGACGAGAAGTTTTCATCATTACTTCTACTAGTAAATTAATCATACAGTTTGCCTTTCACCAGAAATCATCGATATAAATTGAACATTACCCAGGACGACCATCGAGTCGAGGACGCATTAAAATAGGCGCATAAAACCACACAAACATCCCAAAGCCGATAAACCAAAACATCCCAGCAATCCATAACCACATTTGGGTGTGCTCTGGCATGAATAACGGCATTATTGCCCTAAACACGGCGGCTAACGCGATGCTCAAAAAGGCTAATGTCATATTAGGGCCTTGATAAATATTACGGCTAGTGTGGCCCAGTGATACGCGCGAGATCATCGATAAACACAATGCTGCAATACCGCCCACTGCAAAAAGATGTAATAGCGTGCGATAGGCATATTCGTTATTAATATTGATTGCCATCAAAATAAGCGTGATAGGCAAAGATAAATACGCTAAATGCAAAGACCAGAGCATGGGTTCTTTTAGCGTTTTATGTGCTTGCCAACGAGCAAAACGAATAAGGTGTAATCCACCAGCAACTGCCAGTAATATCTGCTCAATCCCTTTCGGAAGCCAGTGACTTACAGCTTGTATAAACAATATTCCCATCGTCAATAATAACGTGTTTTCTAATATACTAATGGGATCTGGCTTCGGTTGTTGAATACGCATTGCAGTAAAAAATGGAATGACTCGGCCACCTACAATGGTGATGATCATGGCGACCCACCAAATCATTCCCTGCCATAGCTGAGTTGAAAGTGAAAAATCGCGTTGATACAGCGCATAATAACTGACGAGATTAACCACGAGAGCCACCACTAGCAGCAATGGAAAACCAATATTACGCCATTGTTTTACCGGGTAAATACAGCGCCACAATGCCAACGCACTCAAGCCTAAAAATAAGCTGTCGAATAAGGCTGGAAGCACTAATGGAATATTCATTGGCAGAAGCAGCATTAATCGAGCAATGAGCCAGCATGCAAATGTCAGCATCAAACTGCGGCCTTTAATCGTCGGTTGATTAGTCCATGCCTGCACTGCGGTCAGTAAAAAACCACACACGATGGCCATGGCAAAACCAAACAGCATTTCATGCGGGTGCCACCATAACGGCACCACATTGGCCCAAAACTCACTGTTAAATAAACTGTATTGCGGCGTAAACCAGCCCATTAACCATAGCGGAATGTACAACGCAGCCAAAACAGCACCGCCAAGGAAAAATGGCCTAAAGCCTAAACGCCAGATCGCAGGGGTGTTATCAATTTCAGCAGGGTCATCAATATTTAGCATAAGCAGCACACTCGTTTAATGAGTTAAAAGCATAAGACTTAAACATGTATAAGATTTAAACATGCATAAGACTTAAACATGTATAACATATAAATCTTTAATTGAGGCCATTGTATGCTGCCCAATACATTACTTCAATCATTCCCCTTAGCTAATGCAAACTAAGCTGGCCATACTGTGATCTAACGCAAAAAAGCCAACACCGATTTCGGTGTTGGCTTTTATTTATCGTGCTAAAAAAAATTAAAGAAAACGCTAGTTAACCGCGCTTGAGTGCACTCAATACTTCAATGGCTCTTAAGCGTGCCATTTTGTGTTCCACAATTGGCTTGGGATAACCCTGGTTGTCCGGTTGAGCAAATAAATCATTCACGTTAACCGATTTAGGCTCATGGATATCTTTAATCGACCACCGGGCAATTTCAGGAATATAACGCTTAATAAAGCTGGTGTCTGGGTCAAATTTACTGCTTTGCATCATCGGATTAAACACCCTAAAGTAGGGCTGAGCATCGCAACCGGTTCCGGCAGACCATTGCCAACCACCATTATTAGACGCTAAATCACCGTCAATCAGTTGTTGCCTAAAGTAGCGTTCGCCCCAACGCCAATCGACCAATAAATGCTTGGTTAAAAAGCTCGCTACCACCATGCGTAAACGATTGTGCATCCAACCCGTTTGATTTAATTGACGCATCGCGGCGTCCACTATCGGGTAACCGGTTTGGCCATCACACCAGGCCTTAAACTCTTGTGGATCATTGCGCCACACAATGCCATCGCCCAACTCGTTAAAGTTATGCTCCATCGACAACCGTGGAAAAGCCACCAGCAAATGACGATAAAACTCACGCCATATCAATTCGTTCAGCCAGGTTTTAGCAGGGCTGGTATCGTCAACTAACGCCTCTGGATAACGCGCTAGAATTGCCGCGACACACTGGCGTGAGCTAATAATACCAAGCGCTAAAAAAGGCGACAAACGACTGGTGCCGTCAAGCGCAGGGAAGTCTCTTTCTGCCTGATAGTCAGCCACTTGGTTTACTAAAAACTGATCTAATATTCGTTTGGCTGCGCCCTCGCCTGCAGTCCATTGCTCGCTGCTACGTTTAGCACAATTAAATTCAATATTGGCAGGCAATGTTAATGACGCTGCGACGGGAGCAGGTGCTGCAACTGGTAATATGGCTTTTTGGCTGGCGATACTTTTCCACTTTTTGGCAAATGGCGTAAACACCTTGTACATGTCGCCAGACAGGTTAAGCACGTCTCCGGCAGCAAATACACAATCTTGATTGATTAATGTCAGCGGCACACCATGTTCAATTAATTGCGCATCACGGCGACGCTCATTAATTTCAGGTTCGCTGCCAGCAAACACAGCATCAATATTGTGCTGCTGTAAATAGTCATTTAACGCGGCGTGAGTATCACTAAACAATTGCAAATGAATGACATCTAAAGCAATACCTAAAGCGGCAAGCGACTGAGCTAACAAATTAACGTGACGCTCTATAAAATCAATTTGTATTGGCGCAACATCATGCTGCGCCCATTGCGACGGCGTCACAATATATAACGCTCTCACCTGACCTTGATGTTGTTTGGCAAACTCACAAGCAGCCACTAAAGCAGGGTTATCTGCAACTCGCAAATCTTGCCTAAACCACATCAGGCTATTCATATTACTCATTAATACTCGACCTAGTAGGCATAACGAAGCTTAAGCGCTTCAGGATGCGGATTTAAATACACTTGCTCTTGAATATACGGTGTATGAAATTCACGTACATAGTGGTTAATTAAGGTAATAGGTACTAATAAAGGCAATAATCCCTGGCGGTATTTTAAAATCGATTCGCTCAATTCTTCTTTTTGATCTGCACTTAATTGCTTCTTAAAATAACCTTGAATATGTTGCAATGTGCTGGTGTGATTTTTACGCGTCGCAATAATTTTTAACGCCGTCATAAAGCCTTCGAAATACTGCTGCGCCGTTTGTTCTAGATCTTGGATGTCGGCTAATATTGGACCTAACTCGCGATACCATTTAGGGCTATGCGCCATTAGCAAGTATTTATAACGCGAATGAAACTGCATTAGTTTGTGTTTAGTTAGCCCAGACTGGTTCATTTTTTTCCAATCGTTGTAAGCAAATACGCGAGTAAAAAAGTTTTCTCGGATTGGTAGATCGTGTAAACGCCCTTCTTCTTCTACTGGCAAAAACGGGTAACGTTCCATTAATATTTTTGCAAAAACACCAACGCCTGTCTTACTGCCGTTATTAGTGCCAATTTTATATTCGGTTACGCGCTCCATTCCGCAGGTTGGCGACTTTGCACATAAAATATAACCGCCTAGGTAGTCGAGCTCTTCTACTTTGCTTCGAGAATATTCATTAAGCTTATCAGTCACGTCTAACGAACCATCAGCACTTCTAATGTGCACAATGTCGCCGTCGCGAATTTGACGAATACTTTTGCGTGGTGCGCCCATGCCAATCGCCATTTCTGGGCAAACAGTGGTGTATTCAAAAAAAGGTTCAATTTCTTGTTTACAGTAATAAGAGTTTTTATGGCCGCCATCAAAACGAACTTGATTGCCCAATAAGCAGCTGCTGATCCCAATTTGGATTTTTTCTGGCACAAATGTGACTGTATCTGGCATTTATAATACTCCTGAGACCGAATTGATTTTGCCTGTTTTCAAGCAAATCATACCCACTTATTGTGGGTTTAATGTTTCATAATACGAAATGAAAATGAATTAAGTTCATTATTTATAGAACGTTTTCAGCTAAATTTGAAGCATAAAAAAGCAGAACCGAGATTCTGCTTGTCTATTTAGTTAAATAGTGAGGTCGTTGTACTTAACCAACCTACGCCTTCGCTTTATGACCTACGTATTCAAGGCCCCACACCAAGGCAATACCGACCAGCGCACACACTATGGCCATGACAATTTGTGATGACTCACCAGTAACTTGTTCAAACTGAAACGGCGATAAGTTTTGCTCCAGTAAAGGCACTTGTTCGCCTTTACTGTTTTCGCGCCAGCTAATCACTTCTTTCCACGGCCAAATTTTACCTAATGTACCAAGCATCAACCCGGTTAAAAACAGCACAGTGGCATCGTGAAACTTACGCAGCAAGGCCGATAGCACATGGCTAAAGCTGAGTAAACCAATGGCAGCGCCTGCAGCAAAACACGCTAGATAAATAATATCGAAGCCTTTAGCTGCTGCGAGTACCGCAGGGTACATGCCTAATAACAGCAAAATAAAGCTGCCAGAAATACCCGGTAAAATCATCGCGCATATTGCAATGGCGCCGCAAAAGAAAAAGTTAAGATAAGTAATCTGCAATTCAATGGGGTGCAATACCGTAATGGCCCACGCAAAGGCCACCCCAAGGGCAAACATGACAATACGCAGCGCAGTGTACCTTTCTACCTGCTTTACCATGTGCACAACAGAGTAAATAATTAACCCAAAAAAGAACGACCATACTGGAATGGGATGGGTGGCCAATAGCCACGAAATCAACTTAGCTAAGGTAAAAATACTGGTTAAGATACCGCCAAACACACACAGCAAAAATGGCCCGTTAATGTGCATAAAGGCCGCTTTAATCCCCTGCTGCTTAATAATGCCAAACAAAGATAAATTGATTTTGCGTATACCGTCTAACAATGGATCTAATATCCCGGTAATAAATGCAATGGTTCCACCAGAAACGCCCGGCACCACATCGGCAGCCCCCATGGCCATACCTTTGATATAATTCAACAACAAGTTCGATTTCAAAATTTATCCTTAACTATTCAGCACTGGCAAAATTATACCTGTCGCCAAGCAAATGAGCGATGAAAAAGAGTGCCTAACGCTTCACCCAAGGTTACAACAATGTTAACCTCATCCGACCAGACAACGTATTTATTCAATAATCCGAGTTTTTATTAATATGACACCAACTAAACCTAATAAAGTCATGTCACTGTACAAAAAAGTGACCTCATACCCTTTTGGCAAACATATTTTTTCTAAAATGGTCGCACGCATGGCGCCCTATTTTGGCACGGTTCATCCGTACATTAACGAGCTAAAGGTTAATCGTTGCGAATGTTTAATTAAAAAACGTAAAAAAGTGCAAAACCATATTGGTACCGTACATGTTATTGCGATTTGTAATGGCTTAGAAATGGCAATGGGCACCATGGCCGAAGCTTCTATTCCTGCGCATTTACGTTGGATACCTAAAGGGATGTCGGTTGACTATACCGCTAAAGCAGGGACTGATATTCTGTGTGTCGCAGAGGTAACACCAGAGCAGTGGCAAGTGGGTGATATGTTAGTGGACGTAAAAGCCTATGACACTAATGGTGTGGTAGTCGTACAAGGCCACATTAAGCTGTGGATTTCTGAAAAACCGAAAAAATAGTTATAAAATCATAAACAATCATAAGATAATCAAATTTATTATATTTTTTGCTAGGGAAGCATAATGTTAAAAAACGATCTCGCAAGTGTAAGTAATAATCACCTGGGTAAAATTATTCCAGTATCGATATTGTTAATCATGCTTATCAGCTTATATGGCAGCTGGTATACGATTGACCAAGGCGAACGCGGCGTATTATTGCGTAACGGTAAAATTATCGATACCGCAGAACCTGGGCTTGGGTTTAAAATTCCATTAATGGACACTGTGGTAAAAATCTCAACTCAAACTCACACCGCAAGTTATCAAGCGCTGCAGGCCTATAGCCGCGATCAGCAACCTGCTACCTTACGTGCGTCAGTGACGTTTAGTGTGCCACCCGATCGCGTTGAAGAAGTGTATGCCAAGTTTAAAGGCATCGACTCAATGGTTTCACGCTTGCTCGACCGCCAGGTGCCAACTCAAGTTGAGAACATTTTTGGTAAGTACACTGCTATCTCGGCGGTACAAGAGCGTATTAAGTTTGGTATTGACGTGACAGATGCCATTACCAAGTCAATCAAAGGCCCGGTAACGATTACCTCGGTACAGATAGAAAACATCGATTTTTCTAATGCTTATGAGAAATCGGTAGAAGACAGAATGCGCGCCGAAGTCGAAGTACAAACCCAATTGCAAAATCTTGAAAAAGAACGTGTTAGCGCGCAAATTGCCGTGACTCAAGCACAAGCAGAAGCTGACTCTCAGTTAGCGCGTGCCATTGCAGAAGCCGAAAGTATTCGGATTAAAGGTAATGCTGAAGCGTCAGCAATTAAAATCCGTGCCGAAGCTTTAGCACAAAACCAAAACCTGGTTGAGCTAACCAAAGCTGAGCGTTGGGACGGTAAGCTGCCTACCACCATGTTACCGACTGGCACGATCCCGTTTTTAGAAGTACAGAAAAAGTAATCCATAACCTTAAGTCAGCGTTGTGGATGCGTTTAATCCTCAATAACGATTAACATCTTAAAAAACCAAGCACAATGCTTGGTTTTTTATTGCCTCACGCGTAAATTAGCTAAAGCTTTAATCATCCAAAAGGACTTCTGCGATTAACAGTGTAACTCACATGGACGAGCAATCTGCTTCGACTCAACCACAACGCCTAGCCAACCTTGATGCCATTCGTGGTGTCGGCGTGCTGGGTATTTTCTTTTTAAATATCTATTTTATGGGCAATAGCTTTTATGGCTATGCGCCGCATGCTGTGCAGCCGGTTAGCGACATTACGATTGAGCTGTTGAGTAACTTTTTCCTGGAAGGCCGTTTCTTTAGCTTATTCGCAATGTTGTTTGGCGCGGGTATGTTAATTCAATTTCAAAAATACCAATCTGAGTTAACACCTAGTTCATCACAAACCTTTCTCAAGCAACAAAAGTGGCGCTTATATTGGCTGATTATATTTGGGATTATTCACGGGATTTTTATTTTCCCAGGCGATATTTTATTATCGTATGGCATTAGTGGCTTATTGGCTTTTAAGTATCGCTACCTCGATGCAGATGCATTAATCAGGCAGGCAAAATGGTTTATTTTTATGTCGCTGATCCCAATCACTTTGATATCGCTCACGCCAGACGACCAGGTATACCTGCGTGACTCCTCACTCTTTATTGAACAATTATCAGCATGGACGGGCAGCTATTCAGAGCAATTAGTGCTGCACCTAATGATGTTTGGTTACATGGTGATGGTCATCCCACTGACACTGATGTGGTTTATTGCTGGGCTGATGTTAATCGGCATGGCACTGTATAAACGCGAAGTATTTAGCAAGGGATTAGACGCCAAGACACTCAAACAAAGTCTCTTTTGGGCTGTGACGTTATCATTAATCGATTCAGTATTGAGCTTTAGCGGTAATACACTATTAGTGGCACTCTCTGACGTGATTTTACTGTTAAGCGCCATCGCCTGTGCTTTGGTGTATATCCATATCATTTGTTTGTTGTGTAAAAACAGCTCACAGCGTTTAAGCGCGCTGCAAAACGTCGGTAAACTGGCATTCAGTTTATATATTCTACAGTCCATTGTTGGGATTATACTGCTCCGCTACCTTGCCCCTGAATGGCAGCAACAGCTAGATAGAACGGGCTATATGTCTATCGCAGTCATTTACACCATGGTGCAACTATTGCTCGCGCATTGGTATTTACGTTATTTCAAACAAGGTCCACTGGAAAAGCTGTGGCGCTATTTAGTGCTAAGACGTGGCTAATCGCTGTAGGCATTGAGAGAAACAACACCTCGTCACCTGTAATCACATCATCTGAAAGTGAAAAACGCACATATGAACAAATTTGCTTGGCTAATGTTAACCGTGCTCACCATGGTGAGCGCATTGATTCAACCCTGGCTAACCGCCATTTTTTTATCGCTTAACTTACTGACCATCAGTTTGTATTACCTCGATAAACGCGCAGCGATTAAAAGCTCGCGCCGCATCAGTGAAAAAACACTTCACCTTTGTGCGTTATTTGGCGGTTGGCCCGCAGCGCTGTTAGGTCAATTTCATTTTCGCCATAAGACCCAAAAGAAACCTTTTATTAGGATATTGTGGTGCTGCATAGTGGTTAATATTGCCGTGATTAGCGCTGCGGGTTATGTCTATTTAGATTGGACCACAGTGCACATGTCATAAAGCATTAAAACATCTACCGCGAAACAATAACCCGCTTGCAAAATAGATTTGGCGTTGTTTGATAGCGCCAATCGTTTTGCGGTAAACTCATGCCACTAAACCTATTTTATTGAGAACAATTATGCGTATGATTTTGGCCGTGGTGGTCATTGCTGGAGTGATATTTTACTTTTTCAGCCAAATGAATAACTCAAAAGAAGCAAAAGAAAATATCGAAAAAGGTAAGTTGTTTTTAGCTGAAAATGTGAAGCGCGAAGGCGTAGTGCAAACCTTGTCTGGGCTGCAATATGAAATCCTCACCAAAGGCGACAACACCGAACATCCTAAAGCCAACAGCAAAGTGACCGTGCATTACCATGGCACGCGCATATAATAACAACTACAGTTAAACGGAAGCCGTTATCTACATAGGGTTGTTATCATGCGAGCATACATTTACTCACGTATCAGTTCCACTAAACAAAAAACAGGTGATGGGTTAGATAGACAGATTGAACTAACTCACAACTACGCTAAATCCCTTAATTTAGAAATCCAACAAGATAGCTTTCAAGACATTGCTTCTGGTTATCATGGTAAGCAAATGCAAGGTCGTCTAGGTGTGTTCTTGGATGCTATAAAAACAGGTAAAGTTCAAACGCCTTGTGCTTTAGTAGTTGAGTCATTAGATCGTTTAGGGCGTGAACATACAATGGACGCTCTACCGCGTTTAATGGACATTATAAACTCAGGTGTAGTTGTTCATGAAGTTTCAACTGGTGTAGTTTATAACCGCGAAGATACTCACAAAATCCATATTGCTATTGCTGTAATGGAACGTGCTCATAACGAGTCAAAAGTAAAAGCATTAAGAACTAAACAAGCTTATAAAAAAGCTAAACAAAAAGCAGCTGAAACGGGTAAAGTGATAACAAGCTTAGTGCCTGTTTGGATGGAAGTTAAAAACAATAAAATAGTATTAATCCCTGAACGTGCTGAGTTAGTTAAAAGAATATTCACAATGTATCTTAGTGGTTGTGGTGGTAGTGTTATTTCTAAACAACTAAGAGCTGAAGGTATTGAATATCCAGTTTATAATAAAAAATCATTTAAAACTAAAGTTGAATGGAATGAGCAACGAATTTTAAAAATGATCAAATCAACTGCTACTTATGGCGCTTTAACTAGCTCACAGCCTGAACATAAAGACGATGTTTTGTATGATTATTATCCTGCTGTTATCAATATTGACACATATAACAAAGCTCAACAAATAATGGCATCAAGAGTTATTAAAAAAACAAAAACTCATAAGTTACAAAACATATTCGCTGGTATCATGAAATGTGGTGCTTGTGGAGCATCTATACAACCATCATTATCTACTACAACAAAAAAAGGCATCAAAATACCTATGTGGTATCTAAGATGTTCTGATAAAGCACATGGTAAGTCATGTAAAGCAAAATCTATAAACTTACCTAATGCTGAATATACTATCTTGAACTTTTTTAGATCATTGCGTTTTAGCAAACTTCAAATCGATTCAACTGATGAAATTACTACTACAAAAGCTTTAGTAACTAAACTCGATGAACAAGCTTCTAATCTTTTATACTTAGTCTCAACTGGTAATCAACGTGCTATTTCGATGTTTGAACAAATAGAACAGCAACTAAAAGAAGCAAAGTCTAAGCTAATAACATTAGATCTACAAAATGAAAAACCACAAATCGAACGTATTGAAACAAAAGATGCTTTAGACTCATCTAATATAGATTTAAGACGTATTGTTAATATGGAGCTTCAAAAAGTTATTGACAAAATTGATGTGGTGGTAGTTAAAAAAGAAATAACATTTAGCGTTTACTTCAAAAATCCCAAGTTTGGTGTAAAACACATAAAACAATCAACTAAACCAGAAGAACTACCAAAAGGTTGGCATGCTGAAGCATAAGCATTAATCTGTTGTTTTCTTGCTTTAGTCTCATTACTATTATGAAAACCAACTGATAGTAATGAGGCCGTAAAATGCAACTAGCAAACACAGTAACTGAAAAGCGCGATATTACACTTGAAATCTTATCTAATAAAAACAGCATAAGAAATATGTTCAGCGAACTAGCGATGGACGAAGCTGAATCATTGTATTCAAAAATCACAGAAGTAATGGAAGCAAAACGCGAAGCATACGAAGCTGAATCAGCTGAACGTGAAGCTAAATTAAACGCTTTAAAAGAAATCAAAGACCAGCTTTCAGCTAAAGGTTTAAACATTGATGACTTGATTAGCTTAACACAAGGGCAACCTGTAGCTTCAATCCATCTACCTAAGAAAAAGCGTAACGTAAAAGCACAACCTAAGTTTCATTTTAACTATAAAGTTGATGGTGAAGATTTAGTTTACTTTGGTAAGATTGGTGGACGTAAACCAGATGCTTTCGTAAATTACTTAAAAGATAATATGATGACATTAGACGATGTTGTTTGTTCAGAAGATCGTGAAGCTTACTTAAAAGCAAAAGCACAAAAATAAAACAAACATTGAAGTCATAAAAAAGCCCTAGCATTATTGCTAGGGCTTTTTTTTATTTACGTTGAATCAAAACATCAAGTTTGTTATTAACCTCTTTAATGTCTTTTTTAAGTTCATCTACACTGTTATGTAAAGAAGAAACTTGTGATTTCAATACTGCTGTGTCGTATTGGTTCAAGTCAACTTTAGCATTAACTATAACTTGATTTTCCCATCTAACATCATCTCTTGCTTGTTTCTGTGCGTGATGTTGATTAAATGATTCAAGCATATCTACACGTTGTTGTGCTGCTTGTATTTGATTTTTAATTAAGTAACCAAACACTGCTGCTACTAGACTGATGCCTAGTAATATAAATTCAATAGGCATATTATTTCCTTATTATTTTTATTAGTGGAAATTATTATAAAAGACATACTAGATGCTTTTAGTATTATGCAACACCCCATTGTGGTTGTAATTGAGTAGGTAACCCAAAACCAAACGGTGCAGTGTTTAGTAAAGGCACTTTAATATGACTTAAACTATTAGCATAAGCACTTGCACCACTAAACATATAAATCATGTTTTGCACTTTACTACAATTGAAGTTAAGTGGTTGGTTAAAAGCTATTGCACTATTAAACATATAAGACATATTAGTAACTTTAATTGTATCAAATGTAAGTGGTTGATTGTATTTACTGCAACCTTTAAACATACTAGTCATATTAGTTACATTACTAGTGTTTATATTCATTGCGGTATTAAATGAATTAGCACCTTCAAACATACTAGTCATATTAGTTACGTTACTAGTATCTATGTTGATTGATTCATTGAATGCAACACAACCTTTAAACATATAACTTGTATCAGTCAAATATGGGCTTGTAAAGTTAATAGGCTTATTATATGTGATACAACCATTAAACATACCGGATGCATTGTTTAGTTTACTACAATCAAAGTTTAATATTTGATTTAAAGCACTACAACTATTAAACATACTAGACATCGTATAAACTTTACTTGTATCAAAGTTTAATAATTGATTGAATTTACTTGCACCACTAAACATACTAGACATATTAATAACTTTACTTGTATTGAAGTTAAGTGGTTGGTTAAAGTTTGATGCATATGAAAACATCATACTCATATCAGTTACGTTACTAGTATCAAAGTTTAATATTTGATTGAATTTTGATGTGTATGAAAACATCTGACTCATGTTAGTTACGTTACTAGTATCTAAGTTTATAGCGCTATTAAATGCACTACAACCACTAAACATATAAGACATTGTTGTTACGTAATTAGTGTCTAGTGTTACTGGTTGATTGAATGCAATTGCATTATAAAACATACTTTGTGTATTTGATAATTTATTTGAAACAATTTCTACAGGACTATTCAACACCCTACAACCACTAAACATGTTATCAATAGTGCTTAGATACTCACCAATAATAGAAATTGGTTGATTCAATGAACTTGCATTTTTAAACATATTAGATGCTGTAGTTGCTAGTCTAGCATTGATAGTTACTGGTGAGTTCAAACCAGATGATTCAAACATACTAGCTAAATCAGTAGCTACAGGAGCATTAAAATTAATAACTTGATTGAATGCATTAGCTTGATAGAACATTTTATTAAAGCTTTGCACTTTACTTGTATCAAAATTAACAGGTTGGTTGAACTTCGCAGCACCACTAAACATGTTCAACATATTTTGCACTTTACTTGTATCGAAATTAACAGGTTGGTTAAATGAACTTGCACTTAAAAACATCTGGGTCATGTCAGTTACGTTTCTAGTATCAAAATTAA
Source organism: Shewanella sp. MF05956 (assembly GCF_059758055.1). Classification (NCBI taxonomy): domain Bacteria; kingdom Pseudomonadati; phylum Pseudomonadota; class Gammaproteobacteria; order Alteromonadales; family Shewanellaceae; genus Shewanella; species Shewanella sp. MF05956. The sequence goes on along the minus strand of NZ_JCAYNV010000004.1, from coordinate 139,933 downwards.
CAGGTTGGTTAAATGTTGAATTACCAAAAAACATACTTCTCATGTTAGTAATGTTTTGAGTATCTATTTTATTAAACGAGTTAACTGATATTAAAGATGGAAAGAAATAGAAAAAGTCATTTAAATCATCTACTGTTATATCAGTGTTATCAATATTGAATTGTTTGTTAAACAATAAATCAGTAACATAAGAAACTAATTCATTTTTAACTTTTACAATTTGTGAAAAACGTCTAGGTAATTTTGAAGTTGCATTTAAACTAACTACACCAAAATTAGGAATACCTACTAATATAGTATAACCAGTTTCAAACAATGAACTTACATCAAACAACATACTAGCATAATCTCTACTGCTACGAATATAACTCCTATCACCCTTTACTGTATAATAATTATTATTACTGTAACTGCTATTTGATTTTACTGTTAATACATCAGTTCCTTTCAAATCAGACAAAGCAACAACTTTACTTCCATTAACAACATTCTTTCCACCTACTGCATCAGACCATAAACTAGTTGTTATCTCTGAATCGAAATATGAAGTTGCATATTGAAGTATTGTTTCTGCTTTTTGGTCTTTATATATCTTAACCCATTCTCCATTTTCTTTTTTAAACCCAGAAGTTAAACGTCTCCAATCACCATTAGTGTTTTTTTTATATCCACGTTTAACTTTAACCCATTCATTACCTCGCTTTAAATATCCAGACATATTATTCCTCTATCCACCAAAAATCACCATCTACACCATCTAGTTGTGTAGGTTCATTTGCTGCTACTGTGTGGAGTGATAGGACAGATGATCTTACATCTAACTGAGTTTCTATATATTCAACCCACTTACCATTGTTTCGTATATATGACTTTCCATCTAAAGGAGCTTCCTCTACATAAACAATCCATTTATTTAAATAAACACGTAAAGAACCATCATCACCAATAACAATATCACCATTAATTGGATTGCTAGTAGTGTAACCTGTTGTTTTGCGGATAGAAGCTAACCCAACACCACCAGTAACGATAATATTAGAATCACGAATAGCAGAAGTGTAGAAATGGTTACCTGTTGAACCCATGTTCAAGTCATAAGGCAAACGTCTCCACGTCAAACCACCATCTATGCTGTCACATGAATAACCATCACGTAAACCAGCAAACGCATATAACCCATCAATAGCTAAAGTATTAATACTTGTATTAGGTATAGTTGCTTCTAAGTTTTTAATAGACGATGTCCACGTTAAACCTAAATCAGTTGACCTAGCAACATAACCATCACCAAAACCAGCAATAAAAGTGTTACCTGAAGCAGCAATACATTTACCTTGACTAGTTGATGGAGTGTTTAATCTACGCGGTAATGCAGTCCATGTTAAGCCCTTATCAGTTGAGCGTGATGCAGTTCCATCTTCAAGTAAAACGATAAAAACATCACCTGAAACAGCAATACCACCATTTGAACTATAATAGCTTGTAGTAGAGCCTGAATTTAAATACCTAGGTAAAGTTGTCCACGTTAAACCTTTATCAGTTGAACGTGATGCATATCCTTGTTCGTGTAATGCAACAATAACATTACCTGACATACCATAACCTAATACATCTATTGCACTACCTTCAAAGTCACTTTGACTAGTTGTTTTACCTGTATTAAATTCATCTCTTGTAATAACAGTCCAAGTATCACCTTTATCGTTACTATAAGCACCTTCGCCATACATACTACCAATAATAACAAAGTTACCATCAGCAGCAATCGCTTTACAACTTGAAGATGGATAGATGCGGTTTTGTCCAGTAAGCAAAGGAACCCAAGTATTACCATCATCAGTGCTTCTTGTCATTTGCCCATTACCAATACATGCATATATAGTTGTGTTTTTATATGATAAAGCAACGACACTATAAGTTGGATCAATAGCACCGAGTCCTTTTGGTATTCTTATCCATTCAGTAGTTGAAGTTAGTGTTTTAAGTTGTGTTTCTACTACAGACCAGTCGCCAAATTTACGCCCATATGTTTTACCATCCAATGGTGCTTCTAATAAACCAGCTCCATCTTTACCATCCTTACCATCTAAGCCGTTAATGCCTTGCTCACCAGTATCGCCTTTATCGCCTTTAATGCCTTGCTCACCAGTATCGCCTTTATCGCCTTTTTCACCAGTGTCTCCTTTTGCACCTGTATACAGTGGGATGTTTATGTTTGCAGTTGAAATTGCAACTACGCCATTTTGATCTATTTGTTCTACTGTTAATTCAATCATAGGTCACCATCTTCAGTGTAGCCTTTACTAACCTCAAACTTACCCTCAATAAACGTATAACGTTCTAAGCTTGGATAAATTAAATCAATATCATAATTGAATGTTTTTGGTTTTACTGGACTAGATAAGCTGTAAGTAAAATTACTAGTTAAATCAATTTGAAATACACCGCGATATATTTCTTGATTCAGTATTGTTATTGGAATAGCAAATAATTGTGTAGAAGTAGGAGCAATACGAGCATCGCCCTCTATTCTAATTCCTGTTAAATCTATTGTTTCAAGTGTAATTGCGTTCTTTACAGTTATTAATACTTTATAAGTATTGCCTGCTTTTAAACTCCAATCTAAAATGAATGGTTTGTGTGAAATAAGCATTATGCTTCCTCGTTATTTTTATTATGGAAGTGATATACTATTTATGTTTACTTTATTAAAACGGCTTGCACAACATTAGAGTTGATTAATGCTAGTTCTTCTTGAGTTTTATTTTTCTTTTCATATAAAGTATAAGTTTCTTCAAATGTTTCTTTATCATCAACTTGTTTACGTAACAACTCGCGTTCTAAGTTTAATGAAGAACCTAATAGAAACATCCTTTCAAGTTCTCTTATTACAAGTTTGTCTGAATCATTAAGTTTAAGTTGTTCTTCTGTTACACCAAATGATGTTCTAGCTTTAAGTATTTGAACACGAATACTAGGAGCAATGCTGCTTAATAACAATAATGTAGCATTTAATCTATCTAAGTGATCATCGACTATAACTATTAAACCCGTATTAGGTCTAACATCACTAGGTAATTTGTTGTCAAAAAACTCACCTAAGTAATACAAACTAGCTTTTGGGTTTATTGGTTTAGGTAGATCTATTTGTTTACTTAATCCATTTGTCCAAGTAAATTCTTTATTATGCTTACAAAATCGACCTGCGTAATTTGAACAATCTAAAATATTACCAATAAAAGCAATGTCATGATAACCATCTATATTAAGTATTACTTCTTGTTCTTTGCTTGTTAAATTTATCATCTTATTGTCCTTTTACAACTAAAGACATAGACGCTGGAACTACATCAGTAAAAATAAAAGCATTAGTAGCTCCAGCATAATATCTAAATTGTAATGCTTTTTGATTTCCTGAATACATTATACTGTTAGGCATACTTGTTATTGTTATTGCACACGAAATGATTCTTCTTACTTGCCTAGTATTGCCGTTTGCGTCAGTAACCGATACATCGCCCCAGCTAATAACCATATTACCACCCCACCCATTATTTAAAGGTAGTGTTTGGGTTACATCAGCGTCTTGTTTTAATAATGTAGCGTCAACTAATACATGTTGAGCTATTAGGGTTCTTGTGTTTGCTGAGTTAATAGAAGATACATCTATTTGAACATTAAAAGTAACACCTTCTGTTCTATTACTTATAATTGTTATTTTTGAACAATCCATATCAATCTTACCAACTACGTCAACAAATTTAGTCCTAGATCTGTAATAGTTTTTAGCTATAGTTATATTGTCAACTGTAGTAGTTCCCGCGCTAGTATAATCTAAGCTACACATAGGAACTTCTACATAATCCGACCAACCATCTATACTAGATACTCTCGCATCATATTGAAGTCTAGGATAACAACCCAATCTAACACCCGTTCCAGTATCTGCTGTTGTTGCTTGTATATATCCTTCATTACCAAACACAACAGCACCTTCAACTAAACCACCTTTAATATGTGAACCAAATATATATCCAGATACATTAACACCTACTGCATTCAACGCACCTGCTTTAGTTAATTGCCATCCTGCGTTGTTTAAACTAAAGTTAGTTGATTTAATATCATCTTTAATTTTAGCAAAACCAATAGTAGCATCTTGTATGTCTGCTATATTAATTGTTGCTTTAGTAGCTTCAATCGCAGAAGCAGATAAATGACTTGCATCAATAGAACCTGCTTTAATGTTAGCTGAATCTAACTCACCAATATGTGCCGTCTTAACAATAAGCTTCCCATTATCTACAGCAAACACTGCATTATCAGCACCATTAGCGTATATCTTAAAGCTATCAGCTAAGACACTAAACGAACTAGTAATACCATCATTAGCAATACCCATACCTGCTATTTTGCCATTTGAGTCTAAACTTAATGCCCAAGTAGAATTTAACCGTCCATCTAATGTAGCTAATGCACTAGTGGTTTGCGTAACTTTAGCTTGTAAGTCATCAGTGACTGATTTAACTTCTGTTTTAACTAAAGACAAATTAGAATCCACAGTAGAAGTATCTGCTTTACCTGTAATCGTATTAAGTAAATCAATTGATAATTGATCTGAACTAATATCTTGTAGCATTGCATTTACATCTTGAACTGATGCTTCAAATTGTGCGCTGTATACAATAGAGTCTTTACCGAAACAATCATATGCACCAAGTTTAAAGAAATAAACACCGTCATCAATAACAGGTTGATGTATTGAATTTGTTGCAACTAAATCAACTAAAATATTATTACTTAAAGGAGTAAAATCACGAGTTTTAGACATGTGAACTAACACACCTCTGTGATCATTAGCTGTAGGTGCATCGAATTTAACAGTAATACCAGACAACCCACCAAACACTTCAATACCTGAAAGCACTTGTTGTTGATAGTTTACTGCGTTGATTGTGTTTACTGGTGAACGTGCGCCATACTTAGCTACGACTGAAACTTTAAAAGTAACATTACGACTTATACCATTTTTAGTATTAGTATCATAATCAAATATAAATTTGTTTTCAGTTACAATACGAGTCAACGCTAAAACGTTTCTTACATACACTTCAACTTCATATCCTAAGAATACGTCTTTAACTTTACCTGAACCAATAGTAGATGGATTTTTAGGATCTGTTATTTTAATATCTTTCTCAAGCATACTATCCCAAGTAAAGATAAAATCAGGTGAATCGCTTTGTGCTTGTAAGTTAGTTACTTTTGGTAAAACAGTAGCATCATAACAGTTAACGTTTCTTAAATAACAGATTTCACTTGATCTATTAAAGATATCGCGGTTAACGACATAGAAATCATAATAAGTATTCTTTAAATCTGTAATTAAAGCTTCGTTTGTTTTAACGATAGTATAACGTTGGAAAGCAGTATCTGGTTCTGCTGATAACTTATACATCACATGAGTTTCGTATGTAGTTAAACTCTGATCCCAAGTTAGTTTACCAGTGATACCGAATTTACTATCTTCAAAATTAAACTGTAAATTAGATGGATTTGGAACATTGATTTTAGTAGGTGTAGGAATAACAACACCATCATAAACTAAATCATATATTTCTGAAGTGTATTCACGAGCTTTGATTTTAACAGTAAGAGGATTATCACCAAAAATATCACTAGTGTGTTCAACAACTCTAAACGCTTTATTAACCCAACCAGCTTCATCTAATGTAATAGTAAAAATATCATTTACTGAAACATTATAACCATCTTCTACTGTTTCGAATTCAATTTCTGTTTGTTCTAAATTTGAACGAACAATCATTGAAGCAAGCAAATCAACTTCTGCTTTTGAATTAGTAAATGGTAAGCTAATATCTTCTTTAATTACTTTATTATCTTTAAGGATAAATGGATCGTCATTAGTAGGTGGATATAAAACAGAAGCAGTATCTGATTCTTCATATAAAGTATTATAAGTAACTTCTAGTTGATTGAAATATTTGTCTTGTGCTTGATATTCGATTTTGATTTTATTAATAGTATGTTCAAGTTCAAAGTGCTGAACTGATACTGCTGGAACATCTAGCATTAAATGAACAACACCATTTAAACGAGTCAAACTAGCTCTAAAACATAACAATAAAGCTTCAATGATTTTCTTATATTCTTCAGCTTGGTCAATAACACCATTGCATCGAATTAAGTTAACATCACACCAATTAGCAGCTTCAATGAAGCTATTTAAATTTAAGTCTACAGCAGTGAAACCCGCGCCATATCTAGTGTGTGTCAAGTAATCGTATAAACATAAAGCTGGGTTTGTGCCAGGCTCGGTTACTGAGTCATATACACCACCGCCACTTGTATAACCATAAACTTCTTCATTAGATTGATAACGTATATCTTGAACTAAACGACCTTTGACGAATGAAGTTAACGTAACGTTTTCGTCTTTAATCTCACCACCTAAACGAATCTTCAAAGCAATAGCAGCTTTACCATTCAGCGTAGAATCAGCTTTCCATTTAGTTGATGTAGTATCAAATAAACTAATGTGACGCCCATCTGTGTGACCATTCCAAAGTTCTATTTGAATGTGCTTATTGAATTTAGCTGAAATATCAGCTTGTCCAATAACACCAGATTGATATGAACCAACAAATAAATCTTCGTCATTAATTTTTACGTTTTTAAATGAAGCAATAGGGCCTTCTGCAATAACATAAACCATACACAAGTATTGTTCTTTATTACTGATTTCAACTTTATCTTCAAATATCTTAATCCCGTCTACGCGAGATTCCCCATAACACAATGGGACTACTACTTCTGAATGTTTTGTTACTGCCATGATAAATCCTTTTATCAATTAAGTAATCTATACGCCTTTAATTCATTAAGTTCTTCAAGTGTAAGATTTACTATTTCGGTTTGTTTTGATTCTGTATTAGATACAAAGAACTGTTTGCCTATACAGATATAACAACAACTATAAGAGTCGGTGTTTTTAACTAATATGTCGCCAACTTGAATTAGTTGATTATCGATTGGTGTTACTATGCTAGCTAGTAGATCACTTATGAAAGTAAAACCAAATAACTCATCTGCTAACCTAAGTCCTTTTTTGTATGACTTGTATTGCCCTTTGATTACTGAATAGTTTGTTTCTAGTAATAAATCAATCACTTCAAGTGCAATAACATTACAATCATTTAAACCAATCTCTACTTTTTTGTTTTTGTTAGCTTCTACGTATTTAATCAACTTATTTAAATAGATTATTTTCATTAACGCCTCCACCAAGATTTTTTACTTCTAGCCTCTGCTTCTGCTGCTTTGATTTGTGCATCTTTTTCTGCTTGCTCTATAGCTGCTTGAATGTATTCATCTGTAATGTAATCGAAACTTGAATCGTTTGGATAATAAGCTCGTTGTGCTGATGCTGCTAAACGAGTTCCACTAACACCTTCTAATCGTTTATAGATTGAATTTGTTTTTAATGTAATCTCTTTTAAACCACGCTTAGGATCAATTTCTAAAGTGCTTGCATCAACAATACCAACATCAACATCTAACACAAAAGCTAAGTTGCCATTGTCATCCATGATTGCTGCTTGTGTAATTACTTTTGCATTCTTTGCTTCTTTAGCTTCTAGGATTTGTAGAATATCATCTCTAATTGCGCTTAGTTTATAACTTGAACCATCGTTATGTAATTCAGTTGTATTTGATATCTTTTCACCTTTGATTAAATCAGCTGATGCTCTGAATACTTTATTGTCATAAGTGATATCACTATGCCAACTTGTTAAGTATAAAGATGGTAGAGTTTGGAATTCAAATGTAAGTAAAGGTGTAGGTAAGCTCATTACTTTAATCATTTGTGTAGGTGTAAGTTCTCTTAATGTTCCAGCAGCTATACCCTCAAGTTTTTCATACCTAGAGATTAACCACTGAGCGTTTCGTTCGTTGTTTAAAACATTTTTGTTTTTATTACTTGAACCCATTATAAATCCTCTGTGAATTTAATTGTTAGCTGTGTTGATTTAGCTGTTTTGTTTGGTTTAATACTAAAATCTTCATCATCAGTTTTAACCGTAAGCACTGCATCAAATGATATTCTTGCACCTGCTATTTGATCTTTTCTTAAAGATGGAGCTATTTCAAATACATCACCAGCTTGACCTGTAGTTAACAGGACATAAAGCTTAGGATCGTTTTGAATATTAAAGTAATCACCTGCTGATGCTGTTCCAGTAAAGTTATTGATTACAACTTTATCTGTGTTTCTGTTGTAAGCTACACTTAATGCAGGTGTTCCTGTGATTGTATTATTTGATTTCATTACTGGTAGTTTTAACTGAATAGATTCCATTCCACCATTCAATGATTGTCCAAAAGCAATAAGTTTCTTCACTTCACTATAACCAATACAAGTAACTTCAACATCACCTTTGTAATATTGGTATTGTTGCGATTTCATTGAAGTCTTGCCTGTATTAGTAACATTGCGGTAAACAGGTGTAACTGATGTTAATTCATAGTCACTGATAAAAAGCTTTGTTGAAAGAGGTAGTTGTTTCATTATATATCCTCGTTGTTGTTATGTATTTATCGAATAGATTGATGCGAAAGCATGAGTGGAAATGTGTTTTAAATAAAAGCATTAAGGCTACTACTTAAAACGCCTTAGAGCGCTTTGCTAGAAGTAGTTGCTATTAGTAAGTTAAGACAACAACTACTACTTAAAACGCCTTTAAACGCACGACAACGCCCTCTAACGCCTTTTAGTAATACAAGCACTATATTGCTATTGTCTGTTACTTAAAGCGCCTTAGAGCGCTTTGCTAGAAGTAGTTGCTATTAGTAAGTTAAGACAACAACTACTACTTAAAACGCCTTGTAACGCACGACAACGCCCTCTAACGCCTTTTAGTAATACAAGCACTATATTGCTATTGTCTTTTACTTAAAACGCCTTAGAGCGCGTTAGAGCGCTTTGCTAGAAGTGAAGTAGTTACTTTAGTAGTTGCTTTAGTAGTGTTGCAAAATAAGTAGCTGTAAGTTTTTGATTTTAAATAACAAGTGACGAAATGTTAGTTTTTCATATATATATATATAAACGAATCTAGCATTTTGCAATTACTTATTTAAATTCAACAACTTAAAAGCACTTAGCTCTAAAACCACTAAAGCACTACAAGCACTAAACCAATAATAGTAAGCACTGCAAAATAAGTAGTTGTAAGTATTTGATTTTAAATAACAAGTGACGAAATGTTAGTTTTTCATATATATATATATAAACGAATCTAGCATTTTGCAATTACTTATTTAAATTCAACAACTTAAAAGCACTTAGCTCTGTTTTATAATACAAATACCAATACAAGTAATACAAGCACTACAAGCACTACAAGCACTACAAGCACTACAAGCAATACAAGCAATACAAGCACTACAACCAAATACAAGCACTAATACTAATACTAGTAAGTGCTACTACTTAAAACGCCTTTAAACGCACGACAACGCCTTCTAACGCCTTTTAGTAATACAAGCACTATATTGCTATTGTCTTTTACTTAAAACGCCTTAGAGCGCGTTACAGCGCTTTGCTCTGTTTTGCAATACCAATATAAGCACTAATACTAATACTAATACTAATACTAGTAAGTGTTACTACTTAAAACGCCTTTAAACGCACGACAACGCTTTCTAACGCCTTTTAGTAATACAAGCACTATATTGCTATTGTCTGTTACTTAAAGCGCCTTAGAGCGCGTTAGAGCGCTGTCTCTTGCATTAGAGCTTATAACTTCCCTAATATCTTTCTTAGTTTCTGTGGATTTTCATTCATCCACAACTCAATAGCATCTGCGTCTTTGTTTGAATTGATAGTATTGGTTTGATATATAGCAACACCACTTGATTCATTTGATTTACTCTCAGCATTTTTCAAGTAGTTCTTTAAATCAACGTTCTGTTCTTTTGATACAATACGTTCACCGCCTTGCAATATCCAAGACTGATCACCTGTTCCATCAATCTCAGTTTGCCCCGCGTGAGCTTTACCTGAGAATTTCTGTGCTTTAATTTGAGCAACGTTAGCAACACCTGCGGCTGTGATTAAACCAGCAGCTACAGCACCATAAGGCCAACCCCACTGAGCAAACGCTTTAGTCGCACCAGTATATGTATCCATTACTGCGTTACCTATGTTCATAGCTTTATTAAGCTCGAACATTTTCTTACTGCTCTTAGCACCTTCTGCTAACAAATCACCAGCAAGTTTTATAGTCCCTGCTTTTTGGTTAGCACGTTGTTTAGCTTCTACTTCTTGTCTTGTTTCAGCTGAGTTAGTGGTGATGTTAGTAATATATTCTTCGGTAGAAGATGCATTATCAATATCACTCATTCGCATATCACTTAAACCAACTTGGTGATCTGCTTTTGCACTATAATCAGAATCCAAATAACCTAATGTTTGTGATAATGTATCGTCACGGTTAGCAGCTTCTTCATTAATACGATCTACTTCAAGTTGTGATGCTTTTGCGTAGAAGTTCTTTAATGCTTCTTCTTTCTTAGCAAGCATATTTTGGTAAGCACCAACTTCAGCAGTATTACTATTGATAATTGAATTAAGCTCACGATCATAGAAGCTTTCTAAAGAATCATATTCACGCTCAAGCGCTAATGAATAAGCTAGTTCTTTCTTTAAACCATTCTCAATATCAATTTGTAAAAGTGCTTGTCTAAATGCTCTATTAGATTTTATTAAAGATTGTTGTTGCTGTTCATTTATAAACAATTCTTTTTGACGATTAGCTTCTAAACCTAATAACGCTTGTTCATTTAAACCTTTCTCTTCATCTATTCTTTTTTGAATAGAAGCAAGTTGATCAACTTGACCCATTTCAACAGCATAAGTTTTATCAGCTTCAAGTTGTGCTACACGGAATTTAGATGTTTCGTCTAATAAGCTTTTTTTCTTATCATAAGCTTCATTGATAGACATTGATTTATCTTGTTGTGCTCGCAACATTTCAATCATTTGATCTTGTGTTGTTTTAGCTGCGTTTAACGCTAGCTCTTGCCCTTTATAATCTTTTCCTAACACAGACATCATATTTGCTTCTGCGTCGTTGTTAGCTTGTTGTCGTGCGTTAGATGCTGCTATTTGTTTAGGATCTAGAGCTAAAGAACCACCACTAAATGAACCAATTAAATCTTTAGTATATGTTCTAAAATTATCACCAATTAATTCTTCTTTTGGTTTAGCTGCACGTTCTTTATTAGCTAAGTCTATTTGTTCATTGTATTGCTCTAATCTATAATCATATAAATCAGCAATCTTTTGTTCTTCTTTAAGTTGCTGCTTAACCATTTCTACACGTTGAAAATGAGCAACACGATCTTCGTTAGAAAAATCTGCTCTTAATGTGCTGATTGATTGAAGTTGTTTTAATTGCTGGTTTAATACATCTGCTCGTTGTTGTGCTCTTTGTGAATCTTTAAAATCACTATCAGCTGTATCTATTAACTTTTGTCTAGGTTCACTAACATCACCTGATAAACGTTTTTGTCCACCAAATGTATCTACTAAGTTGTTATTGAATTCAATAAAAGAACCAAAAGTATCTTTAATAAAATTAAATGAAACTTGCATTGAATTTAAAAAACTAGCAACAGTATCAAGTAATTTATTACTAAAATGTGTAATAACTTTTTCAAACCCACCACTATCAGCGACATAAGTTTTAAAGCGTTCCATTCCTTTATCGAAACCAGCAAGTAAAATAGGTGCAAAATGACCAGCAATACCACTGAACATATTTCTTAATGTATATTGAATTCGACCTGCAACAGTAGATAGTTCTTTTAATCCATCTATTCCATTAACACTTGAACCAAACAATTCAGCTTCTTTACGCATTGATTCAAAGTATTCACGGCCTTTATATAACAAAGGAGCCATGTCACTCATTGAATCATTAATTTCATCAGCCCAATACAAAGCAGATTGATAATCCATTTTTGAAAGTTCTTCACTAAAACGAAGTAACTGTTCAGCAGGGTCTAGTTTTTTCCACTCTAAAGCTGATTGATTAATGCGTGTAAAGAATGGTTCTAATGCACCAGATCCAGCATAAGCAGCATCTTCAATCTTTGCTGTTAAGTCTTTCATTGAATCAGCTACTTGTTCAGTAGACACACCTACAGAAGCAGCAACGAAACCAATACTATTAAGTGATTTATAAGTAATGCCTAGTTTGTTAGCTAATTTGTTAATCTCTAAAGCTGAGTTAACAGAACCAATCATCATTGCCGCAAAACCAGCTGTTAATGCTAGAGCTGCTAGACCTGCTTTTTTAGTTACATCAACTAACACACCACCAATTGAAGTTACTGCTTTCTTTGCTTGATTAAATGAAGCTACGAAAGGGCCACTTACATATACAGCTAAATTCTTAAAAGGACGCAAAACGTTAGCTAATGAATTTTGTATTTGTTTAAGGCCGATTGTTAATGGTGCTGTTGCTGTTTTAAATGCTTTAAATGGTGCCCATAAAGCTGCGTTCATTTTCTTTTCAAATGACTTAGATGCAGATTCCATTGCACCTAAAGATTTAATAACACCGTTGCTTGATTTAGCTGCGTCACGTTGGATTTTATCTAACGCTTCACTAAATGAACTACTACGGGCTATCAAATCCACAGAAATCTGAGCAGCTTGGATTCTCTTTGCCATATATACTCCTTGGAAACTAAAGTTTCTCTTTTTTGGATATAAAAAAGCCCCGCAATTGCGAGGCTAGAGGGTAAGCCTTAGGCTTATAATTTGGATAAATTCAGTAAAGACTTTAAAGCTTCTGCGTTTTGTATATCTTCATCTGCTTTACGTTCTTCTTCTGTTTTTAAATAATCAGGGAGTTCGTTATTACACCAAGGATAAATTGCATCTGGTTTGACAGGTTCAGGACTCTTTTCTTGATCTCTATTAATATTCAACATCAAAGCATATAAATCTGCATTGTAACGAGCTTGAATTAAACCATCAGTAGGTTCTTTTAATATATAAGCAACCCAACTTCGGTATTCTGGATAAGGCATATCATCTATTTCAGTGAATGTTTTATTTAAACGATCACAAACTCTGTGCTTTAATAACAATTCCTTGTTAGTGTATAACTCCCTTATAGGTTTGGGCTTTGTTCGTCCTCAGTAATAACATGAGGTTCAAAGTCTGGGTTAATTGAACTAATGTAATTATCAACTAATTTATTAACAACAGAATGCTTACAGCCTTGTGTTAGCATGTTAATAACCGTTTCACATAAAACAACCATATTTTCAGGTAAGACTAGAGCTTCTTTTTCATTAGCAGCAATATACTCATGATCACTTGAAGTAATAACACTAGTCAGTAAATATACTTTTCGTTTTATAGGTGTTTTTAGTTGTAAGTATTTTGATTGTTGTTCAACTGTTAGTGGATATAAAAATACAGTTTCATCTAGTTCTTCGAAATATAATTCGTATGGATTACTTTTTAGTTTTGCTTGAATGCGTGATGCTAAGCTCATATTCTGTTCCTCTGATATGATTGTTTATATTATTTAGTTCCTTAAAAAATAAAGCCGTTGATGTTATCGCAGGCTTCACCAGAGGAAACTTTTATGGTAAAAGTGTAGGCGTTCCAGCTACTGAGAAACCTAAAGTAATATGTAAAAAACCACCTGCTTCAATAGGTGTAGATACTTTGGTTAATGTTGCGTTAGCTAAGAAAGTAACACCTGTTCCAAGTGGTAAGAAACATTTAAGTGTTAGGTCAGTGCCAGCTGTTAAAGCATTGAACCATAGTTTGTAAGTAGTAGTGTCAGCACTAGCTACGCGAAACGCGATCTCAATGTCAGAAACAACAGTTTTACCTGAACCAGTAACTTCAGTATCTGTTTCTAAGTTAATTTCTTTAATAAGTTCACGTGAAATATCTAACCCACTAAATGATAAAACTTCTGTAAATTTAGTAACAGTTTCAGTAGCAGTTTTATTCCAGCCAGTTAAATTGTAGTGAACGATTGTGCCTTTAGATGTTGAAAATCCAGCCATGTTATAACTCCATTTTTTTACTACGAGATTAAGTATTCGATACTTATATCAACGACAGTTTGTTTAAGTTCAGTATTGAATAAATCAATTGCGTTATTTAAAGATGATATTAGCGAGTAATGTTTTTCATTAAGTGTATTAACTTCATCTAATTCTTCAAAATAGTCTATTAATTGATACTGTATAGTTTTTGATTCTTTGTAAGTCCTAGCAAATACATTAAATTGAATATCTGCTGTTCTGTGTTTTGTTGAACTAAAATCTTTATGTTTTTTTAATCCGTTTGAGTGCCATACAACATAAGGAAGATCTGTATCTTTAGGTGCTTCATAAGGAAAGTTTTTTAAACCTAAATCATTTAGTTTCTTTGCGATTATTAACTCAATCAAGTGTTACCTCCGAGTTTCTTTTCTTTTGCTTTTATCCTTGCTTCTTTTTTGGCTTTATTATTAACGATTTTAATAATTTCATCAGTTAGTAATTGTGCAAAGTTATCAGCAACAGATTCAGCATTATTTCTTAGTGCTGTTCGCATAAATGGATTAGATTGAATAGCTTTCATTTTTAATTTAAATGGATTTGTATTCACTCCAAAAGCATTAGTTCGTTCTATGTTCACTTCACCTCGTCCAAATTCAACTAAAGCAGCATATTGTTCTACTTCTTTATTTGACGTCTGAACGCTACATTTAAGAAATACATCATCACCTGTTTTCTGGTGTTTTTTAGTTCTTCCAGAAGTTTTGATTTTAAAGTTTTCTTTTAAATGTATACCATCATCTTTTGTATCGAATGGTGATGTTCGTTCTATTTCTGCTTTGATTGGTAGCATTGCTTTTTTAGCGGCTGCTCTAGCAGCTTTCTTTCCAAGCACACCACCAAGTTCAGTAAGTGTTTTATTTAAATCATCGAAACCAGTTAGTCCAAATGTAATCATAATTACACCTTTACAGCGGTTATAGTAAGTTCTTTTCTAGTATGATCGTAATCAACAACAGACTTGATTTCGTAATCAACGCCTTTGAATCGGAGTATCATGTTGTTGTCGATATCAGATTGGTATCTTATTTTGGCTTCTATAACTTCTACTGTAGAGGGTGTGTTGTCTTGGGTAACGGTTGTGGATTTATTTAATACACGAGAACGTTTTGTTGTATAAAGAACTAATGTTTCATTAGTGTCATTAAACTCATCTATTGTTTCTTCTTTTACATAAAACTCAATAATACTATTATATCGTCCGAAGTTAATCATATAACCTCCTAATATAATTTGTGTTTGTTCAATATGGTCGTTGAACTCAAATGAGATTTAAATTGTTGAACACCAAAAGTAATATCTAGTCTAGATTCATACATTGTTGCTACTAACAATTTGATAGCAGCTTTGATATCAGCTGGACAGCTATCTACAGTATAACCACACAAGAAAACTATCTCTACATCTATGGCAGGTTTACGAAATACAACTAGATTTGATCCACTGATATAATCAGATATATTATCTAGTAATTCGCCCTTTGCTCTTATTGTTTTTATTTTAGTGTTACCGTAAGGCAAATGGACAGTGCCATAAGCTTTATCTAGTAACAACGTTGATTCGTGTAAAGTAAGTTTTCTGTTAGTTTGGTTCTCTGCAATAGCTGTCGCAGCTTGTATCAAACTTATTAAGTATAAATCATCTAAATCATGATCAATCATTAAGTGTTGTTTAGCTTCAAACAAATCAACAGGAAGCTCACTGTTTATTTCTTGTATGTTTGTAATCATATAAGTTCCTGATGATTAGGGGCATTGCTGCCCCATTGTTAGATTAAACAGTGCCAGCGATTTTAACGATCTTGATTGCTTGAACGTCACCAACGATTGTTCCTACACGCATAGAGTGGTAGAACTGAACGTTACCTGGTGCCAAGTAAGGGTTAGGAAGAACAGTCATACCTTCTACAGATAAGAAAGTGAAACCACGTTGGAAATCACCGTAAACGATAGTGCCAGCTGGAACAGCTGAATCAACTACGATTGCTTTACCAAGTAACTTACCATCAGGCATTTCAGTAACGTCTTCATTGATGATTGACTTGCCGTCTGTGTAAACAAAACCAGCTAAAGTATCACGCATTTCTTCGTTCATTAGCCATACTGCATTTTGACGATAACCAGCTTTAAGAGCACGAGCGATATCACGTAGAGCTTTAACAGCGGCAGCGGTAGTGGTAGCAAGCTTACCAGAAGCACCTACAGTCAATACTTCAAACTTTTCATGTGCTGCGCCAGTTGTGTGAGCAAGTAAACCTTTAGGCTTCTTAACGCCATCACCATTCAAAGCAGCATCATTAACACCAATAGAGATTTCTTCTACAACAGCTTCTGAAAGTTCAGACTGTAAATCGTAAGCTGCATCATGAAGCATTTCGTTAGATGCAAATGGGTAAGCTTCTGCTTTACCATATGTTCCCATTACTTCTGCATAGCCTTGTGTTCCAGTGCTAGCGATTGCGCCATTAGCAACGTTTTCACCGCCCCAACGCATTTCAGCACCATTGATTTTAACTAAACGTTTGAAGTCTGTTGATTGAACAGTTTTAGAACCGATTAAACTTAAAAATGCAGAACGTTCGCGAAGTGGCTTGATAATACCTGCTTCGTATTCAGTGCGAATAGTAACACCAGCAGAAGCATGATCAGCAGTTGTTAAACCTTTTGAAAGAATGTCAGCTTGTGGGTTAGCAATTGCTAAAGATTTAATAGCTGCGTTAATATTTAATTGTGGTTGTGCGTGATCCATTGAATAAGCTCCTTTAGCTTCCATGTCTAAGAATTGTTCTTTTAATGCGTTGAATTCAGCTTCTAAAGCTGATGTTTTTGTTTCTAATGCTTCATTGTGTTTTGCTTCAAATGCTTGTAGTTGTGTTTTTACTTGAGCAATATCTTCAATTGATGCATCTTTCTTAGCAGCGATTTCTTGAACAGCCGCCATTAGTTGTTCTAATTCCATTTAGAATGTTCCTTTTATTATTTGAATTTGAATAAACTTGTAATGAATAACATCTATATGTTCAGCATCGCGCTGAATGTAATAGAGTGTCATGTGCTAGCATCCCGCTAGAAAAAGACTATTATTTGTTTTATTCGTTGTCTGGATAGACGGTTGAGTGTGTAAAGCGAAGTGTAAAGCTAGGTGTAAAGCGAGGATTATAAAGTTTTCAATAAAGCTAAAAGCTCTTGAGCTTTTTCTTCTTTGATTACATTATTATTTAGTAAATCAGTTTCTTGTGGTTCTTTTGTTTCATCAGAAATAACTTCAGGTTCATCAAGTGATTTAAAACCTAAAGTCATAAATGCTTTAGCTTGTTTACGACTTAGACCTAACTCACGGAGAGCTTTTTCAAATTCTCTTTCTGTTGGGGTTTCGTCATTTTCAAACTTAGATTTAACTACTTCTACTTGAGATTTATCATTACATGGAAATCCAACAGCAGAAACTTCTAAAACATGTAATTCATCAATATAGTTAGTTTTTGTATTTTTATCGTAATGCTCTTTTGTAGTTATGTAACCAATACTTAAACCAGTTACAGCTTTGTGTTTCATTAGAGCATGAATTTCTTTTGCGCGCGGAATGTCATCTATTAAAAGCTTTCCTTTAGCATACAATCCATGTTCATCTTCATACATTTCTGTCCATACACCAATTGGTTCGTTTTGATTATGATTCCAAAACATCAACGGCATAGTTCCATCAGCTTTGTGTTTAGCAATTGATTTTGAAAATGCACCATCTAATGTTACATCTGATGCAAAGTCTTTGTAATTTTTGACATTAGCGTAGCCCGAAAAGCAGCCGCGCTCATCAATTGATTTTATATCATAAGATATACTTTTTTGTTTTATTAGCATTGTTTCCAATCCTCAGTAACTTCTTTGAAAGTTTTGTGTTTTCTAATTGTGCAAACACAGCTTTTAGAAACATTATATTTTTCTGAAAGTTCTTTTAGTGATAGTGTTTTATCGCATCCATATCTAATATCCCAAACTTGTTCTTCACTAACTTTTTTTGTGGATCTAAAGTTGGCACTAATAACAGGGTTTAAAAATGGTTTCTTTTTACCCAATAAAGATTCACTTATTTTTTTATTTAACACTTCACGTTGTTCTTGAGTGTAATTACTTTCGCGATTTAGTGCTGCTTCTTTTATATTTTGAAGTTTTTCTTTATCAGTAACTTTACGGCCAGTTAGTTTTTCACTTAGTAACTTTCTAGTTTTTTCAGTAACTTCACGACCTTTAAGCGAGTTGCTTATTTTTTGTTTTACTTCATCAGTCATAATCCAAAAACCACCAATATTAGCGTTTAGATAATTTTCATTATTTAACACATCATAAGCATATTGAGCCTTTTCTTCTTGGTGTTTAGCTTCTGGATAAGAATCAAAAAACTCAATAATTTCAAAACTAGCTTCAACACCACTATCTAATAAGTGTTTTACTTTATTACTTGAACTAAAATATGTTTCCCAATCGCTACCTCCAGTCATACTTTTAACACCAATATAATATTTGTTAACTGATAAAAATCGCACAATATATGTAAATGCTGTTGAATTGCTTGTAGGTTGTGTTAGTAGGTTCCAGTGGTTTATTTTAGTTTTCATAATTGTCTCTTAGTTAGTTATGTTGCATTACCATTATTTATCCTCATCAGTTCTGGCAGATTCATTGTTTTCTGCTTCTTGTGTTGGTATAGGATTAGGTTTCTGTGCTTCTGCTAGTGCTTGAGCTTGAAGTTTTTCAATATCTTTTAAATTACCTAAAGTCATGTTATTAGTTGCGACAGCAACAACATCACCGCCTTCAATCATTGAATCACCGCGTAAAGCTCTTATTTCATTGATGGTATAAGTTCCCATTTTAAAATATATATCTGCTACATCAGCTTGAGTTTTACTATCACCACGAATAATATGTGAGTCATCTAAATCAAGCTCTAAATCATCGTTGAGCATTAAATTTAAACGTTGAACAATACGATTAATCAACGGCACTAATGTATCTCTGTGAAAACTTAAAATAGCTTGTTCATAGTTGCTATACTTACTATCACCAGCTTGAACCATTTGTGTAGGAACACGGAAAATAGCGCATATTTCATTCTTCTGAAACATTCTAGTTTCCATAAACTGTGAGTCTCGGTTACTTACTGTGATGTTTTGGTATTTTAAACCCTCTTCTAATACAGCAAGTTTATTTGAGTTCTTAATACCTTGATGAACTTCATTCCAACCAGCTTGCAAACGCTTCATAGCTGCGTCACTTAGAGCTTGATCTGAGGTTAAGATACCGTTTGGTGTAGCTGAGTTATTAAAGAACTCTTCACCATGTTTTTCAGCAGCCATTGATAAACCAATAGTTCTAGCGGCTTGTGTAATAGGTGAAACACCTTTTAAACCATCGATGCTTGGGCCTTTGATGTGTAATATTTCATCAGAAGAAAAAACACGTTTAGGTAGATTGATAATACTATCTTCATTGATTTCGTATGTAACACGACCACGTAACATCTTAATAGTTACAGCAGATGGATTTGGAATAGGGATTATTTCGAGGATTTTAAAACTGTTTTTTGTTTTGCGTTTGTTGACATAAGCAAAGAAGTTACCATTTAAGTTCAAGTGAGTAACAATTAGTTCTAACATTTCTTGCCAAGTCATATAATCATTTGGCTGTTTAGTTAGAACTTTTAGTTGGTCATGTTTATAAACACGCTCACGATTACCTTTATCATCTATTTTATATAACTTTACTGGAAGCTGACCAATAGATTCAGCTAATACCCTAATACATGAGTAAACAATAGAGTGTTGAAATGCTGAACGTGAGTTAACGTCAACACCACCAATATTGATTGAACTTAGGAAGTTAAAATCATAATTAAAATTTGAGAAAGATTTTTGTTTAAATGGAACACCATCGCTGTCAAGTATATTAATTGACATAATGATCTCCGTCAGTTAACTGACATTGTTTGTTGTTCTATATATTTATTATTTCTATGAACCTAAACTACTAACCTAAAACTAATATGCCTCGGGTTTCATATACTGATTGTTCTTGTTCTTTGCCATATACAGCAGCTGATAAAGCTGTAATACAAGCAATCACACAGTCTATTTTATTAGTGGATTTTTGATTTTCTTTATGGATTTTAATATTTTCATTCATGTCTGCTTTGACATAACTGTTCATACAGCACCACATAAACACTTCGTTACCATCATGCCTTAGTTGTTTAGCTAATATCATTTTTTCAAATTCTTTAGCGGGTTCACTTAGTTTCATTGATGTTTGTGGAACTTCTAGCATTGGTATGTTTTGTTTTGTTAAATTCATGGCTAGTTGTGTAGCACTCCATGGGTCATAACAAACAAATTCAACTTCGAATTGCAAACAATATAATTTTATATGCTCTTCAATTAGTTCAAAATCAGTTACAGCACCTTCAGTTACCACTAAATCGCCTTTTAAATGCCACTTGTGATAGAGTTGTTTTTGCTGTTTAGTAGCTTGTTCTAATGCTTCTTCAGGTATAAATGCCTTGCTGAATACATCAACACCGCCTATTTCATTTGGGAATACTAGACTAATAGCAGTTAAATCGGCCTTTTGACCTAAGTCTAAACCTAAGTAACATTGCTTATTATTGTAATCATTTAGGTTTAGCTTGTGCTCACATAGTTTAACTTTATCAAAATCTAACCATGAGTCACTTGAATTAACAAACTTATTGCAGAACTTAGTTAAGAAGTTTGCTTTAGCTGAGTTGATTACTAAAGCTTGTTTAAGTTCAGCTTCTAAGTATTCATATGACATACTTACACCAATACATGGGTTAGCTTTGATCCAATTACTTGAGTCAGTAAAATCATCACCATCATCAATACAATACAAAGCAGCAAAGTATTCATCATCTTCATGTATCTTGAGTAATATGTTTTCGCCATACTTCCATTGATCAGTAGCTACACCATCTAATATAAAACCAGCTGTTGATATAATAAAAATCAATGGTTGCTTACGAGCACCTAAGCCTGATGTTAAAACATCTAAGACACTTGAGTCGCGATGCGAGTGAAGTTCGTCGAGTATTGCACAATGAGGATTCTTACCATCTAAGTTTTTAGCTTCAGCGGCTAGAGCTTTGAATATACTGTTGTTGTGTTCACAGCGGATATCATATTTAAATGCTTGTGCTATTTCTTTTAATTCACCAGAGCGAACCATTGTTGCTGCGTCATTAAAAACAATCCTTGCTTGGTCTTGTGATGCTGCGGCTGTATATACTTCTGGCCCGAACTCACCATCTAGTAACATCATATAAAGTGCAATACCAGATGCTAATGTTGATTTGCCGTTTTTACGTCCAACAAATACTTCTGCTCGTTTAAACCTACGTAGACATTTATTAGCTTCTAGGTCTTTTTCTTTAGTAACCCAACCAAACAATGATCCAATGATAAACATTTGCCATGGCATTAATTTAATACTAGTGTTAGCAAGAACGCCTTTAGTGTGTCGAGTTAGTTTAAAGAAATCTATTGCGTGTTGTGCTCTTGATGGGCTGAACTTATATTTGAAATCATCTTGTTTAACTTTTTGTAAGTCTATAAAATGACGCTCAGCAGCAAGTTTAATCCACTTGTTAGCTTTAATCTTTCCTACTAAAACATCATAACAATACTGATGTGTCCATAAGTATGATTGATCTGTTTCTATTAATTCTTCGTGGTTGTGTTCTAAGATATACGAGCGTAGCTCGTCTGAAATGTTAATCATCACTTGGGCCTTTTATAAGTTGATTAAGTAATGAGTTAGTTTCTGCTTGAAGTTTTTCAGCGTTAGATCTTGATTTAGGAGTAAGTCCAAATTCAGATAGACCTTTCATTATTTCTTTATATACTTCAATGTTAACTTTCATTATTTGATTTTGTTTTTGGACTTTTTGATCCCTATCCCCTGTTTGCTCTATGGCAACTTCAGGTTGGCCTGTTTTGTATAGTTCAAGTTGACTGTATTTATAGACACTAAACAATTCACTTATCATTCCTAAAGCAAATGTATCGCCAATTGATATAGTTTTATTATCTTGGCAAGCTTGAGATATTTCTTTAAAGAACTGTGTAGAATGCTTGTCTTTTCGCATTGTTTTGGGTGGTTTTAAAACTGTATTTTTAGGCTCTTGTGCCATAGTAAATGCCCTCTTTTAGTTATAATTATTTCAGCTGGACTTGTTTACTATTTATGTATTTATTAAACGCGCTGTAATGCGTTTTAAGCTTATAAAATATAAAGTTAATACTGTGTTAAGCATAACGAGGAAGCCTAGCTATAGCGTGTTTAAACGTGTTTAAAGCATAGTAATGCTGGGGGTTTGTAAGGTGTCGAAGTGGAAACGAGCGAGGATTACTTGAGGGGAAAAAAGTTCTAAAATTTAATACGCATAAATTGCTTTGGACTGGCGCTTAATCATCAATGGTTTCAACAGTTTAGTAATAGCCCCTCAACGAATAAAATAAAATAATTTATCAGTCATCAGCTATTAGTGTTCACTACTATCAACCACCAACTACTAACGATCCCATTCAACGTATTTTATTTTTTGTTTCAACGGTTTAGTCTCTACGTATACATTGCCTGTAGTTGTTTGCTCACTGATGCTCACAGCTATATGCGACTCACCATCAACGTTGTATTCGCAATCAAATAAACTTTTTGCATCTACGATAGTTATTACCTTGTGGAACTCATCATTAATATATAAGTTCACTTCTCGCTTAGTGTTAGTGTTATAATCACTAACGGTATCTTTAGTTGTAGTAGTAATATTGAATACTATTGTGTTCATGGTTGGTATCCTGTTGTTAAGGTAACTGTAAACTGATCTGTTTCATCTATATCGTTGTATCTTGTATTGATTAATTTCTTCATACATGTTGCAACATGATCTGTAAATAAAGAAAATGGTGATGTAGAAAACATATCTTCTACCTCAATAAGGCACAACAAAGTTTCTACGGTATTGGGTATAT
The DNA here is from genome assembly GCF_059758055.1 of Shewanella sp. MF05956. Taxonomy (NCBI): domain Bacteria; kingdom Pseudomonadati; phylum Pseudomonadota; class Gammaproteobacteria; order Alteromonadales; family Shewanellaceae; genus Shewanella; species Shewanella sp. MF05956. The sequence continues at coordinate 116,727 of NZ_JCAYNV010000004.1, read as the reverse complement.
CATTGTCTATTTGTTTAACACTGTATTCAGTAGCATAAAGAGATATATAGTCACGTAAAGTAAAATAAAAAGCTCCACATGATGAGTTGTTATTATATAACTGAGTTGTTAATAAATAGGACACTGTGCTTTCTAGCCGAGGTAAATCAATAAATTTTGTTGTTGTGTAATAAGATAGTCGGTCGATTGAGCGTTTAATTGAATCAGCTAATTTTATTACATCCACTGATAACCGCGCAGTAAAATCAATATCTGTATCTTGTGTATATGTTACATGTAAACCATCTAAGACATTAATAGCTACAAGATTGATTAATTCATCGTTGAAGTATTTTTTGATTATTTCATCTGTTGTCATAGAGTTTACCTTTATATTATTGTGCGTTATTGCTTACTTTTATTTATGCATTACAGAAAGGCTAAGTTCGCAGAGGTGTCTTAGTAGAGTGTTGTTCATTGATTCGTCTGCGATTGTATCTAAGTCTAAATCAATAAAGCTATACACATCACCATCATCAGTTTCTTGGATAGTAAACTGGTATAGTTTACCTAAGTAGATAAAAATACAATCATCTATTTGTTGTGGTATAAACATATTAGTTACCAGTTGGTTCAGTTGGTTTAAGTTCAAGTTTATAACACCACATCAAGTTCTCGTCTTGGTATTGTTTGATGATATAATCCAAGGGGTCTTGTTCTTCTGTAAGCGTCGAGAATAATGCTTCTGATACTTCAGCAGGTAATGAGTGGTCGTCTTGGAATGGTATAATTGTGTTGTCCATTTTATTGTCCTTTTATTTTATTGAATAAATCACTAGCAGATAACACTCTAGGATACTTTCTGTCTTTTGTTTCTTTTGCCGTTTTGATATTGTGACAAGAATGACAGAGACTCTGAGTGTTACTATACACATAAGCCAAAGTTTCATCGTCTATAATTGCAATTACATGATCTATAACATCCGTGGGAGTAATGATATTTAGTTTATAACAGTGTTCACACAAAGGTTGTTCTTTGAACTTCCTAGCTCTTAGTTTGCGCCATTTTGTTGATTGGTATATGTGATTGTTTACTGTAGTTGACGATCTGCTGTTATCCTGTGTTTTAGACGGGTTAGTAGTTCTTTTCAGCTGATGCAAGTCGCACTTAGAATCTTTAGTTGCGACTTGCTTACAACATGGTTGGCTACATATCTTTTTTAGCATCTAAGTCACGTAACTTTCGAGTGAACTCAATATACGATCCAGCTGGTAACATGTATGTTCCAATACGTTCATCAGCATCTTTATTATTTTCTTGTTCTAACAATTCGATATAAAAATATTGGTATAAGTCATCACTACCATGCGGTGTGATATGAAAATCTTCAAGTTTATTATCTAAACCAGTAACTGATTTGATTTCAGCTAAAATGTGCTTAGGTAGTGGGATTGAAGTGTCATACATTTTGATTTTTGCTATTCTAATAATCATTTTTTATTCCTTTGTTTTATTTGTTTCGGTTGTTTTATTTGGTGTAAGTATTAGCTAAAGTAATGCATCAACTAAAAGTAATAAAACATCTGTGGCCGCAATCACACATCTTAGTGATACAATCGTGAATACCTTGAATCTTTGCGTTCTGTAATAGTTGTGTGTTTACTGTAACTTTACAACAACTCCGACATTGGTAAAAAGTAGTCATGTTTATTCCTCTAGTTCATTTGTTTCAGTTGGTGTAAGTATTAGCTGAAGTAGTTCTACATCATCTTCAAGTAACTCTAAAAAATAATTGCTATCTAATACATAAAGAGCCCATTCTTCTTCTGTGATATCCATATTGTTTCTTTGTGCGTTATTATTAACACTATTTAGTAGAGATACTTTCAGTGATATCGTTTTGCATTTTTGTTTTAATAGTTAATAGAACGATTTTAGTTAAACAAAATAATGTCTTTAGGACTACAAAAGTAGCTACTGAAAACATGATAGTTAATAAGATAAAAAGCGCGATTGATTCAAACATGATAGACTCCTTAGTTAGCTTTATTGCTATAGTATTTATTCAGGACTTGAAAAAAGGGCTTCATACTAAATTTTAGACATAAAAAAAGCCCCAAAAGAGGGGCTAGTGTTACAACGTTTTCAAATAACTCTTATACAGTTTTACTAAATCTTCTTTTGTAGCTTTCTCTGGTATCTTCGGATACGAAACACGAATTTGTAAATGTAGTTCCACCTATACACTTGTTTAACCAGATATCTGAACCTAATACGTCATTATCAAAATGCAGTTTATTTTCAAAGTATAAAGCTTTACCCCACAGTTCAAATGTTTTTATTATTTCAAATTGAAAAGTTTTGCCTTCTAATATCATATCATTTACAGTTTTACTTGATGTTGTATATTTTTTCCAATTACTTTGTTTGAATGGTTTTTTTGGTTTTTTCTTATGTTCTGACGGTGGTTTTTTTAAACCAACCCATACTTTTTTCACGCCTATGTATTGCTGTTTAGTTTCATTGCATGTTGCTACATATACAAATGCTAAAATATCATTTACGTCAAAATCCGTTTTGACAGTCCAATGTCCATATATTTTCATCTATTACTTCCGTGTTTATGTCCTTAGCTCTAAGTTGTGTAGTCATATTATTTTACATTTGAGTTTGGGATAAAAGACCACATATTCCACCTTTCTTTTGATGATTTGCATCTAAGTTGAACAGTTCTATTTGCGCAGTTATTTGCAAGAGCAGCATATATACTACTTCTAAATTCACCTTTAGGTGTTACCCATGTTCCATGTTGGCGCTTAGGGTTTAGTAGTGGTTTGTAAGTTTGTGTTGATTTTGGAAATGAAGAATTCCCACCACACTTTACATTCCAACCTATGTTCTTACTAGGTCTTAGTTTTAGTTCGTAATCAAAACAATCTTCTTTTGTTCCTTGAAACAATATTACTAAGTTACATTCGTATTTGCGCATATTTACATATAAAGGTAAGTGGTGGCGTTTTGAGTTTGTGTTATTAGAAGCTGAATAGTGTAGTGCATATCGATTTTTTATGTTTTTAGTTACTCCAATATAATAGTCGTCTAAGTTTATAGGTTCATTTGTAGGTTTGATTTGATATACGTAATGCATAATGCTTCTTTGTTTATTATTGTTATTATATTTAGCCAAAAAAAAACCCACGTTTAAGTGGGCTTACTGCTTATAAGTTGTATTGTAAGTATCCTATAAGTTGTATTGTAAGTTATTACTTAGCTGTAAGTTGTATTGTAAGTATTTTTTAAGTTCTATTAGGAGAGAAACCACATGTTAGTGTTATTGTGAACTGATTGTGTTCACAGTATTCATTATATTTTTCAGTAAGTATCTTCTGGCGATTGTCAATACCACGTTTCAAATCCATTGGGTTTAAACCAGCAAAGAAATGTAATAGCTCTGCGCTTATTACTGGTCTAGGTTGTGTTATTTGAACCCATAATTCCAAATCATCATTTATATTAAATGAACCAACATTTTCTATTTCTTCAATGATTAGTTTTAGTTTTTGTATATCAGTGTAAGTGAAACCTAAATTAGCGCCATTATGGGTTATCACATATTTCTTTTTCGATGCGTTCTCAGTGTATTTCATATAAATCTCTTGCGTTGTGTTTACATTTATTTAGCTAAATTTTAGCCAAAAAAAAGGCCCAACCGTGATTAATCACGCTGAGCCAAATCTTTATTCAACAAATAAACTCCCCAGTATATTTGTGAATACAATATCTAAGTAAAAGCACTCAACGCATAATGCGTTACAATATTATTTAGTCCAGAAAATTTAGTCAAAAAGAAAGCTCACTTTAGTGAGCTTATCTTTATTCAACAAATAGACCGGCAAGTATATTTGTGAATACAATATCTAAGTAACAGAACTCAACGCATAATGCGTTACAATAGTATTTAGTTTTTTATTATAAGCAGAAACAGCAATAGTTATCGTGGCGCTTTTCGTTGTTTACTTTTATTAGTTTGAAAGCTTCTATTGCTCTTACTTGATTACATTTCTGACAGCGTTTTAGTTTAGGCTTTTGGTATTTGTTCATATGTCGTCATCTTCATCAATTAGTTTAGTGAAATCAAAGGTTGTAGGTGGATATTTTTTAACTAGTTCAGTTAAAAATGCACTACGTTCTTTTATAAATTCTTTTTGCTTCTTAGTAAGATGCCTTGATACTTTGATGCGGGATTGAGTTACTTGTTGGGTATGTGCTTCCAAAGCTTGTGAATGTTTGTATTCTTTCATATATGCGTTCCTTTATTTTTATACTATATTCTAAAGTCTCAACACTATAACATTCCGTTTTCCCATCGAATTCAAATGGTGATTTTATACTAAAATCTCTAAGCATTAGTTGAACATATTTCTCATATTTCTCAGCTTCTTTTCTACTGTTAGCTGGCAATGAATAAACATCAGTGAATAATACATGACAACCAGCTAAATCTAAATCTTTATTGAATCGTTTAGCTGGATTGTAACTTATACCGATTTTAGTAAAACTTCCATGTTCAGGGTGTGTTATTACAACCATATATAATTGCCACTTGTTAGCTTTTATTGGTTTGTTGTGTGATGATACGACTACTGTATTAGTAGTTATAGCTTCGTGTATTTCATTTTCATAAATATCCATAGTAATTCTCCTTACTGTTATAAACTGCCCTCCTGCCAGAGGGCTTTTTTGTGGCTAGTGTTTTTTGGAAATACGTATGCAAACATGTTTGTCATAGAATTAATGGATTATTACAAAGCGCTCTAACGCGCTTTAAGTAAAAGACAATAGCAATATAGTGCTTGTATTACTAAAAGGCGTTAGAAGGCGTTGTCGTGCGTTACAAGGCGTTTTAAGTAGTAGCACTTACTAGTATTAGTATTAGTGCTTGTATTGGTATTATAAAACAAAGCAAAGCGCTCTAACGCGCTCTAAGGCGCTTTAAGTAAAAGACAATAGCAATATAGTGCTTGTATTACTAAAAGGCGTTAGAAGGCGTTGTCGTGCGTTTAAAGGCGTTTTAAGTAGTAGCACTTACTAGTATTAGTATTAGTGCTTGTATTTGGTTGTAGTGCTTGTATTGCTTGTATTGCTTGTAGTGCTTTAGTGGTTTTAGAACTAAGTGTTTTTAAGTTGTTGAATTTAAATAAGTAATTGCAAAATGCTAGATTCGTTTATATATATATATGAAAAACTAACATTTCGTCACTTGTTATTTAAAATCAAATACTTACAACAACTTATTTTGCAGTGCTTACTATTATTGGTTTAGTGCTTGTAGTGCTTTAGTGGTTTTAGAGCTAAGCGTTTTTAAGTTATTGAATTTAAATAAGTAATTGCAAAATGCTAGATTCGTTTATATATATATATATGAAAAACTAACATTTCGTCACTTGTTATTTAAAATCAAATACTTACAACAACTTATTTTGCAGTGCTTACTATTATTGGTTTAGTGCTTGTAGTGCTTTAGTGGTTTTAGAGCTAAGCGTTTTTAAGTTATTGAATTTAAATAAGTAATTGCAAAATGCTAGATTCGTTTATATATATATATATGAAAAACTAACATTTCGTCACTTGTTATTTAAAATCAGTTACTTACAACTACTTATTTTGCAACACTACTAAAGCAACTACTAAAGCACCTACTTCTACTTCTAGCAAAGCGCTCTAACGCGCTCTAAGGCGCTTTAAGTAAAAGACAATAGCAATATAGTGCTTGTATTACTAAAAGGCGTTAGAGGGCGTTGTCGTGCGTTACAAGGCGTTTTAGTAGTAGCTTCTGTATTGCACTAGTGGTATATATTGCATTTCATGAATTCTTCGTTTCGTTTTTCTTTTGCTACTTTGAAAGCTACTTCTGCACTTCTAGAGCTTTTATTTTCAATCATCAAAGCTCTTGCATCAAAATAATCAAATAATGCAATCTTTGCACTTACTGTTATATCACTTACCAATACATCACCATAATCAACAAAGTGTAACAAGTGTTCTTGTGTTTTAGGTTTGAATTGTTTTATGTAATCACTTCCTAGTTGTGTAAGTTTCATTTGTTGTCCTTATTTTTGTATCATACTTAGAGTGAAACTCAATTCTGGAGTATATAAGTCTAGATCTTTTATTGCTTCGTATACTTCTATTGTGTTTTCACCATTGTGTATCCATTTAGTTACTGAGTTATGTAAATCATCATCACCAGTGTATTCAAATCCAATAAAAACTGTAATCGGTATACTTATGCTGTCTTTACGTAAATGATATAAGCATTGGGTATAAACTATTTCACATCCATAATTCAAAATATCTTTTATTGATTCATCATGACCATAGCATGATGTTTTGACGTTATACTTTTCATAAAATAAATCTAGTGTGTTATTTCTTTTATGTAAGTAACGTTCAGCTTCTAGTTGTTTAGTAATAGCTTCGATATTGATATTATACTTTCTATAAGTTTCGTGAAGTGATACAAAATCGACTTCATATGAATCCGTGTTTGTTTGGTAGTTCTGTGCTTTTATTATATCTGCAAATGTTCTAGTCATATTATTTTCCTTGTTGTGTTATTGCTGCAAAGCGCTCTAACGCGCTCTCGTGTGTTTTAAGTAAAAGACAATAGCAATATAGTGCTTGCATTACTAAAAGGCGCTAGAGCGCGTTGTCGTGCGTTTAAAGGCGTTTTACTTACTAGTATTAGTATTAGTGCTTGTATTGCTTGTATTGGTATTGGTATTTTACAAAACAGAGCTAAGTGTTTTTTAGTGCTTTATAAGCTGTTGAATTTAAATAAGTAATTGCAAAATGCTAGATTCGTTTATATATATATATATGAAAAACTAACATTTCGTCACTTGTTATTTAAAATCAAATACTTAAAGCTACTTATTTTACAACACTACTAAAGCAACTACTAAAGCAACTACAAGCAACTACTTACCACTACTAAAGCAACTACTTCTACTTCTAGCAAAGCGCTCTAACGCGCTCTAAGCGTTTAAACTAAAAAGACAATAGCAATATAGTGCTTGTATTACTAAAAGGCGCTAGAGGGCGTTGTCGTGCGTTTAAAGGCGTTTTAAGTAGTAGTTGCTGTCTTAACTTACTAAAGCAACTACAAGCAACCACTAAACCACTTACTAATAGCAAAGCGCTCTAACGCGCTCTAACGCGCTTTAAGTAACAGACAATAGCAATATAGTGCTTGTATTACTAAAAGGCGTTAGAGGGCGTTGTAGTGCGTCTCCTTTAGTGTTTACACTCCATATAATTTACAAATATTATATAAAAACCCAATGTTACTAGTGAATTGTTCTTTCCAACTATTTTTGAAACTAAATCCACTTGATGCATCTTTCATTTGTGCAACAATAGATTCAGCTTCACCGTAACTATAACCAGATGCTTTCAATGCAGAAGTTACTTTCAATAAATCAGAGTGGTGTAAACCTGATATTAGCGTTAGTCGATTTGCTAATAGAGTTCTATCTTCATCAGTCGTTTGTATGTGTTGGTATTTGCTGGCGTTAGCTATAGTTCTTGCGAGTTCTGCTTTTTCATCAGCATATAAACGAACACCACGACTTGATATAAAATCAAAGCTCATGGCTGAACCTTCAATATATTCAACATCGTAACATCCAGCAAAGTATCTTGATTTGTGGTAACTACAATTGTCTATTTCTAAACCATCAAGTAAATGCCATGTTTGTAATCCATAAAACATTATCTTTTCATAATCTTCATCGGTGTTAGTTTTATTATATGGAAAATACAAATGGTATCTTTCACATGTAACACCTTTTTTATCTAAATTGTGGTTTGCTGAGGTCATTACAAAACACGCTAAGTTCGAAGCGCGAACTCGCTCAACTACATCTGCCATTGGTATAGTTTGCTTAGTATCTATATCAATTACTAAACCAGCTGCACCTAACCAATTAGGTGATGTTTTATGACCATTTGCCCAAATATTAGGGCTATGTGGTTTTGAGAAAACCCACGTGTCATTTGGTGTCATGTCATATGTATTATCCCAATTTCGGTTTACATTACGGTTCATCCATTCTTTTAGTTCAGGTTTTGATAACTTAGGTAGTTTACCAAACCACAACGACATGCTGAATTCAGTTAGTTTTTCACGTTTACCATTCAACATATCTATTGTTGAAATTTGATGTTTTTTGTATAGCTCAGGTATTGTTTTGTATTGTTCTAATGATGTTAGTTCCATTTTTCATTTCCTTATAAAAAATCGGGATTTGGTAAGAAGTTGTATCTATGTAAGTGCTTTTAGTATTAGTGGTGAAATGTTAGATTCGCTTATAGTTATTATATACAAACCTAACATTTTACCACTTTTAGCTACTTGAACAAATAATAAGTGCCTTTGTTGTCACGTCCAACACCAACACCTCTTTCTTTTAGTTCAGTAACTATTCTAGATATAAGCGACCCATTCCTAATACGTGATTTAGCAATACCACTTTCAACTAGTTCATGCTTTAGTGTTTCTTTTAGCATTTTAGCTCTAACAACTAATTCAGTTTCACCAGCTACTGTTAGCAACATAAAATATTTTGTAATCACACCTTCAGCTGTTTGATCAATAACAAATTCATCAGTTGAATACAGCTCACTAGCTATTGCTTTAGCATCACAATCTGCCATTGCAAGAACTTCTTTTCTATTCGATGCGTCAAATACATAAGGAGTAATAGTGTCTAAAGTAACTAATCGTTCACCTGCAACTTTATGCTGTCCTAGTTTTTTGGGCAAAACTAGAATATGTTTACCACCTCTAGAACGATAACCTGTATTTCTACCTATTGCTTGGTTTGCTCTATCACTAACAATAATACTAACCGCAGTGTCTACATCTACACCTAAAGCCATCATCATTGGTAGTATTTCAAATGGATGTGGTAAACCTATAATAGTAACTAAGTTCTTATCCATCATATCATTATGACCTTTTGCACCTTCAAAAGTATAATCACCAATTGGAGTCATTTCAGCATAATCAATACCGTCACATATGACTTCATAGTTATACTTTCTACATACTTTTGCTATGTTCAATCTAGCATAGTTAGGTGGCTTTTTACTTTGTGGTGCTGAATTACCTGTTCCATTTACATAAATTACTGATAAGTTTGGATCAACTAAAGTAATAGGTCTGCCTGCTTGAACGTAACGTGTTTTTAGTGCATGTATACTTTCAAATGCTTTGTTCAATGATTTTTCAGCTGATAACAAAACAACTTTAGTGTCTTGTGCTAAAGCAGCAAAGAAGTTATTTGGGTTGTATTCAATTTTAGGCATTAAGCCTTTTTCACGTAACTCAATACTATCAAATTCACTTCCATAAATCGTAGCTACACCATCAACATGTAATAACTTGCTGTAATCCATTTCATCTAAGAATATATAATAGCTATTGAAATGCTTTATAAACTCACCAACTCTAATTTTAGCGACAGTCATTGCAATGAAATTATTATTCTTTATAAGGCGCTTGTTATAATCAATTTTATCTCGGATATCCGATGCTTGTTGCTTTGTGATAATTTTCCTATCTAAAAGCTCTTTTACAATATTCACGGTTTCTTCTTCATCAAATTCGTTATATATCAATCCAGCTTCATAAGCAGCAGCTTTACCAGCTACTTCTTCAATCATCTCTGTAACACCTTTGATAACAATAAAACCATTAGCTGATGCAAAAGCATTTCTATTTGCTCTAGTATTAGTTGCAAACACAATTCTTTCACATTGTTCTTCGTTATATACATCACTGCGTATTAGTTTACTAAATTCACCTATTGTTCTAGATTTACCAGAACCAGCGTTTTCAGTTAGTAGCACTAAAGGATACTTATCTAACTTTGCTTTTATATCTCTAGCTTGCTCAATATAAGCATCATCGGGTTTTACTAAATCATGTGTAATGTTCAGTGAATAATCTGTAAGTTGTAAAGTAAGCTTGTTTTCTATGTCATAAATAGTGTTGTAAATCATACAACCTCCTTGTTGTAAATGTAAATTTTGTAATGCTATAATTGATTTGTATCCATACCCTTTGTGGTTAAAAAGCCCAGTATCCGCTGGGCTTTTTTGTGGCTGTTTATTGTTGCAGGTGAAAAATAACATTCTGCTTTTCTTCTTCACTAGCGAATGTGTATGTTTCAGCTATTTCAAAAACACACATACCAAAAGCTTCAGACAATGCTTCAATATTGCTTACATGTTTTATGGTTTCTGCTGATGCTTCTGGAAGTGTATCTACAAAAACATTTGCAAATATTTCTTTCATCATTTCTTTTACTTGCTCGGCGGTTAGTTCCATTTGTTTTCCTTTGTTAGTTTAGCGTTTTGGTAAATTATCTTTTATACGTTTCACAGCATTATCTAGTGTTATAGGTGATACACCCAACTCAGCAGCTACATCACTTCGTCTATAACCAAGCAACAATAACTCATAAGCTTCTAACGCAACTGCATCTGTAATTTTGCGAGGTGCGCCTAGTAATGTTGATTTGGGTTGATACTTACTCATATCAATAGTAGATACTGTTTTTTCTTGTAACGCCCATTCAGCTGGGTAAGTTGCTTTGTTTTCAATTGAATTTAGTTCAGACATAGTAATCCCGTTCAGTAAGAAACTTTTTTATTTGTTTATTTGTTACTTTACTATAACAACAATATTTACTTTTGTTATGAAGTTTTTTATATTACTTTTTATACATAAAAGTAATAACCATTTACATGTTTTTTAGTCAACTTGAGTATATCTGCAACAAGCTCATGTAAATCAGTCTCTGCTTCCAAATCTTTTACTTTTATAAAAAAACTAGAATCATTGCTTTCTAAATGTTTCTCTAATAACTGACTAGCTTTACAATAAGCAATAAAGTAATCAGCTAATAACAACTCACCTACAAATAACTTAGTATCAACATCATTTATAACACTTACATCTTTGTTTCTTACGTTATAGTGTTTGTAGTTGAAATCTAAATCCAATAAACTAACATCAATCTTACCTGCAATAACAACTACTGTATTAGTATTAGTATTAGTGTAATTATAAATTTCATGTATACGTTGTTTAACTAAAATATCTATAGCTAACTTTTCATAAACTCCTAAAGTTACCATAGCATTCGCAACTTCATATATTGACGGCATACTTACTATAAAAACTTTATTTGATTCTAAACTATGCTTATAAGTTACAAAGTTATATTTGCAATCAGTATTATCAGCAACAACTTCAAAGTCGTATTCTAATGCAGTATTAGCAATCTGTTGTCTTTTTGTAATGCTATCTGTTTTATAAAAAGAACTTGTAGATTTTACTGTTACTAATAGTAAGTCGTTTTTATTTTTTATGTTATTTGCATTGTTAGCATTTGACTTACAAGTAAAGTATTTTGTTTTTGAATGTTTCATTGCAATATGCAAAGTATTACTTGTAGTTGTTGCAACTAACTTAGTTTCTGTATTAGCATCTAATAACTTTTGAATAGATTGAAACATAGTAACAGCTTCTTTAGTAACAAATGTTTTATTGTATACTGTTACTTTTTTTGCTTTTTGTGCAACTGAACTATACTCCATACAATCTACTAAAAACACATAGCCACTAAAGTTACTTACACCAATATGAAGTAGTGTATGTTCATTGATTGCGATGTTTGGTTTTTCAGATTTGATGTAACGTTGAATCTTTATATTATCTAATGCATTTGGGATATCAGTAGTTTTGATATCAGTAGAAGATAAACTACTTTCTGTAAAGTGTTTTATAATAGTGAAATTATTAGCTGATGCGAAATTATTGCGTTTTTCAATAGACTTAGTTACGTAAACAACAGGTTGTGCAATCAGTTTTACTAAACCGTTCAATGTATTGTATGATGACACTGACGTTAGTTCATCTACAACCACAATATTATGTTCAGAACTTGCGCGTATAAGGTTTTTTTGTGTATTTGTGTTCAATTTTATTACCTCATGGTTACTTTATAGCTTTTATAACAAGATATTTTGGTTTTGTTACGTTGTTTTTTTATATAAAAAAAAGTCAAAAAAAAGCCCACATTTAAGTAGGCTTTTCGTTTACTGCTTTTCGTTGTAGATTTCTTTGATCTTAGCAAGCCATTCGTCATCGTGTGTAGTAGCAGTGGATTTAACCACAGCATCACATATTTTGAAGAAAGCCCATTCAATCATTTTTTCACTAGCTAATGACACCAGAAGTTTAGTGCCTAATGTGATAAAAGCTTTTGTAAGTATAGCAAACATAATCTTTACCTAAGTAATGGCGTTGACTACTTAGTATTTATTAGGTGTTGGAGTTCATTTAGAACTTTTATGTGTCGCTGCACTCTGTTAGGTGTTTGTTTAAAGTATTTTGAATCCATTAGTTCATATGCTGCTTTACTGAAATCATATACTTCAAGAGCAGCTAAGAAACGTTTAAATTTCAAAACACCACTTTTACCTAGTTGAAAAACCATTTCAGTTAAAACATCATTAACTTCTTGGTATAAGCTTTTGTGAACAGAAAGGGCTTGTTGTTCTGCTTTCTTAACATCATCTATCAATAACGATTCAGCTTCTTGTTTAGTAATAGGTTGTTGTGTTTCACTGCAACGATGCCCATAACCTATTGTCCAAAAGCCCTCTGTGCATTTGTATTTGTTGAACTTACTGTCAACGAAGTAACCTAAAAATGTTTGATACTCTAAAGTCCCTTCATTTACTTTTATACGCTCTATAAGTTCAGAGTTAGTTGTATTTGTTTTAATCATAGCGTCCCTACTTTGTGTTCCTTGAAATACACGCATGACTTACACCTAAGTGCTCGCCTATCGAAACAAGCGTGTAACCTAAATCGCGCAATCCTTGCGCTTCTGCTTTTTGTTCTACTGTTAGTTTACTTTTCCGTCCTGCTTTCTCTTTTAGCTTCAGGACTAAGTTTTTGTTCAAGTAATCGAGTTCCATTTGTTCCTACTTTAGTGTTAATGAATACATTGTATTTAGTAGGTGTTTTTTGTATGTTTTCATTTATAATCAAGGCTGAGTGTTTAAAACAATAGGTGTTTTTTAATGCGTATGATTTTTGCCGTTGTGGTCATTGCTGGCGTGATATTTTACTTTTTCAGCCAAATGAATAACTCAAAAGCAGCAAAAGAAAATATTGAAAAAGGTAAGCTATTTTTAGCTGAAAACGTCAAGCGCGAAGGCGTAGTGCAAACCTTGTCTGGGCTACAATATGAAATCCTCACTAAAGGGGACAACACCGAACATCCTAAAGCTAACAGCAAAGTCACCGTTTATTATCATGGAACATTACTTGATGGAAGCGTGTTTGATAGTTCAGTAGATCGTAAAGAAGTGATTACTTTTAGTTTAAATCAAGTGATTAAAGGATGGACAGAAGGCTTACAGTTAATGACTATAGGTGATAAGTTTCGCTTTTATATTCCAAGCCAACTAGCTTATGGCAACCGTTCAACGGGTAAAATTGAAGGCGGTTCAGTGCTGATCTTCGATGTAGAACTGTTTGATATTGACTAGAAAAGTAGTTGCGCCTTAACTGTAGTTGTTATTACAGCCGCACACTCGTGGATGGCAGCGTATTTGACAGCTCGGTTGAACGTGGCGAAACCATCAGCTTTGGCTTAAATCAAGTCATTAAAGGGTGGACTGAAGGCGTGCAATTAATGACTGTAGGCGATAAATTCCGCTTTTATATCCCAAGCCAACTTGCTTACGGTAACCGCTCAACCGGTAAAATCGTGGGTGGTTCGGTATTGATTTTTGATGTTGAGTTGTTTGAGATTAATTAACCTCAGCACAGAAAAATAAACAGTTATCAATGTAAAAAGCCTCCATCACGGAGGCTTTTTGGTTTATCTAAAGCAACATAACCTTTCATCATCAAACAGTTGTTGACAGTAATTGCCAAGAGGTTAAATATAAACCGACTATCTTAGATATTTTAGTACTCATTAGTAAAGGATTACACATTGGCCATTCCAAGAGTCTTTATAAGCTCCACCTGTTACGATCTAAAGCACATAAGAGAAAATTTAAAATACTTCGTTAAAACGATAGGTTATGAACCTGTAATGTCTGATGAAGGTGATGTTTACTATAGCGTAGATTCACATACGCATGATGCTTGCTTAGATGAAGTTGCGACCTGTCAGCTGTTCATTTTGATCATCGGTGGGCGCTATGGTGGCGAACATAAGGACAAAGAAGGTTCCATAACCAACAATGAATACCGAGAAGCAGTTAAAAATAAAACACCAATTTTTGCTTTGGTTGAAAGTGCAGTCCATTCAGATCATCACACCTTCATTTCTAACAAACAAAGTAACCCAGATTTTTTTGAAAAAATTACATACCCCAGCATAGATAACATCAAAATTTTTGGTTTTATTGACGAAGTCAGAAAAAATAGTCTGAACAATGCAATTGTACCTTTCAATAATTTTTCTGACATGGAAACTTACTTGAAAAAACAATGGGCAGGTATGGTGTTTGAGTTGCTTGCCGAACGTGCTCGAAATGATAATGCTAAAGTAACTAATAGATTAATCGATGATTTAAAACTTGCAACTGAAAAATCAGCAGAGCTAATTAAAGTTTTATTAAGAACCACTAATGCGGATCATGCAGAAGATCAAATTAGCAAAATTGATATACTGTCCAAGGCAAAAAGCTTACCTAAATTATTAGAAACATTGTTAGAGTCAGAATATCTATCAATGTTAAATCTTAAAAGTCTCCCTAACCTTAATGACTACCATTTTTGGTACGAGTTTTTAGTTGCAACAGGTGATTTTAAAATTGTCACTGAAACCATAAGAGGTGTGAAAAGTAACTATTTACATGACAATAATAATATTTATATCGACTTAAACCCTAGTAGCGAAAAACAAAATCAAATATTAATTATTAACAAAATTCAAACTGCTTTCGAAGCACTACAACGTGTTGAACCTAAAATCCAAAATGAAATTTTAGAAGAATTCATTGTACCATTTTAGTTTTATTTAAAACCAAAGCCTCCAATCGCGGAGGCTTTGGTTTTTAACGCATGTGCGTTTCAAGTAATCAGCTTTAACCTAAGTAAAATGGATCATCAATCGATTTGGCTGGTTGGGTAAACCATTTAGGCCCTTGAGCCGTCATGTAGAAATGATCTTCATGACGAATACCAAACTCACCCGGAACGCATAACATAGGCTCATTACTAAAACACATACCACTGGCAAGTAACGTTGAGTCATTACCGACTAAATACGGCCATTCATGAATGTCTAACCCTATACCATGACCTGTGCGATGCGGTAAGCCTGGCACCTGGTAACCTGGGCCAAAGCCTGCAGCTTCTAATACCTTGCGCGCTGCAACATCAACATCACAACATGGCGTGCCTATTTGCGCGGCATCAAATGCTGCAATTTGTGCATTTTGCTCTAATTGCCATAACTGGCGTTGACGCTCATTAGGTTCACCAAATACGTAGGTACGGGTAATATCTGAGTTATAACCGTGTAACTGACAGCCAGTATCAATCAACACCGTGTCGTTAAGTGTTAATGATTTTGGCGACTTAACCCCATGCGGATAGGCGGTATCTTCGCCAAACAGTACAATACAAAAATACGAGCCTTTCGCTGCGCCAACAGCGTAATGAGCCTGATCGATAAAATCTTCAACCTCTGCTGTAGTGATGCCTTCACGTAATATACTCGCTGCCGCTTTATGCACCTCAAGCGTCATGTCTTTAGCGCGTTGCATTAAGGCGATTTCGGCAACTGACTTAATCATACGACAACCCGCGGTTACGGTTGTTGCACTCACAAACCGATGTTGAGGTGCAGCTTGAGTGATGCCGTCGCTAATAAAAAAGGGCGTCGATTCATCAATGCCGATTTTGGCTTGGGTTAACCCCATATTGTTGAGCACATCGGCAAATAATTGATAAGGGCTTTGGTCTTCGTGCCAGGTGTTTACTTGGCCTTTAATGGCCATATACCCTTGCAAGGTATCAAGTTCAAATGCTGGGGCAATATACTCAATATGACCCACGGCAGGAATAATCGCGCCCACCATGCGCTCACTTGAAAACCAACGCGTGCCACTAAAATAGTACAAGTTCGTGCCCGCATTAACATAAATGGCATCTAAACCATGTTGCGCCATTAACTGTTGTGCGCGCAAAATACGCAGATGAAATTCATCATCGCTTATTGCTGCCACGCCGTCAGCCATGTGGGTTAATTTAGCTAACGCTTGCTGTGGGCTTACGCCACCAACACCGATTGTCATAACATTTCCTTTATTATTGTTATTATTACGTTTAAATAAAGCATTTACTCTGGGCTAGAATACCGTCTGTTTGTCATTGTTACCATGCATACAATATCTGTTTACAATATAAGTTTACAATTTTAGCTTGCCTTATCTTAGCGACTTCGCTTGCAAGGCTTGTGGTGCCCTTGCGATAATTGCACTTCATTTACAGAGCTGAGTCCATCAGTCGCCTCCAACGGAGAAACCATGTCCAATATTATTGCTACGCGCCTCAATGCCATTCGCCAACAACTTGAAGTGAACCATATCGATGCCTTTATCATTCCCCGTGCCGATGAATACTTAGGTGAATACGTGCCTGCGCGTAATGAGCGTTTACATTGGGCTACTGGCTTTACCGGTTCTGCTGGTATGGCGATTGTATTAAAAGATCGCGCGGCTATTTTTACCGACGGGCGTTACACTGTGCAGGTTCGCCAACAAGTCGATGGCAGTTTATTTGAATATTTAAGCCTGTATGACGACCCGCAAATTGACTGGCTAATTGATACATTACCCGCTGGCGCTAGCGTCGGTATCGACAGCCGCTTGCACACTCTTGCCTGGTATCAACAGGCTAAGGCGCTGTTTGATAAAGCCCAAATTAATCTGGTTGAAGTAAATGACAATCCGATTGATGTGAGTTGGTTAGACCGCCCTGCATTGTCGGCATCCACGATGACCTTATTTAGCCATGAGGGTGCTGGGCGCAATAGCGTTGAGAAACGCCAACAAATTGGGGCCTTAGTTAAAAAGCAAGGTGCTGACGTGGCACTTATCGCGGCATTAGATTCGTGTTGCTGGTTGTTGAATATTCGCGGTAATGACGTGCCACGCTTCCCCGTCATACTGGGCTGCGGTTTATTATCGGCCAATGGCGATATGACCTTTTTTACCGATTTAACCAAAGTACCGCAAAACGTAACTGAGCATGTAGGCGCTGGCGTGAGCTTTAAAGATGAAGCTGAACTTGCCACTGTTTTAGCTAAAATGGAAGGCGTTAAGTTATTAGCCGACCCGCATTCAGCCAATGCATACTCACAATTACTGGCACAAAAAAGTGGTGCTAAGCTGATTGTTGGTACCGATCCTGTCGCCTTACCGAAGGCGCAAAAAAATAACGCTGAACTTGCGGGTATGCGCGCCTGTCATATCCGTGATGGTGTTGCCGTGAGCCGCTTTTTAGCCTGGTTAGACAACCAAGTTGAGCAGAAAATCATGCACGATGAAGCGCAATTGGCAGACAAATTAGAGAGTTTTAGATTACAAGACCCACTGTACCGCGAACCAAGTTTTGACACTATTTCGGCTACGGGTGCCAACGCAGCCATGTGTCATTACAACCACAATAATGGCACCCCAAGCACCATGACCATGGACAGTATTTATTTGGTTGACTCTGGCGCACAGTATATCGATGGTACGACCGATGTGACCCGCACTATCGCCATTGGCAAAGTGACTGACGAGCAGAAAAAAATGGTGACGCTAGTATTAAAAGGTCATATTGCGTTAGATACTGCGCGCTTTCCTAAGGGCACTTCTGGTGTGCAGCTCGATGCATTTGCTCGTCAATATTTATGGCAACACGGTTTTGATTATGACCACGGAACCGGTCATGGCGTTGGCCACTTTTTGAGTGTACATGAAGGCCCGCAGCGTATTGGTAAAAACGTCAATGGCGTCGCCTTATTGCCTGGCATGGTGTTGTCGAATGAGCCAGGTTATTATCGCGCCGACGGTTTTGGTATTCGTATCGAAAACTTAGTCACTGTGCAGCATTGCCAGGCACTGCAAGGCGCTGAACGTGAAATGTATGAGTTTGATGCATTAACTCACATCCCAATGGATGCCCGCTTAATCGACAAATCATTATTAACTGATTTTGAAGTGAATTGGTTTAATCAATACCAACAAAAAGTGCGTCAAACCCTTGCACCATTAATGCAAGGCGACGAGCTAGCCTGGTTAAATAAAGTGACAGTGGCTATTTAAGCGCTAGCATTCAATAGACGTAAAAAAGGCTTAGGTGAGAAGATCACACTAAGCCTTTTTTTGTAAACTCTATTGTTTAATTTTTATTTGAGCACAAATCAGTTTACAGAGGGAAATGGGCTACCGATTACAAATCGGATTTAACGATATTGTTGGCACAAGGTATCAAAATCATCTTTGGGGTTAAGTAAAAAGTGTTTACCTACTAAAGAGATGATTTCAGTTTCTGCAATATAGGGATTCTCGATTTTAAAAATCACCCTATTATTCAATTTGGCCTTAAGTAAATACTCACAATGACGTTGATAAAAGAATTGATCAAATTGACCATTTTCGATGATTCGTTGCAAGCCAACTTCAATTCGTTTCGCGAGTCGTGGTTGATTGGGCGAAACGTAGTAGTAAGTCACTAATGGGATATGCAGCATAAGGTGTTCATCGACAATCAACTCGGGATACTGCTGGCTAAACTGTGAAACTTCCTGAAAAACCTCATTAACGCCACGTCCAAATGTAACAAAACGTCCTTTAGATAGCATGTTAAACAAATTTTCGTAAAGCGTACTTTCAACTACCTCAAAGCCTGCTTGTTGCATAGCCACTTTAGTAGACCATTGACTGCCAGAGCCTGTTTTAAGAGAAGTTAGCTGAGCTAAGGTGGTGATATTAGCCAGCAGAGAGGCATTTTCTTGCTTAATAATAAACACCCTGAAACCTTGAATACCTTTCCGAATAGGGATTTTTATCGGAATAAGTTCTTCATTCCAGTTCTGTTTGGATGCTTCAGCAATCACATTAATGCCGTCACCTTCTTTTAATGACCTAAAAATACGATTTCGACTCATGTGCATATCGGTCACCAGCAAGCTGCCCTCACCAAAATCGGCAGTAGTGGCTTGTATTACCAAGGCTAGCAATTCATAAGTGTACTGATATCGACTATCCAATTCGGATTCAGAACGATTGATCATAAATCGATCATTAGATTGGCAGGTTGGACTCACCACGATGCCCGCTAATAATAGCAAGCTTAATACTATGTTAAATCGCAAAACAACATTCATAGATTAACTCGTGGAAGGTGAAAAATCGAAAGGATGTCAGTTCATTGAACCTAAAAAAATCAAAATAAGTTAATAAAAATCAGACACCTTGAGCATATATTTTTAAGCATAGGCTGGCGCTGTATAAATATCAATCAATGATAACGGAAGCTGTGAAGGAATGCACAGACAATGCACGCTTAATCTTATAGAGCACCTATTAATGCAAAGCAATGCCCTGTAACAGATCATAGTTAACAAATATTTGTCGTGCGATAACAATAAACCTCAACTCAGAAAAATCCGAGTTGAGGTTTATTAAGCTCAGCGTATGTTTAATAGCACATTACGCGACTGCTTGCTGCTCTACAGGATGACTTTTGCCGTCATACTTTGGACAATAATATTTAGCAAACATGGTTAACAGTGCTTCACGACGAATGACGCCACATAATCGGCCATTTTCAACCACGGGATACACACTCGGCACTGCCGCTGAAGCATCACGTAAACGCTCTTCATAACTCTGATATCCACCACTGATGTACATACCAGAATCGGTTACTGGGAATAGTTTCTTCTTGTCTACCACCATAAACTCTAATAATTGCGCGACATTTTCAGTAGGTGAAACAGTCAGCATCTTGGTTTGCATAATGTCTTTGACTGAAATAGGTAATGTTGCAGAAAACTCTTCAGACCACAGTGATCGCATAAGATCTTGCTCAGACACAAAACCTAATAGTTGCTGCTCACTGTCTACTACTGGAGCGCTACGCACATTATCATTCGCGAGTAATATAAGCGCCTGATAAAGAGTCATATCGATTGAAAGCGTAGTGGGTTTGCTGTCCATTAGTTCACTCACGATAAGTTTTTGGATTTTATTTTTCATGGCTAAATACTCTTTATTAGGTTGATGTTGAATGTGTGCAGAAACGTCGTTTTGTTGAATCGATTCTGACACCGACAAATTTTGCTGGAGTTCGGATGTGTGAATATGTTGATGAGTGTCAACATGAGTGTCGCTAAAAGGGCTAATGTGTAACGATGGCGCATTGTTAAGAGCTTTAACGCCTTTATTATCTATCCAGTAATAACCTAGACCGACAAATACCGCGCCACCCAAAATGTTGCCTAATGTCACAGGGATCAGGTTATGAAGCACAAAGTTACTGATGGTTAAGTCTGCAAATAGTTGTGGGGCAACACCTAAAGCGATGAAATATTCATTGCCAGCAAAGTGTTGAATGGCAATACCCAGTGGCACCATAAACAAGTTGGCAATACTGTGCTCAAAGCCACTAGAGACAAACATCGCCACCGGCAATATCAGCAATAACGATTTAGCCAGCGCATCTTTGCTGCTAAAGGTCATCCAAACACCCAAGCAAACAAGTAAGTTACACAAGGTACCTAAAGCAAAAGCCTGGCTCCAATCATGATGAATTTTATGTTGAGCAACATGCAGTGCATTTAGGCCCCACTCATTACCATCTAAGCCATACATTTTCGACATCATCACCAATAGCAGTATCAACATGGCGCCACATAAATTGCCGAGATAAACCCGCATCCAGCAATTGAGCAACTGCTTAGTCGTCACTCTTTTTTGCGCCCAGGCTATGGCGCTTAATACCGTACTGGTAAAGAGTTCGCCGCCAAGCACCACCACAAGAATTAACCCTAAACTAAACGCGACTCCGCCACTGAATCGAACTAAGCCCCAAGAACTTTGAGCCGAACCAGTAGTGACAGTGAGATAAAACACAAATGCGAGTGCGATGAATGCCCCTGCAAATACCGACAAACCAAATGATTGTGCAACGTCTTTAATCACTTTAGCGTGTCCGTAATCTGCCGCTTTTTCAAAAGGGCTCATTGGTGCAGGCTTTTCAACCACAGCAAGATGATTTATCTGCCGACCATGACGTTGCTGATGAGCAACCTCTTGGGAATGAAGCCCTATCATAATGTCTTCCGCAAGGTAATACGGATTCCATTGAGAGATGAATTAACATAGGCAATATACATGGGTAACTCCTTGAATTTGTTTTAAGTACACATCAAGAATACCTCAGAAAATTTAAAATAATATTGAGTCTTTTTTAGGTTAGCTATCAATAATATTGATACTCATAAATATTAGAAAAAGAGCATTTACACCTGATGTGATGAGGGTTTGGTGGGTGTTGTTAACGACCAAGCAGCCAATATAAGCTGAGCTCGATTGAACAAAGTCGGTCAATATTGATGCCGTAAACTGCGCAAGTTTGAAATCAAAGCACCATAGAAACTCAGGCTGCACGCCAAAAAGTAAACTTGATACCGAGTATCAATTTTTCAGGTAAAAAATATCAACAAAGTTAACCCGATAAGTTTTCATGGGTATCGTTAAAACGAGATGGGGCTAACAAACGCAGTTGGCTAGTAAAAACGATTTCATCAGCACGTGATACCAGACAAAAAATGGCAGAAGGTGCGAGTAAATAACCTGAATAAATGCGCGCTGCACAATAGGAACACAACCAAATACTTGAGCCGTTTGTTTAGCACGATAACAAACAAAAAATCTTAAGCTTAAACACAGATAAAGTTCAGGATTTAAACAAAAGTTTGTTATACTCCGCGGCCGCTTATCGATGGCGCCCAAATTGGGTATCCCACTCAAGCTTAACGTTTTTCAACTATCCTAAGAAGTTAACAACACTGTTAAGCATGAATTTAGCCATTTAGTAAGGCTAACGGCCCAAATTATCTAGATTGAACTTGTGTAGCAGATACGCTTAATACAACTAAATCGCTTTGTTTTGATGTACATACAGGAACCGCACCATGAAATTCGAATCTTTTAGCTTCGCCCCAGAAATATTACGCGCGATCGCTGAGTGCGGTTATCAATCTATGACGCCAGTTCAACAACAAGCGATCCCGGCTATTCGTCGTGGTGAAGATGTATTAGCCAGCGCGCAAACAGGTACCGGTAAAACCGCAGCGTTTGCATTACCCATATTGCAAAGAATGTGCGAAAACCCAAGAGAGACAATGCCGTCGAATACGCGTACGTTAATTCTGACGCCCACTCGCGAGCTTGCCGCTCAGGTAGCTGACAATATTAGCGCCTACAGTAAACACCTAAATTTAACCGTATTGACTATTTATGGTGGCGTTAAAGTCGACACGCAAGCACAAAAGCTTAAACGTGGCGCTGACGTGATTGTTGCGACACCAGGCAGATTACTTGAGCACATCACAGCCTGTAACTTAAGTCTGTCGAATGTTGACTTTTTAGTGCTTGATGAAGCAGACCGTATGTTAGATATGGGCTTTAGCGCCGATATTAAAAAAATTCTGCAAGCGGTAAACAAAAAACGCCAAAATATGTTGTTCTCGGCCACCTTCTCAACTGAAGTGAAAAAGCTTGCGAACGACATGCTAGATAAGCCTAAAGTGATTACCGTTGATAAACAAAACACCACTGCAGCAACGGTTAGCCAGGTAATTTATCCGGTTGAGCAACGTCGTAAGCGTGAATTATTGTCTGAGCTGATTGGCACTAAAAACTGGCGCCAAGTATTAGTCTTTACTGCCACGCGTGACGCCGCAGACAAGTTAGTAAAAGAATTAAACCTAGACGGTATTCCGTCTGGTGTAGTGCACGGCGAAAAAGCCCAAGGTAGCCGTCGCCGTGCATTACGTGAGTTTGTTGAAGGTAAAATTCGTGTATTGGTTGCCACTGAAGTTGCTGCTCGTGGTCTTGATATTCAAAACCTTGAATACGTGGTTAACTATGACTTACCTTTCTTGGCCGAAGATTATGTTCACCGTATTGGCCGTACTGGCCGTGCAGGTAAAACCGGTGTGGCTATCTCGTTTGTCAGCCGTGAAGAAGAACGCACGTTAGCTGATATTGAAAAATTAATCGGTCAATCTATTCGCCGCGTGACAGTGCCAGGATATGAAGTGGGCAGCCGTGAAATGTTGCTTAAGCAAATTGAAAAGCGTCGTAGCTTTGCCAAAAAGCAACAACGTAGCGACAACGTTGGCGCACAGATGATTGCTGAGAAAAACATGGACGGTCGTCGTGTTAAAGTGGGCAAAACCAGCAGCGCTGTAAAATACAAAAAGATTAAGTAACCTCGACTCAATATATTTGACCAACCCGCTGTTAAGGGTCGGCAAACAAAAAGACGCTTCGGCGTCTTTTTTGCTTTTGAATGAAATTATTACTGTTATTTGCGGGTCTGCTTTTGTAACTTATATGTACTGCTGTGATTTTGAGTACTTCAGGACAACACCACACAAGGACTTATCATGTTAAAAACCCTGCTAATTGCTTCAACATTAGTGTTAACCAGTTTTTCCAGTATCGCGAAACCGATTGCCAGTGACGAAAACAATGTGATGCCACTTCTCAATGGCCACCAGATCCCAGCCATAACGCTACAAGATGTTGATGGTAAAGCGGTTGAACTCAATAAGCTGGTGGCACAAAAGCCGACTATATTCTTCTTTTATCGTGGAGGTTGGTGTCCATTTTGTAATTCACAAATGGGCCAATTAAAAGCCATTGAACCTAAACTGATTGAAATGGGATTTCAGTTAGTGGGGATTTCGCCCGACACCCCTGAAAAAATGCGCGCGTCATTAACCGATCAAAAACTCGATTACTTATTGTTATCAGACACGTCTATGGCGGCATCACAAGCCTTTGGGTTAGCCTATTACACCAGTGCCGATATTACCAAAAAGTATACTGCGAGCCTTGCGGTGACCAACGATTTATTCACCACACCTGAGGGTGAAAAACGCCTGGTGCTTCCTGTACCTGCAGTTTATCTGGCGGATAAGAATGGCTTAATTCATTTTCAATATGTTAACCCAAACTACAAAGTGCGCCCAGCTCCTGAGCTTATTTTGGCCGCTGCGGGTCTTTTGGCTAAATAAGCTGCACGCAATAATTTAGTCTCAATAATAAGCCAGCACTAGCATTGCTGGCTTATTATTATCTCCCTTTGTTAACTCACTCGCACCGAGTTTTTTCAAGCCACTTATCCCTATAAAACACAATCTTCCATCACAAAATGTGACCAAAAGAGTAATAAAATAGCGATTTTTTGATTTTTGTATTGGATTTTTAATCGTGCATCTCGTTACACTGTTCGCCATATAAAAATATCACTCTACAAAGGCTGTAAATGATCATGTCCATTCCTACTACATTCGGTACAGCAAATACCCCAGGTACCATTAAAGCCATGCTGTTAGGTTGCGGTGAGCTTGGCAAAGAAGTCGCGATTGAATTGCAACTTTACGGTATTGAAGTAATTGGTGTCGATCGCTATCCAAACGCCCCAGCAATGCAAATTGCACATCGTTTTCATGTCATAAATATGCTTGATGCTCAGGCGCTCAAAGCCATTATCGATTTAGAAAAGCCAGATTTGGTTATTCCTGAGATTGAAGCTATCGCAACCCAAACACTGGTTGAGCTAGAACAACAAGGCTTGCATGTGGTGCCAACAGCAAATGCAGCCAAATTAACCATGGACCGTGAAGGTATTCGCCGATTAGCCGCTGAAACCCTAGCACTGCCTACATCAAAGTATTTCTTTTGCGATACCCAGGCTGAGTTTGAACAAGCGATAGCAAAGATAGGCATTCCCTGTGTTGTAAAGCCGGTCATGAGCTCATCGGGCAAAGGCCAAAGTGTGATTAAGTCTAGCGACACTATCGCCAAAGCCTGGGCTTATGCACAAGAAGGTGGCCGAGCAGGTCAAGGACGAGTGATTGTAGAAGCCTTTATTCCCTTTGATTATGAAATCACCTTACTCACCATTAGCGCAGTCAATGGCATTCATTTTTGCGATCCGATTGGCCACAGACAAGAAGATGGTGACTACCGTGAATCATGGCAGCCGCAGGTGATGGCGGATGTTGTTTTGCAAAAAGCTCAAGCCGTCAGTAAAAAAGTGGTTGAAGCATTAGGCGGCTATGGTTTATTTGGCGTTGAGTTGTTTGTAAAAGGTGATGAGGTGTATTTTTCAGAAGTATCGCCAAGACCTCATGATACCGGTTTAGTGACGCTCATTAGCCAAGACTTGTCCGAATTTGCTTTGCACGTCCGCGCCATATTAGGCCTGCCTATCAGCAATATCGTTCAGCATGGCCCAAGCGCCTCGGCGGTGATTTTAGCCGAAGGAACCTCGACCAATATTCGCTATCAAGGCATGGCACAAGCGTTAGCGCCTGCCGATACTCAATTACGTTTATTTGGTAAACCGGATATCGATGGCCGTCGCCGCCTAGGCGTTGCATTAGCGCGTGACACCTCGGTAGAAAGCGCCATAGAGAAAGCCAAAACAGTCGCCAGCCACATCAAGGTATTGTTTTAATTTGCACAGCGTTGAGCGAATCAAAAGCCTTGAGCTGGGAAGATAGTTCTGAGCAAGGTTGGAAGCTTTTAGCAGGAGAATAGCCTTTAGCGGGAAGAGAGCCTCGAGCTAAACCCAAAAGAAAGCCGCAAATCATTGCGGCTTTCTAGTAAGTTTTTCATCAAACTTCTTTTAACCGTTTACGCAATTAACCACTTTTCCCTGCTGAAACTGCTTCACATTATTAACCGCAATATTGAGCAGGTTTTGCCTTGCTTGCAAGGTTGCCCAGGCGATGTGCGGCGTAATGGTAATATTGGCAGCACTTAACAACGGATTCTCTGGGCTTGGCGGCTCAGTGGATAACACATCAACCGCGGCAAAGCCGTTATTTTGATTAAGCCAATGCGCTAAATCGGTTTCATTAATTAAATCGCCGCGGGCGGTATTGACTAACAAGCACCCCGGCTTAAGTAGCCCTAAACTATCTCTGTTTATCATGTATTGGGTGGCAGAGCTGAGCGGGCAATGAAGCGAAATAATGTCAGCTTGTGCAAGTAAGGTATCGCGTTCACACCATTGAATCGTCTCAGGTAGGCCCGTTTTAGGCTTGGCACTGGTGATCAACACCTTCATTCCAAAAGCGACACCTAAGTTAGCCACTTGTTGGCCAATATCGCCATAACCGACCACGCCTAACGTTAACCCTTTCAATGAGGTTAATGGACTTAAGGTAAAACAAAAATCTCGACTGGCACTCCACTGCCCCGCTTTTACAGCTTGGTCATGTAATGCCACTTGTTGGTGATGATGCAGAATATGGGCAAACACCATTTGTGCTACGGCATCAGGGCCGTAGGCGGGAATATTGGTTACGGTAATTTGATGCTGACTTGCACTATGAATATCAACAACATTCGTGCCTGTTGCCAATACACCAATATAACGCAGTTGCCCTAATTGGCTGAGCGTTTGCGCATTAAGTACGGTTTTGTTGGTTAATACAATCTGTGCACCCTGACAGCGGTTAACAACCTCATCAGCTAGGGTATGATCGTAAATGTCACACTCACCCAAAGTGTGTAATGCTTGCCAATCTAGATCACCAGGATTAAGCGTATAACCGTCGAGTACCACTATTTTCATAAACAACCTCAATCCTTTAGGTAAAATATTAACGCATTGAACGCGATGTTTTAATGCGCTCATAAGCGGCTTGAATATCTTGCGCTTTGGTTTTGGCTAAGGCCATCATTTCTTCAGGTAAGCCTTTGGCCACAAGCTTATCTGGGTGATGCTCATTCATTAATTTACGATAAGAGCGTTTAATCTCTTGGTCGCTTGCCGACTCAGATATACCTAACATGACATAAGCGTCGGTCAGTGGCATTTTATTGCCCTGTGGCGATTGATGATGGCTAAACTCAGCTTGCCAACGAGCCAGCATCGCATCTAGTTGCGATGCCATCCCCAACTTATTGGCGATAACCGATAGAATTTGTTTCTCGTTTGTGTGCAATTCACCGTCAGACAATGCCGTTTGGATTTGGATCTCCAAAAACATTTGCGCTAATTCGGCGCGCCCCTGAATCACATGACGAAATTGTTCTAACTGCTTAGGTAAATCAAAGTCAGCTTGTCGCCCTTGCCTAAACGCTTCTTGGGCATCAATACGCGATTGACCAGATAATTTTAGCTGGTCCATAAGCATGGTCGCAATACGAATATCATTTTCGGTCACGCGACCAGACGCTTTGGCCACATGCCCCATTACCGCAAATGTCGCATTAAAAAACATCGCCTGACGTTCGCTGCCTTTGCGCATTAATGACGACAAACCTTGGCGTTTATCGTATGCATGCCCAAGCCACAGTCCTAAAAATGCACCAAAAAAACGGCCGAACATAAAGCCGATAATAAACCCAAAAACTTTACCCCAAATGCGCATTTTACCTTCCGCTGTATTTAATGGTTAAATCTACACGCCATGTATTTTGACGTTATCAGTCACTCTTCTATTGAGTCTGTAATCTGTTTTGCAGCTGCTCAAGCCTTGCTAACGTGCCGACATCGCACCAATAGCTATCAAAATATTCACCTGCAATCGTTTGCTGAGCAATCGCCTGTTTAAGCAATGGGCCTAATGCCTGTTTACCCGCAGGTAAAGCCTCAAAAAACTGCGGATGATAAATGCCTAATCCTGAAAAAGTCAGTTTTCCTGTTTCAGTTAAGCTGAGCTTGGCATCTGCTTCAATCGCAAAGTCGCCTTGTGGATGATGTTCCGGGTTATCAACTAGCCACAAAAATGCTGCCACATGTCCTTGCGAGACTTGCTCATATGCCGTACTAAAATCCGGTAAGCGATCAATAAACACATCACCATTAATCACTAAAAATGGATCGTTTCCGAGCAAGGTAAGCGCCTGTTTAATCCCGCCTGCTGTTTCTAATGCTTCGGTTTCAGCACTATATCTAATCTCTAAACCCCAGCGCTGGCCATCACCAAGCATTTCTGGCAACTTATGGCCTAACCAGGCATGGTTTATCACCACCTGTTTCACACCTAACAGTGCAAGCTTTTCAAGGTGATACTCAATTAAGGGCTTGCCCGCCACACTCACCAAGGGTTTTGGCAATGTATCTGTTAATGGGCGTAATCGTTCGCCTCGTCCCGCAGCCAAAATCATCGCTTTCATGCGTTATGCTCAACTTGATTTTCAAGGTTAATCGCTGAACACTGCGACAATCTTGGCACGATAACACTATTCACCCAGGCACTAAATTCTGCAATTGTTGGGTATTGCGAACCAATATCGACAATATATTGCAAGGTTAACGGAATATCAGCCAAGTAACCGGGTTTGCCATCACGATGATACAAGCGTGCAAAAATGCCGGCCGCTTTTATGTGACGTTGTATTCCCATTAAATCAAACCATTGCTGATAAGTTGCAAAGTCGACTGTATCGTCGATAAGTTGATGCGACTTAATCAACTGAAAATGGTACTGCATTAATTCATCCACTTGTTTTGCAGGCCAACGTACATAGCAATCACGCAATAATGACACCGCATCGTAAGTAATAGGTCCAAGTACCGCATCTTGAAAATCAATCACCGCAAGTGCATTTTCATTGAGCAATAAATTACGGCTGTGATAGTCGCGATGCATGCCCACCTTAGGTTGCGACATCGCACTTTGTGTCAATGCTTTAAAGGTATTGGCAATCATTTGCTGTTCATTGTCTGTTAATGTGTAATCTATGTGCGTATTAACTAACCAATCAACAAATATCATCAACTCGCGTTGAACAAACTCTGCATTATAATCCGTTAAGGGGCCAAGCACTGTGTGAGTCACACTGGCAATGGTCGGCAACAAATTGAGCGCTTGCTGGTAATAGTCGGCCACATTGTGTGGATTAAGCACAGATAACAACTGCTGTTCACCAACGTCAGTTTGTAACACAAACCCTTGTTCATTGCAGGTTGCCAACACTTGAGGCACCGATAACCCTGCTGTTTGATACGCTTTTGCCATCGCGACGAAGGGGGCTATGGGCACTAAATCGATTGGCGAATCCGCGACAATATAATGTTTGCCTAAATGCTCAATGCGAAAATAACGACGAAAACTGGCATCACCGCAAATTAAGCTAGCAGTAACTTGGTCGGCAAAATATTGGTTTAACCAGTGGCTTAAGGCGACAAATCTTGGGTCAGTTAAACTCATCTCAATGGCTCTTCACGAAAAATTGCTTTATTATAGCCAGCATAACATTTGGAAACAGCTAAAGAATGGAATGTTTTATTTAGCTGAGTATCTTTTTCTCTCCAAAACTTTCCGACATTAGAATTCATAAATTATTGACAACAATGCAGATCCGTTACTTTCTGGCACTATGCCTACTCCCCAATATTGTTTTAGCTGAAGAAGCTGAAACGACTGAAGAGCCGATAACGCAATGCTTTGTTGCGCCTCCGGTTTCTCGTTCATTTGAAGACAGAGCGGCGTTAACCGGTATTGATGACGATCAAATCGTTATTATTAGCGACTATTCTACTGCAGCATTTAATAACCAAGCGCAATTTACTGGCGATGTGAGCTTCAGTCAGGGGCAACGTCATATTGCCGCCGACAGTGCTATTTTGGACCAAAAAAATCAA
This sequence comes from Shewanella sp. MF05956, assembly GCF_059758055.1. Taxonomy (NCBI): domain Bacteria; kingdom Pseudomonadati; phylum Pseudomonadota; class Gammaproteobacteria; order Alteromonadales; family Shewanellaceae; genus Shewanella; species Shewanella sp. MF05956. The sequence goes on along the minus strand of NZ_JCAYNV010000004.1, from coordinate 86,740 downwards.
CGCTTAAACGCCAACGGTAACTTAATCTTTAAAGATGAATTATTTACCGTTACCGCTGATTCGTTAGAAGCCCAAATGAGCACGAACAGCGCAACGCTGCAAAAAGCACAATACTGGCTTCATGGTCAGCAAGTGCACGGCGAGGCAAGTAAGTTACAAATCACTTCAGATAACAATTTATTACTAACCAAAACTAACTTTACCACTTGCCCACCTGGCGATGAATCGTGGCTACTTGAAGCAGACATGATCAAAATTGACAGTAAAGAGGAATGGGGTGAAATTTGGAATGCCAAGTTAAGAATTGCCGATGTGCCGGTACTGTATATTCCTTATATGACTGTGCCTGTATCTGATAAACGTAAAACCGGCTTTTTATTTCCAAGCTTTAGCACCAGTACCACTAACGGTGTCGAAATTAGCACACCTTATTACTGGAACATTGCACCAGAATACGACTTAACCTTTACCCCAGACTTGATGTCATCACGTGGATTGTTTACCAAAACTGAATTTCGTTATCTTGCCGGTGAGCAACAAAACGGACAATTTAATGTTGAGTATTTAGGCAGCGATGACAAATTAGCCTCAAATGAAGATCGTTATTTGTATCATTGGAGTCATCAAGGCGCGATAAACAAAAATTGGCGCGTCAGATCAGACTATACCGATGTATCAGATAACAATTACTTTAACGATTTAAACTCAGATGTTAATCAGTCAACCGACAACCAAATATCGCGTATTGGCGAAGCCAGTTATTTTGAACGCAATTGGGATTTCAACATGCGAGTACAAGACATTAAAGTGCTTGGCGAAGATGAAAAACCTTATCAAGTGATGCCACAGCTCAACTTTAACTATCGTACTGCCGACATATTTGATGCTATCGATTTTAAGTTTAATTCCGAACTCACCAACTTTAGCCATCAGCAAAGCGAATATAATACCGCCACGCGTTTGCACCTAGTACCGAGTTTAATTTGGCCAATTCAGGGGCCTGCGGGTTCATTTACCAGCGAAGTAAAAATGCTGCAAACCCAATATTGGCAGCAAAACCTCGACCAGGATTCAACCTTAGATGATTCGGTAAGCCGCACCATTCCACAGGCACGCTTGCATGGCCAGGTTAATTTTGAACGTGCCACGCAATGGTTTGATGAGCAATACCGTCAAACGCTGGAACCGCAAATCCAATATCTTTATGTGGGTTATGAAGATCAATCAAATATTGGTATTTACGACACCGCAGAACTACAAGAAGATTACTATGGTTTGTTCCGTGATCGTCAATACTCAGGTTTAGACCGCGTTGCCGACGCTAACCAATTCACACTTGGTTTTACCACACGCTTGTTTGACCAAAGTAACCGCGAAAAATTGAAGTTCAGTGTAGGCCAGATTATGTATTTGGAATCATCTAAAGTCAGTCTGGATAATACTTATGAAGAAACCTCGCCCTCAACATCTGTTTTAGCCGCTGAATTAGATGCGCAACTGTATAATGATTGGTTTATTAGCGGTTCAGTGCAGCATGATACTGAAACCGGCGATAACAAAAAGAATGAGGTCACCTTAGATTATCGACCAAGTGAAGATAAACTATTGCAGTTAAGCTACCGCTTTGTGCCAGACCTATTAAATACCAACACCAATGACCAGGTGGATATTTCACAGGCGGGTGTTCGTACTTCTTGGCCATTAACAGACAGCTTATATTTTGTGGGTAACTACTATTACGACCTCAACGAATCTCGTAATATTGAAACCTACACTGGTGTACAATACGAATCATGTTGCTGGGCTGTTCGCTTAAGTTACCATTATCGTATCAACACTAATTACGATGATGACTTATCAGAAACCATTGACGGACGCGAAGAGTTTGAAAGTGGCGTATACCTAAACTTTGTCATTAAAGGCTTAGGGGGGGCTGGTCCGTTAGGCGTCGCAGACATGCTAAACGAAGGCTTATTTAACTACCGTAAGCCACTTTACTTGAGGAATTAGTAATCTTTTGTGATAGATTGCTGAACCTAGCGATAAACTCATAGTCCAATAACAACAAACATGCTGTTGAGTATGAAGTAGTAACCTTATTTTGGCGATGTATTGCCAGTTTTATTGAATCGAATGTGCCAAGGATTTTGTGGATGAAACACAGTAAAAAAATGATTTTTGCATTACTCGCACTGGCAATGAGCCAAACCAGTGTTGCAGCACCAGTAACATTAGACCGCGTATCAGTTCAAATTAATGATGGTATTGTTCTCGAAAGTGAAATCAAGAATATGATTACCACTGTTCGAGCTAACGCAAAAGCAGCGAATCAAACCCTACCATCAGATGAAGCATTGCGTACTCAGGTTATTGAACGTCTCATTTTAACCCACTTGCAAATGCAAATGGCTGAGCGTATTGGTTTACAAATTGGTGATCTCCAATTAGACCAAACCATCGAAAATATCGCCAAAGAACAAAAAATGTCTGTGGCGCAGATGCAACAATCCATTGAAAGCGAAGGCACTAGCTTTAGCCAATATCGTGAACAGTTGCGTCAAGAAGTCACTTTAGGTGAAATTCAACGTATTCAAGTGCAACGTCGTATTCAAGTATCGCCTCAAGAAATCAGTGGCCTAGTCAAACTCATTGAAGAACAAGGCTTAAAAGATGTTGAATTTCAAATCGGTCACATCTTAATTGAAGTGCCAAGTAACCCAAGCAGTGAGCAACTAGAAAGTTCAAGTCGCCGTGCTGAAATCGTCCTAAAACGCCTAAATGAAGGTGATGATTTCCGCAGCACTGCTATTGCATCATCTTCAGGCCCTAAAGCCCTTGAAGGCGGTATTTGGGATTTCATGAACATCAATGAAATGCCAACCTTGTTTGCTGAAGTGGTCAATAGCGCTAAGAAAGGCGATATTATTGGTCCAATCAAATCGGGTTCTGGTTTCCACATTATTAAAGTCATCGACACACGCGGACTGCAAACTCAAGAAGTGTCTGAAGTTAAATCACGCCACATTCTACTAAAGCCATCACCGATTTTATCGGAAGACCGTGCTAAAGCGATGCTAGACAACTTTTTAGTGCAAGTGCGTAGTGGTGAAGCCGACTTTGCTAAGTTAGCTAAACAGTATTCTGAAGATCCAGGTTCAGGGGCAAAAGGCGGTGAATTAGGTTGGGCAGATCCAGGTATGTACGTGCCTGAATTCTCTCAAACATTAGCCAGTTTAAGCGAAGGTCAAATCAGTGAGCCATTCCGTACTACACACGGCTGGCATATTGTGCAACTTGAATCTCGTCGCACAACTGATGCAACGGATCAATTTAACAGTAACCGAGCACATCAGTTAATTTTCCGTCGTAAATTTAACGAAGAATTACAAAACTGGTTAGATGAAATGCGCTCTGAAGCTTATATTGAAATTATTGAGCCTGAAACAAAACGAGGTTAAGCAAGATCAATGACTAAACGTATTGCTATTACTCCCGGTGAACCAGCAAGCATTGGCCCCGACTTAGTCATCAAACTCGCTCAGCAGGCTTGGCCTGCTGAGTTAGTTGTTTGTGCCGATCCAGATTTATTGATGAGCAGAGCCAAATTACTTGGACTCCCTTTGCAACTCATACCTTATCAACCGTCACAACCGCCAAAACCTCAAGCAGCAGGCACCTTAACCATAGTGCCTTTTGCATTAGCTGAGCCTTGTGAATGTGGGGTATTAAACGAAGCCAACAGCGCTTATGTTGTTGATACCTTGCGTTACGCTGGCGAAAAAAACATGTCTAATGAATTTGATGCTGTCGTTACGGGTCCCGTGCACAAAGGCATTATCAATCAAGCCGGCATCCCATTTAGTGGCCATACCGAGTTTTTTGCGTTGCAAGCCAACTGTGCAGATGTGGTTATGATGTTAGCTACGCCGGGGTTACAAGTTGCCTTAATGACTACGCACATCCCATTAGCGTATGTGGCTAAAGCGATAACACGTGACAGATTGCACCACATCATTAGCATTTTGCACCGCGAACTGGTGAGTAAATTTGGTTTAGGCTCACCCAAAATTTATGTCTGTGGTTTAAACCCGCATGCAGGAGAAGACGGCCATTTAGGTCGTGAAGAAATTGATACCATGATCCCCGCGCTAAACGAGTTACGTGCGCAAGGTATGGATATTGTTGGCCCGTTGCCAGCAGATACTCTATTCCAGCCAAAGTATCTTGAACAAGCTGACGTGGTACTCGCCATGTATCATGACCAAGGATTACCTGTGCTTAAATCTTTAGGATTTGGCAAGTCGGTCAATATCACTCTAGGTTTACCTTATATTCGCACCTCAGTCGACCATGGTACAGCGCTTGAACTAGCGGGTACCGGAAAAGCGGATAGCGGCAGTTTTACCTGTGCATTAAACAAAGCCATCGAATTGGCCTCAAAAAGTAAGTAACCCATTTTAATGAGCAATAAAGTACATTTAGGCCACACGGCCAGAAAACGTTTTGGACAAAACTTTCTTACCGATCAAGGTGTGATCAGCAGTATCGTTGGTGCTATTGCACCTGACAACGATCATGTGATGATTGAAATTGGTCCTGGTCTTGGTGCATTAACCGAACCGGTTGCAGACACCATCGATAACCTAACCGTTGTTGAATTAGACCGTGATTTAGTAGAACGTTTACAAAAGCATCCCATACTTAAAGACAAGCTAACCATTCATCAAGGTGACGCGCTGCAGTTTGATTTTTCGAAATTACAACAGCCTGGCAAAAAGATGAAAGTATTTGGTAATTTGCCTTATAACATTTCAACGCCATTGATGTTCCATTTGTTTGAGTTTGCGGAACAAATTGAAACCATGCACTTCATGCTACAAAAAGAAGTGGTGTTGCGTTTATCAGCCAGCCCCGGCACTAAAGCCTACGGTCGTTTAACTGTTATGGCACAGTACTTCTGTCAGGTAGTTCCGGTACTTGAAGTGCCACCACACTGCTTTACACCGGCACCTAAAGTTGACTCAGCAGTAGTGCGTTTATTGCCATACGAAGTTAAACCTTGGCCATGTAAAGATGTGAATGTACTACGTCACTTATGTTCTACAGCGTTTAGTATGCGCCGCAAAACATTGCGCAATAATCTAAAAGCCTTGTTGTCTGATGATGACTTTGCGTCATTAAACATTGACTCCAGTATGCGGCCAGAACAAATCAGTGTTCCGCAGTATGTCGAGATGGCTAATTTACTGTGTGACAACAAAAAGTAATAATAAGGGCATGCCAATACGAGCATGCCCTTTTGTTTTAAAGACAGGATGTAGAATGAGCCAAGGCGAATCACCGATAAAAATAAAAGTCGACACCCAATATCTAGAACAACAATCTGATGTTGCCGACAACAAATTCCTTTTTAGTTATACCATTACCATCATCAATTTAGGTGATAGCAAGGTCACACTCAAAGATCGTCATTGGATTATTACCGACGCTAATGGCAAAGAAAGTGAAGTGAAAGGCCCTGGCGTGGTGGGTGAAACCCCAACGATTTCACCTAATACCGCATATCAGTATTCGAGTGGCACAGTCATGGAGACACCTGTAGGCTTTATGCATGGGTCTTATGGCATGGAAGATGCTCAAGGCAAACGTTTTTTAGCGGCTATTCCCGCGTTTAGATTAGCCGTTCCAGGTATTTTGCAGTAAATCATGGCACACTATTTTGTTGGTGATATTCAAGGGTGCTTTGCAGAGCTAACCTTACTGTTACAAAAAGTAGACTTTACCCCATCTAAAGATGAGTTGTGGGCGGTCGGTGATTTAGTCGCACGAGGAACTGAATCCTTGGCAACATTAAGGTTTTTTAAGTCACTGCAAAATTCCGCAAAAGTGGTACTCGGCAATCATGATCTGCATTTACTGGCACTTCATGGCAAATTAAAACGCCCTCACCCGCAAGATCATCTTAGTGAGTTGCTTAACGCACCCGATATTAATCAACTAACCGATTGGCTAAGACAACAACCGTTGGTTCGCACATTGCCCGAACACAATATCATCATGACGCATGCAGGCGTCCCACCACAATGGGATATCGACACCCTGATACAAGAAGCAAAGCAAGTCAGCGTTGCGCTACAACAAGATGATTATTTAACGGCGTTAATCGCACAAATGTACAATGAAGATTCAGAACAGTGGTCAAGTGAGTTACACGGTATTGATCGTTTACGTTATTGTATCAATGCATTGACCCGAATGCGTTTTTTGCATTCTGATGGCCGCCTTGAGTTTAAGTGTAAAACACCACCACAACAGCAAACATCAGCTGAGCTCGCACCCTGGTTTGAATTTCCATCACGCTGTGCGCCGCAAAATACTATCGTGTTTGGTCATTGGGCCGCCTTGATGGGTCAAACTCCTCAGCCACATTTTATGGCATTAGACACAGGCTGTTGCTGGGGCGAACACCTCACGTTATGGCATCTTGAAAAGAATGAAAAAATTACCCAAAACAGGTTAATTTAACGTTAAACTAAAGTAGCAATTTGCCGATAACAATAACAATCGTATTGATTATCTGCGCATGCTGTAAAAGCTCAAACTACCCTATAACTAAAAGTGAAGTTTTAATACATACCATTCGTGTAAATCAACAAAGTCTCTTAAAAGACTGTTACACAGAAAAGTGACCGATATTAAATTTGAGCATTGACAAAATTTGCCTGAGAAACATGTGTTTGTTAATCCACTCAATATCAAAATCACTTAATAATAAAAACCAGGATCAAATAATAATAGTCGGAGTATTGTATGAAAATTAATGTAGCAACCAGGGTTATAGGCGGTTTTACCGTTGTAACACTGTTACTTGTGGTCCTAGGGGTTGTGACTCTACTCAGTAACAACAGTATCAAAGACGGCACAACCATCCTTAAAACGGTCAGCTTACCTGCGTTAGAAGCGACCAGTATTTTAAGTGAAAACCTTAGCACTCAACAGATTGAAGCAGTGCTGGCTTACTACAGTAATCACTCATCTAAAATTCCGGATATCGAGAAAAAGCTTACCGACCTCGACAACCGCTTTAAAAGCGATATGACTCGTTTAGGTAATTTAGTCAGCCAACAATCTCAACTTGCACAGCCATTAAACGAATTGAATAAAAGCTATAACCTGTACGAAGCTAGCGCAAACACCATGCTTAACGAAAGGGAAAGCGCACTTAGCTTGCAAGAAAAGTTATTAACAATGCGCAGTGCTTTAGAGAATGCCGCCGATGACTCATCGTCCATTCTACTCGACGTGATTGATTTAGAAACCAGTGAAGATGAAACTGAGCGCAGTTTAGCTGCGTCAGCAAGTTTAGTTGATGGCACATTAATTAATATTATTACGACTATTTATGATTTAGTTGCCACAACTGAGCAAAGCAAATATGACCTTATCATTAAAGAACTTGATTATATGGTCAGCGAAGCAACAACTAAAATCGACTACATTAACCGCCAAGGTACTGGTGTTATCAGCAGCTCAATTTTAGAAGACTTGTCTGTCGAAAGCGCAAAAGTCTTTAAATTACTTAATGGTAATGACTCAATCATTGCACTAAAGCAGCAACAGCTCAATCACGAGTTTTCCGCGACAAAGCAGTTAAATGACACACAAATCGCCGCCAAAAATGTCAATGCGATGATGACTGTATTAGCCAAATCGATTGATAACTTTGCCAGTGATATCAGTAATGATGCACTGAGTATTATTGATTCAGCTTTTTATAAAACGCTTGGTGTAGTGCTGTTTGCGATTGTAGTGGCCATTGTGGTCAGTATTGCCGTTATTACCCCATTAACCAAGTCTTTAGAAAAAGTTAACCAGGCCTTAAACGTATTAGCGTCTGGCGACTTAACTCACAAGTTAGATGATTCAGGCCATGATGAGTTTGCCGAACTGGCTAAAAACTGTAACCGCTTAGTCGACAGCTTAAGAAGCTTAATTGTAGGTATTGTTGACCGCGCTAATCAGCTTGCGGCAGCAGCAGAGCAAACTTCAGCCATTACCTCGCAAACCACGATTGGTATTCAAGAGCAAAAAAGTCAGGTTGATCAAGTTGCGACCGCTACTACAGAGCTAAGCTCTAGCGCACAACAGGTCTCGATGAGTGCCGATCAAGCTTTAAATGAAATCAAGCAAGCAGATCAAGAAGCCCAGCACATGCGCTCGCTTGCCGAAGAAAGCAAAAACACCATCCTCGCATTGGCTGAAGAAGTGGCTAAAGCAGGCATCGTGATTAACAAAGTTCACTCAGACAGTGCCTCAATTGGTTCAATTTTAGATGTCATCAGAGGCATTGCAGATCAAACTAACCTACTGGCTTTAAACGCGGCCATCGAAGCCGCCAGAGCGGGCGAACAAGGTCGCGGTTTTGCTGTGGTGGCTGACGAGGTTCGTAATCTTGCGTCTCGCACCCAACATTCTACCAGTGAAATTCAGCAGATGATTGAAGTCCTTCAAGTCGGCACCCAAGAAGCTGTTGCGGTGATGGAGCTTGGACGCGCACAAGCAAACAGCTGTGTAGAGAAAAATGAACAAGCTAACATTGCCCTGGAAACCATCAGTAAATCGGTTCATAGAGCTTATGATTCGGGTAATCATATTGCCCATGCTGCACAAGAGCAAAATATTGTTAGCCAGCAAGTATCAGAAAAACTAGAACACATTGCATCTATATCTGAAGAAACGGCCACTGGTGCAGATCAAACAGCGCAATCAAGTCATCAGGTGGCAATGCTTGCAGAAGAGTTACAAGCCTCTGTACGAGAGTTTAAAGTATAACGACTAGCATATTGTCACATATGGATAAAAGGCCCCCAGGGGCCTTTTTTGTGCCTAATTTTATTTCGTTCTCGCCCGCAAAAACATAAAAAAATACCGATAATTTCTTATCGGTATTTTTTATTGGAACGTATTACGTTACGTATTTAACCTGAACTCGGTATAAGGGATGAACTTATGCTATTTAAAATCAACATGTTAACCCATCTCACTTTCAAGCTTGTCATTTGTTCTGCAAACAAGGCGAATGGAAGCGTCAATAGCTAGCCTATTGTAAGTCGATTCAACGCAGTTAGCGGGGCAAAGGACTGTTTGAAAGGCATTTATTATCCCGAGTTGAGGTTATTTAACCTGATATCAGGTTATTTAGTCTTCATCACCCGCACCACCACCAACACGATCTTTAATCGCTGTAGTGATAGGGCCACCATCATGACCATTAGCCGAAGCCCAATCTAAGATGGTTTTGCCATCTGGTTCAGGGGCTGCTAGATCAGACGATGGCATACGTTTTGCGATAAACTCACCGACATCATTCGCATTTGAACTGTAGGCAGTACGCAATAAACTGCTGCCATCACAAGAAATGCTTGAATACACGTTACGTAATTTGACACGAGTTTCTTTCATTTTTTTACGTAAACGATTTTTGTCGTCTGATTTAACATAATCACAAATGTTTGCTACTAATTGTTCCGTATTGGCAACAGCAGGGGTTGACACAAAAGATGCTGCAATCAGGGCTGCAATAGCCACAGGCAATAGACGCATCCGACACTCCTTTATCATTATAGTTATATAGCTATACATACAGTCGACAGTAAAGCTCGCTGATGTATCTTAATTTCAGGGTATAAACGTGATTAATTTAACACTTTTTCACTAAAGTGTTAAAGCTATATTGCAATCCTTTGTCGTTTGTTAAAGTTTCTGAGTTTTCTATATGCCACGAACCATCATCCCAAGCAGGAAAATGCGTGTCACCCTCGACGGCTAAATCAATCATAGTCAGATATAATACGTCAGCTTGGGGTATTAATTGTTCGTAAAGTTGACCACCACCAATAACCACCACTTCTTCACAATCACCTGCGGCAGCCAAGGCTTGCTCAAAATTTACGACGCAAGTGACACCGTCTATAACGAGCTGATTATTACGACTAATCACAATGTTATGACGCCCTGGTAATGGGCGGCCAATAGACTCATATGTTTTACGGCCCATAATGATAGGCTTTGATAATGTCATCGCTTTAAAATGGCGTAAATCTTCAGGTAAATGCCAAGGCATTTTATTGTCTTTACCAATCACTCTATTATTTGCCATAGCGGCAATCATTGCGATACGCATTGTAAAAGAATCCTTTTCTATAATGGCTTAGACTTATTTTAGCCAGATGCTTAGTTGAAAAACCACGATATTGAATCGTACTTAGCAGAAATTCAGACATCAACTTTACACCTAAATTTGAGTCTCGATTTCAATGTTTGATTTAGTATGATTAGAAGCTGTTTATAACATCAATAACATTAAATAATGGGTCGAGTGCGATAATACAACAAACTTGGTAACGCTAATCCAACGGCTAACGCACCTAGAATAAAGACGGTTTTTAAACCATTTAGGATGACTTGGGCAGTTAACTCTGGGCTCACTTGGCTTTGTGCGGTTAACTGAATGAGCGCGATTACTGTATTAAAAGCATAGGTACCGGGCACCATAGGAATAATGGCCGCAACCGCGTACATTAACGGTGGCGCTAAATGGCGTTTAGCAAACTGGATGGTGATAACCCCAACAACAGCTGCAGCAACAAACGTTGCCCATTCTATCGGCATAGAGAACTGCAATAGTAGCGTTCTAAAACTATGACCTATGGCCCCAGCAATCGCACAGTAAATCAAGTAACGTTTAGGTACATTAAACACCATCGCAAAACCCACAGCAGGTATTGCAGAGAAAAAAGCGTCATGTAACAAGATGCTTAACAAAGATAGCATTAGAAAATTCCGCCCATCTGCATCGCAATAGTAATGCCAATCACCGACGCGAGAGTGAGCAAGGTAGCATGACCCCAACGAGAAATGCCCACATTCATGTGGCCTTTCACCATATCGGAAATCGCATTTATCAATGGAAAACCGGGCACTAACATCAATACGCTGGCAGCCATCGTCGCTTGCGGAGTGGTTGTAATCGGCCAAAGATAACCAATTTGGGCAATGCCAGTAATCACAAAAGCTGTAATTGAAAAGTTAACTAAAAGATTGAAGTGCTTCGATGCAAAAAATAACCGCACCATCATGCCGATAGAAGAGGCAAAAAAAGTAATGATGCACGCGATCAGGTCACCATCAAACAAATGACAAAAACTGGCGCAAGATAAACCGATCATGGGGACAACAGCTATTGCGGGGTAAGACTTAGGTTTGATATGCGCTAAACGACGTCTAACTTCGTTTGCACCATAAATGCCTTTTTCAGCTAAGATGCATATGCGCTGAAGCTCGCAAATGACCATCATATTAATGCCGTGGGCTCGAATGCGCCGAGTTGTAGTAATACAACGCCCATGCACTAGGCTCGTGAGCACTAATGCATTAGACGAAATAGACAGCTCAATACTGGCAAGCCCAAGTGCTTTACCGAGACGCTGACTGATCTCTTCAACAAGATCAGACTCAGCACCATAGGCCAATAGCAATTGCGCGCAGCGCACTACAAGACGGGTTATATCATTTTGGCTATCTGCGTACACGATATCCTCAAATGAGCAAATTAACGTTGGTAAATAACTTCGACATCATAATCATCATCATCGAAATCATCATCAAAATCATCATCATAATCTTCGTTGACGGATTCTTCAGTACCCTGATGATAATTATCCCACTTGAACTCAACATCAGCATCAGCAGTAATTTCTTCTTTAACCACTGGGATACTTCGAATGTAATCAAGCATCTTGATGCTCAATGCTTCTGTACCGGTACGATTATAAGCAGACATAGTGTATACATCGCCTTGCCAATCTAACTCTTTGACAATCGCATCCATTTTCTCTTGTAACTCTTCTTCAAGTAACAAGTCAGTTTTGTTAAAGACTAACCAACGTGGCTTCGCCGCTAATTTTGGCGAGTATTTTTCAAGTTCGCCAACAATTGCACGTGCTGAGTGCACAGGATCGCTACCATCAATAGGTTTAATATCGATGATGTGTAACAACATACGACAGCGTTCAAGATGCTTTAAGAAACGAATACCTAAACCAGCACCTTCTGCAGCACCTTCAATAAGACCAGGAATATCGGCAATCACGAAGCTTTGACCAGGGCGTGGATTAACAACACCCAAATTTGGCACTAACGTGGTAAAGGGATAATCGGCAACTTTAGGTGTAGCACGAGAAACTGAGCGAATAAAAGTAGACTTGCCGGCATTTGGCATACCTAACAAACCCACATCCGCAAGCAATAATAATTCAAGTTTGATTGAACGTACTTCACCAGGCGTACCCAATGTCTTTTGACGTGGCGCACGGTTGGTACTGCTTTTAAAGCGGGCATTGCCTAAACCGTGGAAACCACCTTTAGCAACAAGTAGCTTTTGTCCATGTGCAGTTAAATCACCCAGTGATTCTTCGGTTTCTTGATCGATAGCGCGTGTACCAACAGGTACTTGAAGAACCAAATCAGTGCCGCCATGACCAGTACAATCACGACCACGACCATTAGTTCCTCGTTCAGCCATATGGAAACGAGTAAAACGGTAATCGATTAGCGTGTTTAGGTTTTCGTTAGCTTGTAGGAATACACTACCGCCATCACCACCGTCACCGCCATCTGGACCACCATCTGGAACATACTTTTCGCGTCTAAAACTGACGCAACCGCTTCCGCCGTCACCCGCTTCTACGCGAATATTCGCTTCATCAACAAACTTCATACTGACTCCTGACGCCACTTAATCTGTAATTATAACCCCAAATCACTGGGATTTGCAGGAAAGCGCTGAAGATAGCATTCATCACGATATCGCCTACTGCATATAAACAAAATCATTAAACTATCAAACGAAGTTTAATGATATAAAAAACACAAAAGCCCCACCATAGGCAGGGCTTTCGAGATCTAGCTTAGTAGAGAATTAAGCTTCGATGCTAATAAACTTACGGTTATTAGGACCTTTAACTTCAAACTTTACTTTACCGTCTGTTAATGCAAATAGTGTGTGGTCACGACCAACACCTACATTAATACCAGCGTGGAATTTAGTACCACGTTGACGAACGATAATGTTACCAGCTAGAACTGATTCACCGCCAAAGCGCTTAACACCAAGACGTTTACTTTCTGAATCGCGGCCGTTACGAGTAGAACCGCCAGCTTTTTTATGTGCCATGAGTTAGACTCCTAAATTATGCGTTAATCGCAGTGATTTTAACTTCAGTGAACCACTGACGGTGGCCCATCTTCTTGTCGTGATGCTTACGACGACGGAACTTAACGATAGTTACCTTTTCGCCGCGACCGTGGCCAACTACTTCAGCTACGACTTTACCGCCAGCAACTAAAGGAGCACCAACATGCACTGTTTCGCCATCAGCGATCAATAAAACTTGATCGAATTCAATGGTTTCACCAGTAGCAACTTCTAATTTCTCTAAACGAACTGTATGACCTTCAGCAACACGGTGTTGCTTTCCGCCACTTTGAAAAACAGCGTACATAGCTATTTCACTCCAAATGACTAACACACTAACTCATATAATTGACGAGACTAGGTGCTAAAAAACTTTTAATGACAATGGGCGCGGATTCTACGCGAAGAATTATCATCAGGCAAGCCCTAATTCACATTCAAATAAAAAAGGGCACATAACTGCACACTATTCATCATTAGCTAATGTGCGAGTGATAAAAATTAGCTAACATATTATCCTTCGAGAACAATGTTCTCTATTAAGCGATAAAACACTGACATGCTGTCATTAAATAGCGTCTTTTTGAACTAAATGGGCAGTAAACAAGTAAAGTTATACTAGAACAGCATTATGTAACACATATTTGATACAATACTTACTTTGAAAAACAGCGTTGATATCCTGTAAGATATGCGCTCAAATTCGATATGACTAATTAAAGGGTGCGAACCCTGTCGCCCAACAACCAGAGACTATTATGGATTTAAACGCCATTCGTCAACTGGCTGACACTGATATGCAAGCAGTCAATCAGCTGATATACAAACAACTTGAATCTGATGTAGCCCTAATTAACCAGCTTGGTTATTACATTATCAATGGCGGTGGTAAGCGTTTACGTCCGTTATTATCAATATTAGCGGCTAAAGCGGTTGATTATAAAGGTGAGCAACACCTCAAGCTGGCTGCCATTATCGAGTTTATCCACACCGCATCGTTACTGCACGACGACGTTGTTGATGAGTCTACACTGCGTCGTGGTCGTGAAACGGCAAATGCACTGTTCGGCAATAGTGCTAGCGTATTGGTTGGCGACTTTCTCTACACCCGCTCATTTCAAATGATGACTGAACTAGACAGCATGAAAGTGCTGAAAGTCCTAGCGCATACAACGAATGTGCTTGCTGAAGGCGAAGTATTACAGTTAATGAACTGTAACGACGCCAATACCAGCGAAGAAAACTACATGCGGGTGATTTATTGCAAAACGGCAAAGTTATTCGAAGCCGCAACCCAATTAGCCGGTGTATTAGCCAATGTGAGCCCAGAGCAAGAACAAGCCCTAGGTGATTATGGTAAATTTTTAGGCACCGCATTCCAACTAACCGATGACCTACTCGATTACACCGCCAATGCCGATGAGTTAGGTAAAAACATTGGTGATGACTTGGCTGAAGGTAAACCAACGCTTCCGCTAATCTATGCCATGGAAAATGGTTCAGATGCAGCTAAAAAGCTCATTCGTGAAGCCATTGAACAAAGCGATGGCACTAAAGCCATTGATGAGATTTTAACTGCGCTGCATGAGTCTGGCGCATTATTGTATACCCAGGAGAAAGCTCAGGTTGAAGCTCAAAAAGCAATTGATGCCTTAAGTATTTTACCTGAAAGTGACTATAAGCAAGCTTTAATTTCACTGGCTCACCTCTCTGTGAACCGCAACAATTAATCACAGTCATTAACCACTGTTATTAACAACAGAGAGTAACGACAGCAGTAACAACGAGTATCTAAAATAGTTTTCTACAATGGCGCATTTATCATTAACTAAATGCGCCCTGCTTTTTCAACATTTACACTTGCCAATCGATTGGTTTATCACCTTGCGCGACCAACATTTGATTAATCTTCGAAAAGTGCTGACATCCAAAAAATCCACGATAAGCAGACAAGGGCGATGGGTGCGGGCCGGTTAACACCTTATGTTGTGATGCTGTAATCAAGCGACCTTTCTTAATGGCATGGTTTCCCCAAAAAACAAATATTATGGGAGCATTCTGTTGGTTCAGCTCGATTAATACATTATCTGTAAATATTTCCCATCCTGATTTTGCATGAGAATGAGCAGCACCTTGCTCGACAGTGAGCACAGTATTTAATAGTAATACGCCCTGCTTAGCCCATGCAGACAACTCACCATGCACAGGGACATTAAAGCCCTCAATATCATTTTTCAGCTCCTTGTACATATTGGCTAACGAAGGTGGCGTCTTAACCCCCTTTTTAACTGAAAAAGACAGCCCATGCGCTTGATTAGGGCCATGATAAGGATCTTGCCCTAATACCACTACTCTAACCTGATTTAGAGGCGTTAAATCAAATGCTGTAAACACTTCGTCGTCTGGCGGGTATATCACTTTTCCTTGCGATCGCTGCTTAGCAATAAATTGTTGCAGTTGCTGATAATATAATTGAGACGATTGCTGCGCTAAAAATGTTTCCCAGCTGGCCATCATGATGTTTCCTTTTATCAAAATACGTACCTAAAAATATGATGGCATGACAAACCATTAATCAAGAGCCAACACCTAAAAATCAATCATTCTCATTAATAACAGTTGCACTGAAAAACGTTCTCAGGCAAACATGACTGCTGAATAACAACAATAAAATCGTAGATAAAGATCTCAATAGACAATTTTTACCTGATATTTTATATAGAAATCGTTACACTCGATTGAAACTTACTCACCGACAAAGTGGATCTGATGTCTGAACAAAAAACTGAACTCACCATGTACCAAATTGCCGATCAATTTATCGCGCTAGCCAATCAATTAAGCCAACAAGAAAATGATATTGGCAAAGTTGGAACCGCAATGAGATTTGCTTCTGCACGTTTTAACGCTTTCGAAGCCGCCATTAAATCTACTAATTTAGCTGCTGAAAAAGACAATGCTTTAGAGTGGTTTTCAAACGAATTCAAGGCTATGTTAAACGAAAACCTAGACGACCATATTGCTAACCCACCAGTTCCTGCACAGCAACCGGTTGATGATGCAGTCAAAATGTTTAAAGCAGATTAAACGTTAATATGATTAAGCCATCATACTCGATGGCTTAATCAGTTAAACAAGTGAATAAATCACTCTAATTGCCAATAAAATTAATACTACACCAGACAACCTATCAATCAATTGCGACTTTTCACGCAACTTCGGTAATACGGCAGAATGCGATAATACAAACGCGATAATGGTATACCACAGCCCATCAATGACTAGCGGAGTCAGCACAATCAAGCCTTGACCAACGGGTGTTTGAGCCGCAAGAACAAACTGACTGAACAATGCCAAAAAAAACAATAAAATCTTAGGGTTGAATAATGAAATGGCTAAACCATCGCGTGCAGCTTCCCATAAGCTACTCGGTTTTCCAGCCGCTAACTTTTGTTGCATACCGCCCTTTGACTGCAATGATTGTATGCCTATCCAGGCTAAATAAAGCGCCCCGATTATGGCTATCGCGTTAAAAATTATTGGCGAAGCCTTAAGCACTACAGCTAATCCCAGCAACGTCACTAACGCATAAATACCGATTCCAATCGAATGAGCCCATGCGCAAACTACGCCATGTAAACGACCACCGCTTAATGTGTGCCGAACAACCATGGCTAAACTCGGTCCTGGCGACATCGCCCCTAAACAACAAATGGCTAACAACCCCAGCCAAGTACTAAACGTCATAACACCTCTATTTTCTATTCACTATTTTAACTACCAGTTAAGCGTGCCCTGCTAATGTTACCTTACTTTACATTTACATAAACAAATAACAGGCCCTATGACGATTTTAATGATGATATTACTGGCAGTCATTTTTACTGCCGTGGCGGGGCTCATTTGGGCTAAAATCAATGGTAAAGCAATCCCAACACTTGTGATTATGATGTTGGTATTTATGGGAATATGTTTTGCAGGGGTCATTGCATTTGTCAATAAAGGTGAAGATTATTTAGCTTACCAGGCTTTGCGTTGGCAACCGCTAGAACCAGATAAAATCGCAGAGTATGTGTCTCAAGGTAACACTGTGTTTGTTGATATTACTGCTGATTGGTGCGTCCCCTGCCAAACAAACAAAGCAAATGTGTTACATCGAGAACAAGTGGTTAATCAATTAAACCAACCACACATTGTGCTTATGCAAGGTAACTGGACAGAAGCTGATGCGGTTATCGAGCAATACATGGGGCAACAAGGTGTTGCGGGTACACCATTTAATAAAATATATGGCGCTGCCTATCCGGACGGTATTGAGCTACCTAAAGTGTTAATTATCGACGATATAGCTAAAGCTTTATCTTTAGTCGCACATTAAACGCCCACTAAACACCATAAAAAAAGACTGCCGAAGCAGTCTTTTTTATTCATAGCGCTCACTATTGTGAGTGTTATTAGCGTTGTATCAGTGCTTAGAAGCGATAGTTTACACGGCCGTAGTAGTAGCCACCGTTGTAATCAAATGGACCACTTTCGTAGTACACCGCACCTAATGCGCCTAATGTGCCATCTTTAAGCTTTTGCGCTTCTTGGTCGAATATGTTGTTCGCGCCGACTGAAACAGTCAGGTTATCCATCACAGCGTAGCTCACTTCAACATCAATTGTCACAGCGGCATCAGCGGTTTCAGACCCCCAATCAGACGTATCATCAGCATGTGTCGCGTAGTACTCACCAAAGTAGTTCGCACGAACAGACGTACTTAGATCATCCCAGCTCTGGCCCCACGTTAATGTAGCACGGTGTGCAGGAATACCATCTTCTAAACGGCGCACTTTACCTAAGTCTGTTGTGGCTTCGTCAAACTTATCAACTGAGGTGTCTGTCCAGCCATACGCTAGGCTAAACTTAGCATCACCAGAAAACATGTCCATACTGTAAGAGCCTACAATATCAACACCTTGAGTGGTGGTATCAAAGTCATTGGAATAGTAGGTTACTGCTGAAATTAGCTCCGGGAACTCAACCCCAGCCGCTCTTAACGCATCGTAATCACTAGCTTCCACATCAATCTGACTCGATTGTGCAATACGACCTGTCACTTCAATATTGTAGTAATCAACGGTTAAGAATAAATTTTCATATTCATACACAAAACCAACTGCATAACTGACAGACTCTTCCGGCTTTAACGTTTCACCACCATAAAATGCGGCTAGTGGATTTGTAGGCGGTGCAATAAAGGTCTGAATTAATTCGCCATTAACAATTGATGTTTGGGTATTTACTACGTTTTCTTGACCCACCGTTGGAGCACGGAAACCAGTACTGTGAGATGCACGGAACGACAACTCATCAGTAGCGATATACTGAGCAGTTAACTTATAGTTTAACGTGTCGCCAAAGGTAGAGAAGTTCTCATAACGTAGTGCAAGACCAAGCAAGAAGTCATCTGTTAGGTACGCTTCAACGTCGGTATAAACACCGATGTTGTTACGCTTGTTCTTACCTGCCGATTCTGGTCCAAAACCTTTAAAACCGTGCGAACCGATGTTAAAGCCTTGGTCTGCATAAGGGCCGGCAATCCACGATGCCTCTTCACCTTGACCAATCTCAAATGACTCTTCGCGCCATTCAAAACCAGTAGCAAAGCTAATATCTTCTAAACCACCAATGGTCACAAAACGATTCATATCAGCGTTAAAGGTGGTTTCAATTTGCTCGTATGAGCCAGTATCAAAGTCAGTTGGTGTCTCTAAACCCATAGATGGGTTAAGTGAATTTTTTAAACCAAAAGTGGATTTATTACTACCGGTGCCAGCACTGACATCATAATTCCATTCGCCAGACGTCCCTTTAATACCCGCAAAGAAAGACATATCTTCAATTTTACCGGTAAATTGAGGGGTATACCCGCCTGGACGGATTTGGTTCATTGAGAAACAGTTAGGATCGGCAACCATTGCTAAATATTCAGGTGTATTTAGCACGTTTGGAACGTTAGCGGGTACAGCACTACAAGTTGACTGATCACCATTTATAGCACCAACCAACAATTCCTTTTCACCTGTATCAGGATTCACTTTTGAATAAACTAAATCACGATCTTGCGGGTTACGATAATAGAAACCACCTGTTGCTTCACGTGATGACACGTTACCAAATGCATACAAGTGAGTGTTATCGTTGATATCAAAACCAGAGTTTACAAATACGGTAAAATCATCATTGATCTCTGGGTTGCCCCAGGTTTGCGCTGGATTAAGAATTGAGGTATTGCCACCAGCAGCAATGGCAGCAGCATCAGGACGTTGCACACTGCGACTGGTGGCATCTGCAGTTTTATATTGTGCACTGATGTTAACAAAGCCATCGTCTGTTAAAGGTAAACCGATGTTACCGTCAATGGTCGTTGCAGCGCCGTCACCTTCGTAATACTCGCCCTGGCTAACAGTGATTGAACCACCTTCAGAGGCATCTTTTAAAACAAAGTTCATCACACCAGCAATCGCATCAGAACCATACTGAGCGGCTGCGCCATCACGCAGCACTTCTACTTGCTTTAGCGCAACACCAGGGATAACTGAAATATCAGGACCTTGAGCACCATCGTTAATGCCACCACCCTGGAATGCAATAACTGAAGCACGGTGACGACGTTTACCATTAACTAAAATAAGTGTGCTGTCTGATGGCAGGCCACGAAGGTTAACAGGACGAACAAGCGTTGCAGCATCACTAATGGGTTGCGCACGTGAGTTAAATGAAGGTACCGAGGTTACCAACATATCAATCATGTCAGTTGAACCATTTTTCTTGAGATCATCACTGCTAATAATATCAACAGGGACAGGCGAGTCGCCAATTGAGCGAGGTGCTGCGCGAGAACCCACGACAGCAATTTTTTCAACGTTTTCTTTTTTTGCCACTTCTTCGTCTGCAGCGAAAGCTTGTGAGCTGACAACTGTTCCGGCAAGAGCAAAAGAGATGGCCAAGCTTAACGAGCTGAAGCCAAATTTAGTTTTTTTTGATTGCATCATTATTATCTTCCCAACTGCTTATTATTGTTGTGTTTCAACTAAGTCGTAGGTGATTCATGCCTAAAACCAGTTTGTCTAAAATGCGAAATACTCCCTATTTCAGCTACATTTTTATAACAACTAAAACACAATTGCTAACACTTTCTGAGATTAATAAGCAGAATCTAAATAATAAATCGGCTTTTAAAACAGTAAACATATGATTTTAAGTGACATATATCACATTATGATTTTTCTCAATAATATGCACATTGCAGACAAAACAACCACAAAACACGATTGTATACAAAAATTTACACAGGTATAAACGCTTTTTTCGACAGCGTTCGAAGGGAGATAACAAAAAATGGCAATCCTGATACAACCTTTGCCAATTAAACGCGACCCGTGTAGCTTAGAGGAATAATCTAAACGGACGTTTGATTTAAAAACAATAACAACTCAAAATTTACTGGGGGTAAGCATGGCTTATGATGCTGATTCAACACTCGATTTACAGCAATACACATCTATCGTCGATCTCATTGAGAAATCTTGTCACAAGTTTGCTGATAACACGGCATATGCCTGTTTAGGAAAAGACACCACATTCAGTGAAATAGAACGTGATTCACGCCATTTTGCAGCTTACCTACAACATTGCACCAATTTACAACCAGGCGATAGGGTTGCACTTCAACTGCCTAATATTACTCAATTTGTTATAGCCGCATATGGCATAATTCGCGCAGGTATGGTGTTAGTCAATACCAACCCTATGTATACCGAACGGGAACTAACCCACCAGTTTAATGACTCTGGAGCCAAAGCCTTAGTCGTGCTATCCGATTTATTACCCACATTAACCAATGTGGTCAATAACACTCCGGTTGAGTTGGTCATATCAACTCACGCAATGGACTTGATTGAGGCACAGCCGCAACCAGAAGCGCCGTTTGCGACAATGACGTTTTTAGACGTGCTAGCAGAAGGGGCAAAACAGCAATATCAAGCAGTAACGCCCAATCATGATGACTTAATTGCCTTGCAATATACTGGTGGAACAACGGGTTTATCAAAGGGTGCGATGCTCAATCATGGCAACCTTTTAGCCAACTCTGCTCAAGTAAAATCACGTGTCGCAAGCACTATGAATCAAGGTCATGATGTATTTGTTGCGCCGCTACCGATTTATCATATTTATGCGTTTATGGTGAATTTAGTGTTGTATTTTGAATCGGGTAGTTGCTCGGTGTTGATCCCTAACCCACGCGATATCGCAGGGTTAATCAATACAATGAAAACCTACCCTTTTACCGGGTTTGCGGGGTTAAACACTTTGTTTGTGGGCTTATGCCATCAACCAGAATTTAAAGCCTTAGATTTCAGTAAAATGACCATCACTATTTCAGGCGGTACCGCCTTAACCAGTGCCGCGGCAAATTTATGGCAACAAACCACTGGTTGCATGATTTCTGAAGGATATGGTCTGTCAGAAACATCACCGGTTGTCAGTTTGAACTCACCAGGCTATCAACGCCTTGGCACAATTGGTAAACCGGTATTGGGCACCGAGGTTAAAGTGCTGGATATGGATGACAATGAAGTCGCCACTGGCCAAGCCGGTGAGTTAGCTGTTCGTGGACCGCAAGTGATGCAAGGATATTGGAACAAACCTGAAGAAACAGCCAAAGTCATGACCCGAGATGGTTTCTTTAAAACGGGTGATATTGGCATTGCTAGCGAAGATGGTTACCACACCATTGTCGATCGTAAAAAAGACATGATTATCGTTTCAGGCTTTAATGTTTACCCAAATGAAGTTGAAGACGTACTTTCAACCAATGAACTCGTGCTTGAGTGTGCGGTTGTGGGTGTCGATGATGAACGTACTGGCGAAGCCGTAAAAGCCGTTATTGTATTAAAACAACCTTCTGCCGACCTAGAAGTAACGAAGCAAATTATTAATGACTATTGTCGCAGCCAATTAACGGCCTACAAGGTACCGCGGATTATTGAATTTACAGAGCAACTACCAAAAAGTACCGTAGGTAAAATTTTACGCCGGGAACTTCGCAAATAAGCTCACAATATCTTTAATTGTTCGCACAATAAAAAAGATGCCGAGGCATCTTTTTTTATTAAAAACCATACTCACTAAGCGGGTTCGCTGTCCATCAGCAATTGCAGACTGGCAAATTCCCGATATAACGCATTGCTAGTCATCAATTCATTATGGGTGCCGCTCGCAACTAACTGACCTTTATCCATCACAAAAATACGATCAACATTAATCACCGTCGCTAATCGGTGAGCAATAATCACCGTGGTGCGTTTTGCCATTAATGAATCAAGGGCTTGCTTCACTTTAACTTCACTCACCGCATCTAAGGCACTGGTCGCCTCATCAAGTAACAACAATGGTCTGTCGGCTAAAATGGCTCTGGCAATAGCAATTCGTTGCTTTTGGCCACCCGATAATCTCACGCCGCGCTCACCAAGATACGTTGCGTAGCCATCAGTAAATTCGCGGATAAACTCATCTGCTTTAGCCGCAGTACATGCCTGAATGACCTCATCGTCAGTTGCAGATAAACGACCGTAACGCACATTTTCAAGCACATTCATTGCAAAAATGACCGACTCTTGCGGGACTAATGCATACTGCTGACGTAAATCAGTTAAAGACAAGGCTGCAATATCAACATCATCTAATAAGATTTGCCCGGCTTTGGGTTGGTAAAAACGCATCATTAACTCAAACAGAGTACTTTTACCTGCACCACTGGGTCCAACAAGCGCGACACGCTCTCCAGGCTGAATGGTTAACGACAATTGCCGGATGACATCTTGGCCGCTGTCAGAGGGGTATGCGAACACCACATTATTGAAATGCAGCAACCCTTTTACCGGCAAACTCAATTGATTGGGTACAGCTTGCTGCGGAATATCAACGGGGGTATAAACCAGTTCCATTAAGCGTTCTGCCGCACCAGATGCGCGTTGAATTTCACTAAATACTTCGCTAATTGTCGCGACTGCGCCGGCCACCATGACGGCATAAAACATAAATGCTGATAGCTCTCCGGCACTAATGTTACCGCTCATCACATCTTTTGCGCCGACCCAGGTCACAAATGCAATGGCACCAATACTTAAAAACATCACAGTAGAAATCAATAAAGCACGATACTTAATACGCCCTTTTGCCACATCCATTACCGCCTCTACGCGATCGGAAAATAGTTGGCGATCTTTTGCTTCATGGGTATAAGCCTGAACGGTATGGATTTCATGTAAGGTTTCATCAATATATGCGCCTAAATCACCGACACGATCTTGGCTTTTACGCGACAACACTCTCACTTTACGGCCAAAATAACTCACAGGCCCCAGCACTAAAGGTACCGCTAACAGCACCAGCAAAGTCAGCTTTACACTGGTAAAGCCCATCATAACAATACCGCCTAATACTGTTACGCCCGATCTCAATGCCATTGATAAGCTCGACCCCACCACACTTTGAATTAACGTACTGTCAGCAGTAAATCGAGAAATGACTTCACCGGTACGTTGAGTAGCAAAAAAGCCTGGCGATAACGACAACAGATGCTGATAAACCTGCAAGCGGATGTCTGCGCTTGCCCGCTCGCCCAGCCATGTCATTAAATAAAATCGACAAAAAACTGCCGTACCACTAATTGCGGTAATCCCAACAATAATCAACATGATCTCATTTAATCTGGCGGCATTGTCGGCAATAAACCCTTCATCAACCATCATTTTTACGCCCTGCCCAAGTGATAACCACGCAAGCGAACCGATGAACAAAAAGATGATGGCAGCAACGACCTTTAATTTATAAGGAGATAAAAAATGCAAAATCCAGGGCAAGACGCGGTATGGTGTAGTCACAATTGAGGCCGAGTCTGAAGTAGCAGTAACATCAGATGGCGGTGTCGGTGAGTTCGTCACAGTATTAACCAACAAATAAAACTAAGATAAAATGATAGTAACAACAAAATGTGAGATTGTAGATGCCTTATACACCCAATAAACTAGGCAAACCAAAATCTATAGGTACAAAAAACAAATAATAATAAATAGGCTATGCAAAACATGTTAAACAAACCTAAAGGGTTCACCTTAATCGAACTCGTTATTGTGATTGTCATTTTGGCAATACTTGCCATCGTTGCGAGCAGTAAATTCATCAGTTTACGTAAAGAAGCCATTGTCGCCACCATGGTGGGAATGGAAGCAGCAATGCAATCTGCCGCCACATTAACCTACTCTAAAGCCGCTATCGCGGGAGTTGAAAGGCTTGCATCAACCACGCTCAACATTGATGGTGTAGACGTGGTGTTAGCTTATGGTTACCCCAACGGCACTGCTGCGGGTATAGATTTATTGATGAATATCCCTGCAGACGACTGGCAAAAACGCGCAAGTGTTTACTCTGGCGCTTGGATTTATTGGCATGGGGATATTGCAGAAGATGCTGGCGTTGCCCAATGTTATTTACGCTATAGGCAAGCGACATCAACCACTGCACGGCCAATCATTAATGTTGAAACCAGCGGTTGCTAACTGCGACTATCGTTAAGCGTCAGGATAACGAGCTTCAATGTTTTTTAATGAACGCAAAAATAACCCTAAGCCACCAATACTCAATACTAAAATGACAATTAAATCGAATGCGCTCATGTACGAAAACCGAAAGTTAATCGCACTGATCACGCCAAATATAAGAGCGACTAACGACCCAAAGGTAAGCAGCCAACCCAGAGGGTTTTTACCGTTATAAAACATTAACCCGACCCCAAACATAAATGGGATCATGACCATGCCACTCGTTAATCCAAAACCACCAAATTGATACAAATGACTGCCAAAGCCAAATGAACTGGTCACTTTGATGGCATTGAGTAACATGTAAAAACCGCCACACATCATGGCTAAGCCAATAAAAAATTGCCCTATACCGCCGCTTGTTCCACCAGCACCTTTCATCATTATCCCTTGAAATACTTTATGATAATGACAATTTACTCAACCGCTTAGCGAATAGCAATCTTTGTCGACATCGCAATTTCTCGCGCTGCTAGGCGATATCTGAGATAATGACCAAGTGTTTATTGAGCCGCATTGAGCGCAATAAACACCTCCTTGGCAATTCATCACAATTTTTTATTTAGGTAATACACCCATGACCACCCAATTTGCTTGCGCAGGCATTGAACTTGAGCTCTATCGTTACCCCACTCAACAAGCCTCAAACTTACAAGCATGGGACGCCGCTGATGAACATTTGATTAAACACTTAATCGATAGTCAGCAGCCTGTAGTGCCAACAGCCATACTGAATGACAGTTTTGGCGCATTAACCTGTGCGTTAACCGCCGTTAACAATCAGTGGCCAATCACCCTCGAAACCGATGCAAAAACCAGTTTGCTCGGTTGCCAGTATAATTTACAGCACAATCATTTAACGCCTGAGTCTTTGCAAATCATTAATAGCCGTGAGTCTCTGCCGCGCAATACTCAACTGGTGTTAATGAAGTTACCTAAAAACCTCCATTATTTTGGCCAACAGCTTGCCCGATTATCAACCATTCTCCCTGCGGGAACAGCGGTATTAATTTCAGCTAAAGCCAAGTCGATAAATGCAGCCTTACTCAGCCTTATTGACAAAAATTTAGGTCAATCAAGTGCCAGCTTAGCCTGGAAAAACACCCGAGTGATTAGCTGTATCAGTGATGGTAATGCCCGTACTATCGCAGCACCAGTTAATTGGAAGGTGAACGAGTTAGGACTGACGATCAGCAACTTAGCAAATGTGTTTGCAGCAAATAAATTAGATATAGGCGCGAGAATAATGCTCGATAACATGCCTAAGGGAGACTTTACACATGTTGTTGATTTAGGGTGTGGTAATGGCATTTTGGGGCTTCATGCAAAACAATGTTACCCACAAGCGCAAATTCACTTTGTTGACGACTCTGATATGGCCATCGCATCGGCAAAGCATAATTGGCAGCACAATGCATTAGAGTCTTCTGATAACGCGCCACACGGACATTTTTATTGGGATGATTGCTTAACTAATTTACCCGAACAGATCAGCCCAGATTTGGTACTGTGTAATCCCCCTTTTCATCAGGGTGAAGCCATTACCGATCATATTGCATGGCAAATGTTTGTTGATGCGTACAAGCGCTTAAAAACAGGCGGTATTTTACATGTTGTCGGCAACCGGCACTTAGCCTATCACGTTAAAATAAAACGTATTTTTAATAACTGCACAACAATTGCCGCCAACGGGAAATTCGTCATATTACAAGCTAAAAAATAATCCGACAAGATAACCGATACCTAGGCTCGAGAGCTTGGGTATCGGATGATTTACCGCCAACAATTCATTTTCATTACTGCATTACGTCCATTTACACTCCCCAATTATAATTGCGACAACTCAATTGGACTTACCAATAAACTAAATTGGTTGACACGAATCATAACCAAAGACTAAAATCGTATTACCAACTTAGCTTTAACCAAATTATGTAGTCGATAGTGGCCCAAATTCAGGTTTACGTTTAGGTTTACCCCATCAACATATGACAACACTCGACATGGACGTCGCTTATTTTAAGGTTGAGCTCCTCTGTCTCATACCACTAGTCGGCCCCTTAGTTATCTTTGGGGTCTTTTTTTATGATGGAACATAAAAAAACGCGCTAACAAAAATGCTAGCGCGTTTGATCATCAATGTAATATTGTAAAGCCATTTAGCCTTTGATTTTAACTAAATTCTCAATCGAGTATAAATCCCGGTTCGCACTATTTTTACGGCGCACTTCTTCCAAAGCTTGCTGTTCTAATTTATCAAATAAAACATTGATTAATCTATTAAAATGCTTATGCATTGCGAGTCGTGCTTCAGCAGCATCATGGGCAGATAACGCTTCATAAATCGCCGTATGCTCGGCCAAGGTTTTATTATTATCGGTACTGCAGACAATATTATAATCTTCAATGATTTCGTTACTTGATGAACGCAATGACCACATATTTTCAAACAAATTAATTAGCGCACCATTGCGAGTGGAGTACGCGATAATTTGATGAAACAGTTCATCTGCTTCTTCGACATTTTGCATGTCTTTCATCATCACTAAGGTACCGTGGAGCTTTTCAAGCTCTTCTGCTGTGATGGTCTTAGCGGCTAATGCGGCGATTTCACCTTCTACAAGCGCACGAGCTTGAGTCAACTCAAAAGCGTTTACACTGTTTACACTAACGCTTTGCTTTTGATTATTGACAACATAAACACCAGAGCCGGTTTTCACTTCCACTTTTTCACGTACTTCTAACGCAATAATCGCTTCACGAATGGTCGGCCTGCTGACTTCAAACTTCTCTGCAAGCTCTCGCTCTGGGGGTAAACGACTGCCTACCGGATACTCGCCACAGGCGATGGAGGCTTCAATCGTATCGACTATTCGCCAAAATAAACGACGGTTTTTCATATACCTTCCTTCGAAAAGTAAAACCAATTTAGTGGTTTAATACTGACATATTATCGGTTAAAACCGTGACAGCAAACAACTAATAACATGACATGCCACTCACATAATAAAAATAATAGCACATTGTCCGGGCTTTAAAAGCATTGGTAATAACAATTAGCAATAAAAACACGTCAATTGGTAAAGCAAATTGGTTGACACAATGTTAATTGTTGGTTAGTTTCTATTCAGGCGCAAAGTTATGTTCAACATGCCTTAATAGCGGCATGTTCCGCTGACAGAACGAATACACAAATCTGGGGAGATTAACGTGAAATTTAACAAAATAAATAGTATTGCAAACAGGCTCGAAGCGAACAAACAACCTAATGCAATCATGTTGTGTACCTCATTTCATCACCTTTAAGCCTTAAATCATTCCTTAAACCCCCTTTGATGCAGACACGCTAACACAATGACAAATTGTGACACTCAAACGCTAAACGTGTTTTTCATAGTGAAGGTTATCAGCTCTACCTATTTACATAGATTCATTGGTAGAAAATTAATTAGGCTCGACTAGAGAGACAACATGAACCCATTCAACTCCCACACACCATTTACGTATGGGTTACTCAGACAACTATTGGTGTTATCACTGCTTATACCCTTGACGGCTCAGGTGAATGCACAAGAACACTTGGTGACATCGCAAGCGCAATATCAGCAAGTATTAAAGCAGCTGCAACCAGGCGATAGCATCATTTTACAAAATGGCACCTGGCAAGACTTTGAAATCGTATTTACAGCTAAAGGCACTGCTAAACACCCTGTGACATTAACTGCCCAAACCAAAGGCAGCGTTATCTTGTCTGGCCAATCTAACCTTCAACTCGCTGGCGAATATCTGCAGGTTTCGGGCCTAGTATTTAAAGATGGCTTCACTCCAACTAATGAAGTTATTGCCTTTAAGAAGAGCGATACCGAGCTTGCCAATCATTCGCGTATCACCGAAGTCGTTATCGACAATTACAACAACCCAGACCGTCAAATGTCAGATAATTGGATTGGCATGTACGGCCAGCACAATCGCCTCGATCATAGTCATTTTGTTGGTAAACGTAATGCTGGAGTCACATTAGCAGTTCGCCTTGAAGGTGAGCAAAATCAACAAAATCATCATCGAATCGATCACAACTATTTTGGCCCACGACCTATTTTGGGCTCTAACGGCGGTGAAACCATTAGAATTGGCACTAGCCATCACTCACTGACCAATTCATTTACCGTGGTCGAAAATAACTACTTTGATCGCTGTGACGGTGAAGTTGAAATCATTTCGGTTAAATCAGAACAAAACCGCATACAAAACAATTTGTTTTACCAGTCTCGGGGCACATTAACCCTAAGGCATGGCAACGGTAATATTATCGACAGTAATATTTTCTTCGGTAACGGTATTGATCACACTGGTGGGATCCGCATTATTAACCGCGATCAAACCGTCACCAACAACTATCTTGAAGGGCTCACGGGTACGCGGTTTGGTAGCGGATTTACCATTATGAATGGCGTGCCAAACTCGCCGATCAATCGTTATCACCAGGTGGTGAATGCCAATATTAACCACAACAGCTTTATTAACTTAGACCACATAGAACTGGCAGCAGGCAGTGACAGCGAACGCTCGGCTCCACCTAAAGACAGCACGCTCACTCAAAACCTTTTTATCAACCCACAATCCCCATTGAGTTTGCATGACGACATAAGCGGTTTGCGCTTTAGCGACAACATCACTAACTTTGCCAGCAAAGACTTAAATCCAATCATAAAAAAGGGCATAAGCACCCACAATATTACTTTGACTCGTGCGGCAAACGGTTTGCTATATCCTAGTGATACCAGGCTTGCACAGTATGGCGTCAGTAGTACGTTAATCCCCACAACTAAACAGCAAACGGGTCCTACTTGGTATCCTAAATCTGAACCCACTGTTGAGTTTCAATCAGGCAAGGTTATTAAGGTCAGCAATGCCGATGGAGAGTTAGGCAATGCCGTGGCAGCAGCATTATCGGGTGACACATTATTACTCAGCGATGGCCAATACAACATCGATACCCTGCTTGCTATCAATAAAACCTTAACGTTTAAAGCCGCAAACACGCATAAAGCCATTGTTAGTTTTGAACGCCCAAGTCTATTTGAAATTCAAAACAACGGTAACTTACAACTCGAAGGGCTTGTCATTAACGGCCAACTCAGCCCAGATGCGCCAGGCAACAGTGTCATCAGAACGCTAAAATGGGGCATGTTGACCAACTACCGTTTTGACATGAGCAATAGCATTGTTGAGCAGCTCAATAACAGTAATGCCTTTCATTTTTTCGACTCAGGCAGCCGTGCTTTTGCCGATACGATTAATGTTAATAACAGCCAGTTCCGTCTCATTAGTGGTGATGTTTTTCGCCTGAATAAAGAAACCGACGACATCGGTATCTATAACGCCGAATACCTTAACCTAACGCACAATCAGTTTGACGATATTGGCGGTATTGTTGCTACGGTTTATCGCGGCGGCACCGATGAAAGCACCTTTGGCCCGCATGTATTAGTTAGCCACAATAAGTTCACCCATGTGGGTAAAGGCCAACAAAATCATACTGAGTCAATATTGAATCTGCATGGCGTTCAGGTAAGCCAAATAGCACACAACACATTTACCGACAGTGCCTCCATTAGCGTTTTCCATACCGTAGGAGAACCGCAAACAACCATCGCTAATAATCAGCTCATTAATACCCCTGCCCCACAGGTGACAGAGTTTGTCACTCAAGGAAAACACACAGCCAATATCAACAATAACAAAGTGCAAACACGATGAATAACATCAAGCAAGACAATGGCAGAAGTCAGTTAATCCAGAGCATGCGTAAGTACAGTATTGCCCTATTCGCCAGCCTGACACTCATAACATTTACCTCGTTTAGCGCAGCCATGCCGGTATTTGCGGCTAACCATCCAAACCTTGTGATTAATCAGCAAGACGTAGCCGCCATGCAGCTGGCCATCACTCAGCCTGGCGCGTTTCAAGATGCATTTTATGCCAAGCGAACTGAAGTGGATCTTGGGCTCACTCAACCTATTGAGGTCCCTGTACCTGTTGATGCTGGCGGCGGTTATACCCACGAAAAACACAAAAGTAATTATCAGCAAATGTACGACACTGGCATCATTTACCAACTCACCGGTGAAAAAAAATACGCGACATACGTAAAAGACATGCTGTTGCAATATGCCAAACTTTATCCTGAGCTTCCATTGCACCCAAAACGCAAAAGCAGCAACGAAGGTAAATTATTTTGGCAAGGGCTAAACGAAGCTGTTTGGTTAATGCACACAGTCCAAGCCTATGATTTTATTTATGACTCGTTAACACCATCTGAACGTGAACGTATTGAAACAGGCGCAATTACGCCTGCAGTATTGTTTTTGTCTGAGCAGTCGCCACGCACGTTTAACAAAGTACATAACCACGGAACATGGGCCACTGCGGCGGTGGGCATGAGCGGCTATGTTTTGGGCAAACCATTATGGGTTGAGCGAGCATTGTATGATTTAACCTTCTCGAAAAAAGGCGGCTTTATGCGCCAACTCGACGAGTTATTTTCACCAGACGGTTATTACAACGAAGGTCCTTATTATCAACGTTATGCCTTAATGCCGTTTGTCACTTTTGCTAAAGCCATTGAGCAAAATGAGCCGCAACGAAAGATTTTTCAATACCGAGATGGCATCTTACTCAAAGCCATCAATACTTCGGTCGCGCTCAGTTACAACACACTGTTGTTTCCACTTAACGACGCCATAAAAAGCAAAGCTATCGATACTATAGAGCTAGTGAATGGTGTCGCGATTGCCTATGGGATAAACAGCGATCCTCAACTATTAGATATCGCTAAACAACAACACAATATCCTACTTACCGGTGACGGCCTCAAAGTGGCACAAGCACTAGACAAAGGGCTTATGCAACCCTTCCCATTTACCTCTGCTTTATATCGAGATGGTAAGCAAGGTGACAAAGGTGCGCTAGTCGTTATGCGCCAGGGTCGCACCACCGATCAAGCCATAGTATTTAAAGCCACTGAGCAAGGTTTAGGTCATGGCCATTTTGATAAACTCACCTGGCAATTTTATGATGCGGGTAATGAAATAATCTCGGACTATGGCGCGGCACGCTTTTTAAATATTGAAGCTAAATTTGGCGGTGGATATTTACCCGAAAACGATTCCTGGGCTAAGCAAACCATTGCGCACAACACCCTCGTGGTTGATGAAACAAGCCACTTTAATGGCAAAGTAAAAACGGCAAATCAGTTTCATCCCTCGTTACACTTTTTTGACCCACAACCCGGGCTCACGATTGCTTCGGCATCCATAGACAGCGCCTATGAAGACGTCAAGTTCAAGCGCACTCAAGCGTTAATTCAAATTGAAAAACGTGATGCTGTATTCGGAATTGATATCCTGCAAGTGAATGCAAACAAGCCTCATCAGTACGACCTACCCGTGCACTATGAAGGGCAGTTAATCGACACCAGCTTTAGCCGTGAAGCATCACTGACACAACTGTCAACATTAGGCACAAAACACGGCTATCAGCACTTATGGTTGTTAGCAAAGGCTAACTTAGCCCAAGACAATACTGACAATACACTGGCAAGAGTGACATGGCTAAACGACAACGGCCATTTTTACAGCTACAGCACGTTAGTCAACACTCACTCCAACAGTGCCACTCAAGAACAGATGTTGTTTACTCAATTAGGGGCTAATGACCCAAACATGAACTTACGCCAACAGCAGGCGTTTATTCACAGAGTCACCGCCACTAACCACACCTATGTCAGCGTGATTGAACCGCACGGTGAATACAATCCAGCTAAAGAATACACCCTTGATGCCACCAGCAAGGTCGCCAAGCTCATTCATTACCAGCAAGCAGAGCTCGAAGCGGTGCAAATTAGCTTTACCGATGGCCAGCAATACTTACTTGCCATCAATCAAACTGAGCAGGCAATTACCTCGAAAACGCACAGTGTCATAAACATCAATGGTGTGGCATACCCTTTTACAGGGCGAACCCAATTAATCGAAATGAACAAACTCAATTAGCAAACCAATAACTAGCAAACGAATAATTAGCAAATTAATAACAAAAATTTAGGAGCATCGACTATGAAACAGAATCAACATTTTGGCTTTGGCGATAAAACAGAAATACAAGATATTGGCGGTGGATTAAAGCGTCAAATGCTGGGTTATAACCATGAGTTGATGGCAGTTAAAATTTGGTTTGATAAAGGTGCAGAAGGCTACGTACATGCCCACCGTCATTCGCAAGTCTCGTATGTTGTAGAAGGCGAGTTTCATGTCAATGTCGACGGCGTGATTCAAATACTCCATGCCGGTGACAGCTTTTTTGTTCCGCCTCATGTAGATCACGGCGCGGTGTGTCCAACTGGCGGTATTTTAATCGATACCTTTAGCCCGCCACGTGAAGACTTTGTTGAGGACTTAGCATGAAAAACAGTCCATTCAAGCTAAAGCATTTACGTTGGCTAGTGGTGAGTTTAGTCGCCCTAGCCACCGTGATTAACTATATCGACCGCTCCGCGCTTGCGATTATGTGGCCTGGCATTGCCGAAGACTTAGGTTTAGATAAAAGCGATTATGCCAATATTATTACGGTGTTTATGATCTCTTATGCTATCGGTCAGTCTTTGTTTGGTAAAATTTTTGATGCTATTGGCACACGTTTAGGCTTTTTACTGTCCATCGTCGTGTGGTCGGTCTCCATTGCGTTACATGCTATTGCAGCCACTGCCATGTCATTTGCCATATTCAGAGCCATTTTAGGTCTGGGTGAAGCCGGTAACTGGCCGGGTGCCACTAAAGCCAACGCAGAATGGTTTCCAATTAAAGAGCGCGCCTTAGCTCAAGGTATTTTTAACTCAGGCGCCTCTTTGGGCTCTATTATTGCACCGCCACTCATTGCTTTTTTATATGCCTTTTTAGGCTGGCAAGCGACGTTTATTGTGATTGGTTCTTTAGGGCTTATCTGGATCATCCCATGGATGATTATCTACAAGTCAGCGCCTGATGCTCACCCATGGATCACCGAAACTGAACGCCAATACATTCTTACCGGGCAACAATGCTCAAGTGAAGAGAAACAAGCGAAAGAATACGTGCCTACAATGAGCCAGTTATTAAGCCATCGTGAAGCATGGGGGGTTATTTCAGCTCGCTTTTTTATTGACCCTATTTGGTGGCTTTTTGTTGCCTGGTTGCCTCTGTACTTAAATGAAAAATTTGGATTTGATGTTAAAGAAATTGGTGCATTTGCGTGGTTGCCTTATGTCGGTGCAGCTATTGGCGCATTGTTTGGTGGCTGGTTAAGCGGCCATTTATTAAGCCGTGGCTGGACCGTGAATAAAGCGCGTCGCAGCGCGATTGTACTAGGTTGTGTAGTCATGCTTCCGGCCCTGTTATTAACCTCACAAGCGGCCACACCTTGGTTAGCGATGGGGTTAATTGCGGTTATTTTATTTGGTTTTCAAACCGCGATTGGTAATGTGCAAACCTTACCTAGCGATTATTTTTCAGGTAAAACCGTGGGGACATTAGCTGGCATTAGCGGTACGGCGGCGGTGTTAAGTGTCATCATCACCATTCAATTGGTGCCAATGATGACTCAAGGAGGCGACTATACAGCCTTCTTTATCTTAGGCGCGGCACTGGTACCATTGGCGTTAATATCGTTATGGTTAGGCGGAAAAATACAACCCGTTAAACCCAAATCATAATATCTTCATGATCAGTAAAAAGGCTTGCTAACCCGGTGTTAGCAAGCCTTTTTTATATAAACAAATAACATCCATCGATTAGCATACTGACAGGCAAACCAGTAATATGATTAGCTATTGTGAATAAGGCGAATAAGAACACAAAAATGGACTACTTAGCAATCAATAAGCACGCATGGGATCAGCGTACCAATATTCATCTAGACTCATCATTTTACGACCTACAGGCGTTTATCGATGGCAAGTCATCATTAAATCCCATTGAACTTGAACAAGTTGGCAATGTACAAGGCAAAAGCCTGTTACACCTACAATGTCATTTTGGTCAAGACAGCTTATCGTGGGCAAGATTGGGCGCTAAAGTGACTGGGGTAGACTTATCAAGCGAGTCGATTGCAACAGCAAAAAAGCTGGCAGCCCAGTTGCATTTACCAGTAACATTTATCAACAATGACATCTATCAATTCGGTGACAATAACACCACGCAGTATGACATCGTCTTAACCTCATATGGCGTACTTGCTTGGTTACCCGATTTAACTCGTTGGGCACAAACCATTGCTGGCGCATTAACCCCTGGCGGTGAGTTTCATTTAGTTGAATTTCATCCGTTTAATGACGTCCTGTCGGGTTATGGATACTTTGCGCAGTCACAACCAGATGTCGAAGATGAAGTCACCTACACCGAAAACCACAACGACCAAATTGAAACGGTAGTCACTTGGCCGCACCCGATAAGTGAAGTCATTAGCGCACTCATTTCGGCGGGGCTACGTATTGAAGGGGTTAATGAGTATCCTTTTAGCCCCTACGACTGCATCGAAGGCCTGGAATTTATCGACAAAAAAGGGTATCAACTCATACACAATGATCACCCTATCCCGCTGATTTACTCAATTAAGGCTAGCAAAGAAAAATAGGCTGACACGGTAATGTTTTACATACCCAAGTGCGTAAATTATTGATGTGTTTTAGGCGGTAAAAATAATATTCTTAGACGTTGTTTTAACGATAATTGAGGCTTAGTCACATCACGCCACATGTCGCGCCACTCACTAAACGTAACCACGAGTGGGTTAAAACTGTTGACGGGTTTAGTAATGCCGTATCGCACGGTTTCAATTTCAGGCTCAAAGGTGCCAAACATTTTATCCCAAATAATCAACACACCAGCGTAGTTTTTATCAATGTATTGCGGGTTGCGCCCATGGTGAACACGGTGGTGAGACGGTGTGTTAAAAATCCACTCTAACGGGCCTAAGGATTTAATCGCCTGGGTGTGAACAAAAAACTGTAAGCCCAAATTGAGCAATACCGCAAACACCACCCAGTTAGGGTCGAATCCAATCACCACCAAAGGCAACCAAAATAACCACATTCCAGCTAATGGATACATAAGGCTTTGTCTAAAAGCGGTACTAAAATTCATATTTTCAGAGCTATGATGTACCACATGGGCAGCCCACATCCAGCGAATGCGGTGGCTTGCGCGATGAAACCAGTAATAGCAAAAGTCTTGAGCTATCAGTAATAAGCCAAATGTTAATAGCGTCATGTCGATATCGAACAAACGCCAACCAAAGAAGTGTAAATAGATTTTGGCTATCAATAAGCCTGCAATGATATCGGCGACTTGATGCATCCCTGCCAACACAAAATTGCACAACACTTCTGCAGGGCGATATTGGGCATTTTCAGGTAAACGTTTAGCGCGCACACCAAACCACCATTCCAACAAAATACAGCCGAAAAAAATTGGTGCCAGTACCAGTAATAACCACTCAGGGTGAGCAATCAATAAATCCATATCCATATTCACTGTCCATTTATTATTATTTTTATCGTTTGAACAACCGCGTTATATCGGCCGCTTTATGTCATTTGGTCTATCACCATTTAGCAAAATGGTCTTCTGTTAACCCTAGCTGATTATGTAGACGGTATTGATTACCGTTGTTATCGGTTATTACGCCACTAAAATAGCCGATATATTGCCTAAAGTTATTCTTCAACCAGATTAAATTGAGTTTCTCACTGCGCTGGTTAAGCGGCCTAAAATACAAATCGACTTGACCATCATTGGTGGTGATATGCCACAGATCTTGTTGCGAATGTCGATTAAAATCAAATTGCGCGGCGCCTAATAAGTGACGCTCGCCATTTATCCACATCACATTCTCTGTTTGACCAGTTTCATTCACCCCTGCGGCAAGGTTAAGCCCGATAATTCCCACCTCAGTTTGCGCATTAATTGATGCCCAGCGCCAACTGGTTTCGCGGCGCATAAATCCAGCAGAAAAGTCATAACCTGCTAGCGCATATTGCAACGGTTGTGGCTCATGATGAATCGTTAATTGCCCGGTTACCGTTAAACCATTATGCTTTTGCGTATAGGTCCAGCCGTTATAACCGGTTGGCGTACATATGCTTATCGGCA
This sequence comes from Shewanella sp. MF05956, assembly GCF_059758055.1. Taxonomy (NCBI): domain Bacteria; kingdom Pseudomonadati; phylum Pseudomonadota; class Gammaproteobacteria; order Alteromonadales; family Shewanellaceae; genus Shewanella; species Shewanella sp. MF05956. Next base: position 49,649 of record NZ_JCAYNV010000004.1, on the reverse strand, counting down.
AACTTAGCGGAGCAGGTTGTATGCGTAAATTGGCCTGAATATCCGCCAAATTTATTTCAACGTGCCATTGGCCTTCGACAATATCAATCGCAACACCTTTTCGCTTACTGCCTATTGCTGCTCGTCCTTGTTTAGGTGACTCACTTAGTTGGCAGCCGATCCCTAACGGTGTTAACCACTGCGTTTGCCTGAGCTTATTGGCTTTAATGTCGTAAAGGTAACAAAAACCATTGGCAACATAACGAATATCCGCAACGGCCAAGGCAATAATATAATGAGGGGTAATAATGCTAACAAATTGAAATTGCTTAAAATCAAAGTGTTTCGATAACGCTGAAGCAGGCTTATCCATCTCATTGAAATAGGCAAACTGTTTTACATTGAGTGAATCGACAATACCATCAAAAATACCAAAAACTGGTTGTCCATCAGTGGCAATCAATTTGGGTGGCGCTAATTGTGATTGAACATGCTGCATTGGTTTTCCTGCTTCGGCGACGATTTAGTCAACGAAATAAAATGTACGCAATAGAAAGCGACGAAATAGAATTTAACCAAACTAAACTGAATTGATGATAGCTTCAAGTCACCATTTAGACTGATAGGCAAACAATCGCTTCCATAGAGCATCCGAACCGTCTACGCCGCACATAATTGTTTAAGCAATATGCTATTGCACTGGAATGGTAAACAATTTCTGGTATCCTTTAGCTACCTTTTGTTAAAAATTATTGCCATATGAAGTCACTCATTCCCGTTTTACTGTCATCATTATTACTCACAGCTTGTGCCAGTTATGAGCCAACTCAAATCGGTCTTAATCCAACGCTTGGTGCGGTTAGCTTGCAAACCGAATCTGACACTCAGGTGTTAATCGAAACCATAGACACTCGTGAAGCGAGCTTTGTGTTACGCATTACTGAAGGCGATAAAGCGCCGCAATTGATTGGCACCACAGAGCCGATGCGCCAACAACTTGATAAGCTGTTCCGTAACGGTATGATCAAAGCCGGCTACGTCGTCGACCCTGCTGCACGTAACTCAGTACAATTCCAATTAAATTACTTATTGGCTGATGTTACCGACACCACATTCAGCTTTGAATCCAAAACCCGTTTAGTGATCAACGTACTGGCAAAAAATGCTCAGCAACAATTCACTAAATCATACAATGCTAATGGCTATCTTAAAGGCCCATTAAGCCCCGACTTTGCTACATTAGAGCTCGATATTAATCAATTAATCGACAAGCTCACTACCGAAATCCTTAACGATGATGAACTGCATCAGTTTATTCAACGTTAATCCCCTCGGTATTTTCTCTATTTAGCTATCTGCGGCATCAACACGATGCCGCCCAAAGGACTCTCACTATGTTTAAATGGCTCGCCACCAGCCTGTTGCTGGTAACCAGTTTATCTGCCATAGCCGCTGTTGATATTCAAAAAGACACTATTTACCCACAAGTGGAGTTCGACACATCCATGGGCAAAATTGTGGTTGAATTAGACCGTACCCGAGCGCCATTAACCATCGATAACTTTTTAACCTATGTGGTAAAAGGCGAGTACGACAACACAATTTTTCACCGTGTTATTGCAGAGTTTGTCGTACAAGGTGGCGGATTAACCACTAAACTTGAAGAACGCCCATCAATGGCGCCTATTGTTAATGAGTCTGGTAATGGTCTGTCTAATGCCATGGGCACCATTGCCATGGCGCGAGATAACGATCCACACTCGGCCACAAGACAGTTTTATTTTAATGTCGGTGACAACAAAAAATTAGATCCATCAAAACGTCGCTGGGGATACACGGTGTTTGGCGAAGTGACCCAGGGGATGGATGTGCTTGAAGCCATCTCATTGGTTGAAACCGAGCACAACAGCACATTAAATTGGCCAGATGTACCGGTTAAAACCGTATTGCTGAAAAAAGCGACATTATTGCCACGCTAAAACAATCATTACGCGCTTAATCATCATTAACAGTTAGGCGCGTTATCGGCATTTTGATTATTTTCTGAACACCCACCATCTTTCCGCTTATTGTTTTTGCTCAACTTTTTATTCCCGTACTTTTCAACCCCTTAATTTAAATAGTAATTATATAATTATTTAACATAAATTAATTTTGTCATATTTTCTATCATGGCCAAATTTTGGGTCTATACTCTAATTTTAATCAACGTCGTCGCTGTTTCATCATGCATCCATTACCAAGGACATTTTTCATGACAGCTAATGATTTTATCGAAACCAAAGCGCCACAATTAGCTTATTACGGCAAAGCCTTTTTAGACAATCAACTCGATTACAAAGAGATTCAATTGTATATGTGGGATGTACTAGAAGAATGGCAATGCATTCCAAATAAGCAATCTGCCGACCTACCCAGTGATACAGAAAAAGTTTTTTGGCACTTACTGTATTGTTTTGACCATTGGTCAGGATGGGCAATTAAAGGAAATCAATATCTTCGCCAACAAGTACACGACTGCTGTGACTACATTAATATCGGCGGCAATATGCCTCAAAGCTGTATTGGTATCAGACCTTAATCATTTTTAACTCAAACTCGTTCAATAAACTGCGTGAATGGCTTGAACCTAAACCCCTTGCAACATAAGCTAGAGCCATTCTCCTTTATCCAGTTGTCTTATGTCGGTTTTCTTCTCTCAAGCACGTGAAGCCTTGTCGGTTTACTACCACAAACGTGTGTTCATTTTATTATTGCTGGGGTTCTCTGCTGGCTTACCGCTTATGCTGGTCTTTTCAACGTTGAGCTTTTGGCTGCGTGAAGCGGGTGTTGACCGGGCCGCCATTGGGTATTTCAGCTGGATAGCCCTAACCTACGCTTTTAAATGGGCATGGTCTCCCCTTGTCGACCGTATGTCACTGCCATTATTTACACGTTTTTTGGGGCGGCGACGTGGCTGGATGCTCTTTGCGCAATTGTGCTTAGTCGGTGCCATTTTAGGCATGTCGGTAAGCGACCCTGTCGTTAACCTTGAACGTTTAGCCTTGTGTGCTTTATTACTCGCATTTGCTTCTGCCACTCAAGATATTGTTATCGACGCGTTTAGGATTGAGTCGGCACCCGAAAAAATGCAAGCCGCACTGGCTGCGGCTTACCAAGTGGGTTATCGCAGTGCGATGATTATTGCCACCGCTGGCGCATTAACTATCGCTGCGTGGGTTTCCCCTGGTGATGACTCTTATAATTTAGAAGCCTGGCAAACGGCATACTTTGCTATGGCCATGTTGATGGGCGTGGGTATTTTAACCACCCTATTTAGTCAAGAACCGCAAGTCGATACCAAGCATGCTGACGAAAAAGAACGTCAACTACGGGCAGACTTTGCCGCAAAATACCCAAAGAAAATCGCTGGGACCATGGCTTGGCTTTATAGCGCCAGCGTTTTGCCGTTTATTGACTTCTTTAAACGTTATGGCAAGAGTGCAGTTTTAATCTTACTGCTGATTTCTTGTTATCGTATTTCTGACATCGTCATGGGTATTATGGCCAACGTGTTCTACGTTGATATGGGCTTTAACAAAGAAGAAATCGCCTTTATCAGTAAGGTCTACGGCTTAATCATGACCTTAGTGGGTGCAGCCTTTGGTGGTGTGTTATTGATGCGCTATGGCACCATGAAGATTCTATTTTTAGGCGCATTATTAGTGGCTATCACCAATTTATTATTCGCGTGGCAGGCTTATATTGGTTACAACATCCCCTTTTTAACCTTTGCGATTTCGGTCGATAACTTCAGTGCCGGTATTGCTACCGCAGCATTTATTGCTTATTTATCGAGTTTAACCAGCAGTGGCTACAGCGCGACACAATACGCGTTATTGTCGTCGATTATGCTGCTGTTCCCAAAGTTTATCGCCGGATTTTCAGGCTTATATGTCGATGCATTTGGCTACATCAACTTCTTTGTCGCAGCAAGTTTGATAGGCTTTCCAGTATTGCTGTTAGTGGTCTTGGTCAATCGCTCGCAAAACCAAGTCTCTGCTGCCGCAGTGGCATCGCCTGACGGGACAATTGATGTGTCAGCGGATAAAGGTTAACAGAGCCGCTGGAGCCTCGGGGTAAGCTAGGGCTATAACCAATTCATTTGGATACAACGGATGACTCCGAATATCAGAACAGCCACAAGTCGATAGCAAAGTGTCCACAACTTTACCGGTTCCCCAAGGGCATGCCTTAAAAACACAAAAGCCGATAAGGTTTCCCGTATCGGCTTTTTATTTCGGCGTTTAACGCTAAGGTATGAGTCGCTTTAAGAATTAATCTTTAAAGTTATCAAACTGAAACGGTTGGCCTAATTCTGACTCTTTAGCCAATCGCATTACGGCTTGTAAATCATCACGTTTTTTGCCGGTTATACGGACTTTGTCGCCTTGAATGGCTGACTGCACTTTAAGCTTGCTGTCTTTAATCGCTTTAACCAGCTTTTTGGCTACCAATGTATCAATACCCTGCTTAAAATTGACTTTTAAACTGAAGGTTTTACCGCTATGTATTGCCTTGTCGTCAACTTCCATTGCAGATGGGTCAACATTACGTTTACTGAGCTGCATGCGCAATATGTCGACTAATTGCTTACAAATAAAGTCATCTTCTGCTTTTAAAGTGACAACATTATCTTTCAAATCAATTTCTATTTCTTTACCACGTAAATCAAATCGGCTAGACACTTCACGACGGGAGTTCTCTACTGCATTACGTAGTTCTTCTTCATCAATTTCTGATATTACATCCATAGATGGCATGTTGCTTTCCTCTTTGATACTTCATCGGGTTATTCACCCAAACGCTCATGGTTTAGTTTATTTTACACTAGGTAGATTTAACGGGATAGTAACGTGCAAATCTAACCGGTCTACTTTCGCAAAATTGTGGCAAAGATTTACTTGATTAACAAAAAATAACTAAGCGGGTGTTTTTAATACAAAGGTATCATTAATGCCCATTATCATTGGATTTTATCAATAGTCGATAGCCATTCTTAAGACTGAAAAACACGCTAATTGAACAATTATGAACGAGCTTAGTGGTTTATTCGTGACAATATCAAACAGGTTTCTTATTATTAAGCATATTTTCGTTTCACAAGGCTGATGTAACGCTCGTGATCACTTACAAAAACATGTTTAAACTTGCGTTAGTTGCCGCCGTAATTGTGACCAGCTATTTAGTTTTCTCTAAACCGAACTACCCACAAACTTTTTCTCATATGGATAAAGTGGGCCACTTGGGCAGTTTTTTTGCACTCTCGTATCTTGCTCACTACGCCTTTAAACCAAAATGGTATTATTTATGTGCCGCATTAGGCAGCTACGCCATTTTGATTGAGCTTGTGCAATCTCGCTTACCTTATCGCAGTGCTTCGGTTGGCGATGTCGCAGCCGACTTTGCTGGTATCGCTTTATTTTATCTACTTAATTTTTCGATATTACAATATCGTAAATTAAGAAATAAGCCTTAATTACGCATCACTATAAGGCCTGATGATGGCAAATACATTAACAATACCATCCAACTCGCCCAATATCGCCATACTGGGAGCGGGCGCAATAGGTCAGTTAATTTATCACCAGCTTTGCCATAGCGACAGCGCCCTACCAAGTAACGACATAGCCTTAATTGGCCGCCAGCCGCATACTCAGCAACAAAAATTGCAGTTTACTGACCATAGTGGGATCACTCATAGCAGCGATGCTTTGATATTGGGGACAAACGATCCTCGTCTTGCTGAGGTCAGTTTGTTACTGGTGTGCGTTAAAGCGTATCAAGTTGCAGAAGCCCTGCTGCCGCTGCTTAATAAATTATCACCGCTGTGCCATATTGTATTATTACACAATGGTTTAGGGCCGCATTTAGTGGTTACTGAGGCGCTAGCGCAACACCCAAGCCAAGGCTTAACACTGGGCACGACATCACAAGCGGCATTAAAAATTAACCAGTGGCATATTAAGCACACCGGATTTGGTGTCACTCAACTGGGCTATTATTGTGGTAGTGAATTAAGCGCAGAGCTAGAAGCACGAATGGATGGATTGCATCGAGACAATCAAGCGCTTGAATGGCATCAACCGGTATTAGCAGTATTGTGGCAAAAGCTGGCAATTAATGCGGTAATTAACCCATTAACCGCGCTGCATCATTGTGCTAATGGTCAATTAGCCAATGATGAATATCGGCTGCAAATTGCTGCTATTATTGAGGAGTTAGTACACGTCGCCAAATGCGATGGGATTGAGTTAGATCCCGTCTTGATAAGCGCCAGAGTGTATCAAGTCATTAAGCTCACAGCGGCTAACTACTCATCTATGTATCAAGATGTGGCCCATCATCGAGCCACTGAAATCAACTACATTAATGGCTATATTTGCCAGCAAGCACAACTGCACAGATTAGCGGTCCCGCATAATCAACAGCTACTCGAGCAAGTGTTACAACTTAACCCTTCTTGATCGTCTTGCTCACCTTAGCCAATCTTTAGCTATAACCATTTATCTGATGTCGCCATTAACTCCACATCACCAAAATAGCGGCGATTGCAATGAGCACCAAGCCAGCGACATCGTTAGTTTTGACTTTATCCTTAAGCCAAAACGCCGCAATAATCAGCGTGAAAAACACTTCCACTTGCCCCAGAGTTTTGACATAGGGCACCGCTTGTAACGACATAGCACTAAACCAACCAATTGAGCCAATACAACTGGTGACGCTTATCGATAACGTGAGTGCTGGCCTTTTCCACAGCGCGACTAGCGTTGATTTATCTTTTGCCAGTAAATAAGCTATCAGCACAACCGTTTGAATACTAATAACCCACAACAACACCCATGCTGCACGATGAGTAAACGGCCCTTGTAGGGTTAAACTTGCTTCGCGCACCCAAAGGGATGTTAAGGCAAACGCACTGCCACAGGCTAGACCTAACAACACGGTTTTAAGTGATAATTGTTTGAATCCTTGTTTACTGCTGAGCAGCATAATCGCAATACCGCCCACCACAACGCCAACCCAACCAAGTAGTGACAACTGGGTGCCGAAGAAGAATACCCCAAGGATTGCGGCGACTAATGCCTCACTCTTTGCTAGCCCTGCCCCTATAGCAAAGTTTTGCATTTTGAACAGCTTAACCATTAAGCCAGTAGCAAGAATTTGCATTGATGAGGCGCCAATGACAAAGCCCCAAAATGTCGCGCCAAAATCTGGCATCGCTGCGGGCTGGTATTGATGCAAGCTAAATAAATACGCTGCGGCTATCGGCCCTGCCCAAATGAATCGAGCGAGCGTGACTCCAGCAACACTAACCTCTTTACTCAGCTTACTTTGAAAGGCATTGCGCCAAGCCTGCATAAATGCAGCAAGGAAGGTAAATAAAATCCACATCGTTACATCCAGAAAAACAAAAGCCCCAACTTTGTAAAAAGTCAGGGCTTATACAAGGGCAACCAGATTACTGTTTACCACAATGAAAAGACACAGATTACGGTGTAAATTGATTAAAACTCAACTTGCCTGTTCTCTTCTTTGTTCATTGTTAATAACGGTTCTTACTTGCTGGTATCAATAAACTCAAATGATTTAACCAAGTCATCGACAGCTTTCATCTGAGTAAGATACTTTTCTAGCAAATGCAGTGGCAATGCACACGGGCCATCACATTTTGCATTATCTGGATCAGGATGCGCTTCAATAAACAAGCCTGCTAAGCCTAACGCCATGCCACTGCGTGCCAGCTCAGTCGCTTGTGCACGACGGCCACCAGCAGAGTCTGCTCGTCCACCTGGGCGTTGTAGTGCATGAGTCGCATCAAAGATTACCGGATAACCGGTTTGCTTCATTTCGTCCATACCCAACATGTCTACCACGAGGTTGTTATAGCCAAAGCTGCTGCCACGTTCACACAAAATAATGTTGTCGTTACCGGCTTCATTAAATTTGGTGATGATATGACGCATTTCATGTGGCGCTAAAAATTGCGGTTTTTTCACATTGATCACAGCGCCGGTTTTTGCCATCGCCACCACTAAATCGGTTTGACGAGCTAAAAACGCTGGCAACTGAATAATATCAACCACTTCTGCAACAGGTGCACATTGGTGTACTTCGTGCACGTCGGTGATTAATGGCACATTGAAAGTTGATTTAATCTCTTCAAAAATACGTAAGCCTTCTTCCATACCAGGGCCACGGTATGAATTAACCGATGAACGGTTCGCTTTGTCAAATGACGCTTTAAACACATAAGGAATACCCAACTTTTGGGTCACTTCAACATAGTGTTCTGCAATCGACATGGCTAAGTCGCGAGACTCAAGCACATTCATACCACCAAATAGTACAAACGGCTTGTCATTGGCCACTTGAATGTCATTAACTAACTGAATAATTTTTTGATCCATTTGAACCTCTTTGCGCATTAACCTGCGACAACTTGTAATAACTGACCACATAGCCATGCCATGTAGGTACCTAATGCATAACCAAATACCGCTAACAATACCCCAACTGGCGCAAGCGCCGGGTGAAATGCTGCTGCCACAACAGGGGCAGAAGCCGCGCCGCCAACGTTAGCCTGGCTGCCCACCGCCATATAGAACAATGGTGCTTTAATGAGTTTAGCCACTAGTAGCATCAAGCTTGCGTGTACTAACATCCACACCACACCAACGAGGAAGTAAATGGGCGTATCCATTATTTTGGACACGTCCATATGCAAACCAATCGTTGCCACTAAAATGTATAAAAATGCCGAAGCAATTTTAGACGCACCGGCAGCTTCTAGGTGACGCACTGGGCTAAATGAAAGACCCAAACCAACGGTAGTCACGATCACCACTAACCAGAAAAACTTAGAGGTTAAGCTGTAATCTTCTGTCCATGGGTAATTCGCTTCAAAAAACGGCCCTAAAAAGTCTGCGGCAAAATGGGCAAAACCCGTGACCCCAAAACCGACAGCCACAATCATCATAATGTCGCGCAGTGATGGAATGCGTGAGTTTTCAGCGTGGTATTTTTCTACTTTTTCTTTTAACGCTTCAATCGCAGTGGTGTCGGCACCGGTTCTAGCATCAATCTCTTTCGCTTTTGATGCCATAAACAACAATACGGCCATCCAAATGTTAGCCACAATCACATCGACCGTCACCATAACAGAGAAAATTTCGCCGCCGACTTCATATATCTCTTTCATGGCGGCCTGGTTAGCACCCCCACCAATCCAGCTACCAGCCAGCGTAGTCATACCACGCCAAACAGCATCAGGGCCATTGTTACCAATTAAGCTTGGGTCAATCATCGACACGAGCAGTAAGGCAATCGGGCCGCCGATAACAATACCAAGGGTACCGGTTAAAAACATGATTACCGCTTTAGGCCCAAGACCTAAAATGGCTTTTAAATCGACACTTAAAATCAGTAAGACCAAACACGCGGGGAGTAAATAACGCGAGGCGACAAAATATAATTGTGATGTGTGGCCGTCGACCACACCAAAAGTATTAAGCAAAGAAGGTAAGAAATAGCACAATAATAACGCGGGGATATATTTGTAAAACTTTTGCCAAAATGGATGTGGCGATGAACTGGTATAAAACACAAAACCTAAAATAACGGCGAGTAAACCCAGTGCGGTGGCATCATTGCTCACCATAGCTGACGTGGTCATGCAGTATTCTCCCTTGCAAAAGCAATATTTATAATAGTTATAATTATCATTACGTTAAATCATTTTTGATGATTTTTATGTTTATTTTTATGTCAATTGGAACTGGCTTTTGCAGCCTTTATTTTGCGCTGCTTTATTTAATAAAACAGCGCATTTAACTCATCAACTTAATGGTAAACCTGGGTATGTTGACTCAACTCTTTTAATTGAATCTTAACCAGCTCAACAACCGGATCGTGCGGGCTCAAATCAATAAAATGTTGCAAGTCAGAAATAGCCACTTTAATACACCCTAACTGCTGGGCAATAAAAGCCCGTTCACGGTTTAAGTGCACATCATCAGGGTGCCATTGCAATAGCAAATTACAACACTCCATAGCCGACTCAAATTTTTGATTCACTATGCAGCCAGCCTTTAACTCATGCAACATACGGCTGATTAAGCGTTTTAAGGTTGCAGGTTTTAAATGACTAGGCTTCAATTTAGCCGCATTGCCCATTTCACCACGGACTAAAGCGTGCAATTGATGGCGGTCCAACTCTTTACCCGTTAATGGGTCGTGATATTTAATCACATCACTCACCTGACTTTTTAATACCGTATTACCTGGGAGTAATATAGCCTCTAATTTCAAATCAAGTTGTTTTGCTAATAAAATCAATAATATCGAGAGTGTTGTGCTATTGCCCTGACGCTTTAACACGCAGTAACTTAAGTCGGCTGCTTCAACACTAAAGTAATTGTCACGGGCACAAAAGCCTAAGTCTTTGTAAAACCAATTAAACAAACCTTGCAAACGGGTCTGTTGGTCAACCACGTAATGGCTGAGCACCGCCCCTGACATTTCATACCAAGCCCACATAGCAGGTTTAGACTTTGAAAAACCAAGGTGTTCAGAAAGCTCAAATGCAGTTTCAGGGATCGAAACTGCATCGTTAAGAAGATATTTTGCCATTAAAACCAATTAACCCACGAATACGACTTGTTTAAAATGAGCCAGCTTGGCCGCTAACACTACCCAACCAATCGCACCAATAAAAGCAAAAAACTTAAACAGCTTATTACGGTTAGATTTGAGCGCCATAATCCCTAATGCAATATACGCCACCACACAGATGATTTTCTCTGTCATCCACGGGTCGACAAACGGATACTGCTTGATCATAAAGCAAAGCGTAAAACCAGACAGTAGTAAAAAAGTATCAATAACATGTGGCGCCACTTTGACAAACTTTTTCTCCATAATAGGAGACTGACGTAAATGCAGCACAAAACGCGCAATAAAGAAGATGACACTTAATGCGACTAACAGCATGTGAGAGTGTTTTACCGCTGGATATAAACTGTAAAATGTTTCCATTACTAAAGTCTCTTAAGATAATAAATAAAATCGCGGCTAGTGTACTCGAACAGCCTAACGGATACCAATGTGATGGTCGTTAAGCATGTTTAAGGAGGTTTACCCGCAAATGTTGATAATTAATCGACCCATTGGCCTAGGGTGCAACGATCGTTACTGCCAAAATCGCGCACGGTAGCGACGTTTTGATAGCCAAACTCGATGAGTTTTTCGCGAACGATGATTGCTTGCTCATAACCATGCTCAAGCAATAAATAACCACCCGCTAATAAGTGCGAACGCGCAATATCGGCGATGTGGAATAAATCAGCATAACCATGATCGGCGGCAGTGAGCGCACTTTGTGGTTCAAAGCGCACGTCGCCCATGTTGAGGTGTTCATCTGTTTCATCAATGTACGGTGGATTTGACACAATTAAGTCAAAGTCGCGGTGTTCAACCGATGAAAACCAATTAGATTGAATAATCTCAACGTCAGGTAAGTTTAAATTAGCGCGATTCGCTTTCGCTAATTCAACGGCCCCAGGGACATTATCGATGGCAGTAATACGCCACTTTGGACGTTCTGACGCTAGAGATAATGCTATGGCGCCAGTGCCCGTCCCTAAATCCAACACTTTCGCATTATGGCGCAATGTTAAATTCAGTGCGGTTTCGACTAAAATTTCAGTATCGGGTCTGGGGATGAGGGTTGAGTCATTGACGATAAAAGGCAATGACCAAAACTCACGTTCGCCAATAATGTGCGCCACAGGCGAGCCACTTTGACGTTTGGCCACCATCTGGCTAAACGCTTTAAATTGATCGCTAGTGAGTTGCCTTTCAGGCCAAGTATATAAAAAGCTGCGATTTTTATTCAAACAATGCAATAACAACACCTCAGCATCTACGTGTGCAGATTCTGAGGTTGCCGCTAATTGCGAATAAGCCCATTGCAGGGCTTCAGCGATAGTTGAATACGAAGACTGAGGCAAGTTCACTCCTTAATCGTCGGCGAGAGCGGCAAGCATGTCTGCTTGATGTTCTAACATGATAGGATCAAGTAACGCATTTAAGTCACCTTCCATCACTTCGTTTAAGCGATATAAGGTTAAGTTTATGCGGTGATCGCTCACACGGCCTTGTGGGTAGTTATACGTTCTGATGCGCTCTGAACGATCGCCACTGGCAACCAGACTACGACGTGTTGTTTCTTCAGCACTACGACGCTTTTCATCTTCAACCGCTTGAATACGTGCAGCCAACACACTCATCGCTTGGGCGCGGTTTTTGTGCTGAGAGCGCTGATCCTGACATTCAACAATAATGCCTGATGGAATATGGGTGATACGAATCGCTGAATCCGTTTTGTTAACGTGCTGACCACCCGCGCCTGATGCGCGGAAAGTATCAACTTTAAGATCGGCTGGGTTAATTGAAATTGCTTCGGCTTCTGGCACTTCGTGTAATACCACTACCGTACATGCAGATGTGTGGACACGGCCTTGAGATTCAGTTTCTGGTACACGTTGAACTCGATGTCCGCCAGACTCAAACTTTAGTTTACCGTAGGCACCGTCGCCGCTCACTTTAACAATAATTTCTTTAAAGCCGCCATGTTCACCTTCGTTAAGGTTCATGACTTCCATTTGCCAGCGGTTTGCTTCACAAAAACGTGAATACATACGGTATAAGTCGCCAGCAAAAATAGCGGCTTCATCGCCACCCGCACCAGCACGGATCTCTAAGAACGCGTTAGTGTCGTCGTTAGGATCGGTAGGCAATAGCAACACTTGCAATTCATCTTCAAGCTTTTCAAGCATTTGCTTAGATGATTTGTACTCTTCTTGCGCCATTTCGCGCATGTCAGCATCGTCTTCTTCAAGCATTTCTTTGGCGTAGTCAAAATCTTTTTGTGCTTGTTGAAATGCCTTAAAACTACTCACAACATCTTCAAGTTGTGAGTATTCTTTTGATAACGCACGGAAGCGGTCTTGATCCGCAATCACGCTTGCATCACTTAGTAATGCCAATACTTCTTCATTACGCTCAAGCAAGCCTTCTAGCTTGCGGATAACGGATTCTTTCATTTAGCTCGCTAACCTTAGTTTTTATCTAAACCAAGCGCAGTTCTTAATAGGCCTACTGTATTCAAATCACCTTGACGACTGGCTGAGGTAAGCGATTGCGTGGGGGAATGAATTAAGCGATTGGTTAACCTATTGGCTAACTCGATTATCACTTGCTCACTATCACCGCCTTGAGACAATTTGTTCAAGGCTCGCTCAACTAACTCATCTTTAATCGCCAAGCTCTGGCTGCGATATTCGCGAATACTGTCGACTGACTCTAAAGACCTAATCCACTCCATAAATAAGTGCGATTGATCTTCAGTAATTAATTCTGCTTGCTCGGCGGCTTCCTTACGTGAAGCCATGTTCTGTTCAATAATGCTATGCAGATCGTCGACAGTATAAAGGAATGCGTCGTCTAACTCACCGACTTCTGCTTCAATATCTCTCGGAACTGCAATATCGACTAACAACATCGGCTGATGGCGACGCTGTTTTAATGCTTTTTCGACCATGCCTTTACCTAAAATAGGTAATGGGCTTGCGGTAGAGGATATCACGATATCGGCTTTAGCGAGAAAGTCTGGTATTTGTTGCAAGGTAATGGCTGTGGCATTGAACTCTTCGCACATGGCTTGTGCACGCTCAATTGTGCGATTTGCCACGACCATTGAAGCAACGCCATTGTCTTTAAGATGCTTAGCAACCAACTCGATGGTCTCACCGGCACCAATTAACAACACTTTGGTGGTACTCAACGACGAGAAAATATGCTTTGCCATGCTCACGGCAGCAAATGCTACCGACACAGCTGCGGCACCAATTTCTGTATCAGTACGGACTTTTTTGGCCACTGAGAAGGTATTTTGAAATAGGCGATCAATGGTCGCGGCTGTGGTGCCCGCTTCTTTGGCTTTAACAAAAGCTTGCTTCACTTGACCTAAAATCTGTGGTTCGCCTAACACTAAAGAATCTAATCCAGAGGCTACGCGCATTAAATGCTTCACAGCAACTTGCTCTTCGTAAGCATAAATGCACGGCATCAATTCTTCATGGTTAAGCTGATGATAGTCTTCTAACCATTCAATAATGTCGTTTTTATCGGCATTATTACAGTACAGTTCAGTGCGATTACAGGTAGACACAATCACAGCCTCACCCGTACGAGTGCGACTCGCCAAGCTTTTCATGGCGTCATGAATGCGGTCTGGAGAGAAAGCGACTTTTTCTCGCAAATCTACCGTGGCGGTTTTATGGTTTATCCCGATTGCTACTAGGCTCATTTGACTGTATCAAGTTCTTTTCGGTGACGTTAATTAGTCTATTCTACTGAATTGAACCAACTAAAAACACAATTGGCTTAACAAAACCGAATAAATGTTTAATTTTTTTATTTCTTAGATATAAGGTGATTGTCTTATCCGTTAGATTAAAATCACATTAATTTTGGAAAAGCATTTTTACATCATAGCGTAAGCCCAGTATCATAAGCCTATCTTCAGCAACTGTTAGGCAAGCCATTGCGTTTATCAGTATCAGCGTTTCATACCTCTGTAATTTTCACTCTGTTATTACTAACAGGCTGTACTATCACGCCGTCTGAGCAATTTACCCCTATAGACGTCAGCCAGGCCTCGCAAGCAAAATCGTGGGAGCTTCAAGGTAAAATTGCCGTTAAAACTGCGGATGATAAATTCAGCACCAACCTTTATTGGTTGCATCAACCAGCCGCAAACGATCTACGTCTTACCACGGTATTGGGTACAACTGTATTAACACTGACAACGAACCAAGGCATGGCGACGTTAGACGTCGACGGAAAAACTTATCATGACCGCAGTGCCCAAGACTTATTAACCGGTATTAGTGGTTGGTCAATCCCATTAGACAGCTTACCACTGTGGATTACAGGGCAAACGGGCAGCAATGATAATATTGTTAGCTATCATCCTGATGGCACCATTAACCAGCTAATCAGCCACGACCCACAATCCGATTGGCATGTGACATTTATGAGTTGGCAACAGCAAAGCGGTGCACTCGTCCCTAAGTTATTAAAGATTGAGCGTGACGATGTGCAAATCAAGATTCAAAGTAACCAATGGACAGCGGTTCAGATCAAAGCCCAATAGTTAATCCGGTAAATTGATCTATCAACAAGGTAGTGAATATATGAAATCAACCAGCTCACTTAAATCACTTGCATCTAAGAGTTGGCCTGCGCCAGCAAAACTTAACTTATTTTTACACATAACAGGTCAGCGCGCTGATGGTTATCATGAGTTGCAGACGCTATTTCAGTTTATTGACCATTGTGATTACCTCGATTTCCATGTTACCGCTTCTGCCGAGCTGGTATTGCACTCTAATTTAGGTGATTCTGTCGCAGACAGCGATAACTTAATTCTTAAAGCCGCAAAATCTCTTAAGCGTTACACTCAATATAAAGGGGGTGCGCATATTTGGTTAAATAAATTATTGCCGATGGGCGGTGGTTTAGGTGGCGGTTCATCTGATGCAGCCACCACACTTGTCGCATTAAATGCCCTTTGGGGAACCAATGTTTCGCAATCAAAGTTAGCAGAAATAGGGCTCACTTTAGGTGCCGATGTACCTGTTTTTATTACTGGTTTATCCGCTTTTGCAGAAGGTGTTGGAGAACAGCTTGTAACGGTACAACCAGACGAACCTTGGTATTTAGTGATAGTCCCTGATGTGCATGTGTCGACTAAAGATATATTCCAGCATCCTGATTTACCACGCCACACCCCAAAGTTAGATTTAAATAGCCTAATGACACAAAAATGGACCAATGATTGTCAAAAACTGGTCACAACGCAGTACCCTCAAGTTGCCAATGCCTTAAGCTGGCTGGTAGAATATGCGCCGTCGAGAATGACCGGAACAGGTGCATGCGTGTTCGGGGAATTTACACATTCGCAGCAAGCCCTTGACGCTTTAGCCGAATTACCGGCCGATATGCAGGGTTTTGTCGCAAAAGGGATGAACAAGTCACCGTTATTAACGCGGCTTGATCAACTCTAACAACATATTTTTCTTCTGGGTCAGTTTTGAGTGACAACACGTAAAATTGATCTAGCCTTTAATAGTTAAGCAAACACCTGAGGTTCATAAAGTGCCCGACATCAAGCTCTTTGCTGGTAACGCTACCCCAAATCTAGCCGCTAAGATAGCCGATCGTTTATTTTGCAAACTTGGCGATGCAGTTGTAGGCCGTTTCAGCGACGGTGAAATCAGTGTTCAAATAAACGAAAATGTACGTGGTGCGGATGTGTTTATCATTCAATCTACTTGCGCACCAACCAACGATAACCTCATGGAGCTTATTGTTATGGTTGATGCACTTCGTCGTGCGTCTGCTGGTCGTATTACTGCCGTTATCCCGTACTTTGGTTATGCTCGTCAAGACCGTCGTGTACGCAGTGCCCGTGTACCTATTACCGCTAAAGTAGTTGCTGACTTTTTGTCTAGTGTTGGTGTTGACCGCGTACTGACG
Source organism: Shewanella sp. MF05956 (assembly GCF_059758055.1). NCBI lineage: Bacteria > Pseudomonadati > Pseudomonadota > Gammaproteobacteria > Alteromonadales > Shewanellaceae > Shewanella > Shewanella sp. MF05956. The sequence goes on along the minus strand of NZ_JCAYNV010000004.1, from coordinate 33,026 downwards.
TGCGATCTCCACGCTGAACAAATTCAAGGTTTCTTCGACGTACCAGTTGATAACGTATTCGGTAGCCCTGTGTTACTTGAAGACATGCTGGCTAAAAAGCTTGAAAACCCAGTAGTGGTTTCTCCTGACATCGGTGGTGTAGTTCGTGCTCGTGCGGTAGCTAAGTTATTAGATGATTCAGATCTTGCGATTATCGATAAACGTCGCCCGCAAGCTAACGTTGCCCAGGTCATGCACATTATTGGTGATGTTCAAGGCCGTGATTGCATCATTGTTGATGACATGATCGACACGGGTGGCACATTATGTAAAGCAGCTGAAGCATTAAAAGAGCATGGCGCTAACCGCGTATTTGCTTATGCTACCCACCCAGTTTTTTCGGGTAACGCTGCAGAAAACATTGCGAACTCAGTGATCGATGAAGTAATCGTAACCGATACGGTACCTTTAAGCCCTGAAATGCTTAAAGTCGCTAAAGTGACTCAGTTGACTATGTCAGCTGTACTTGCTGAAGCAATCCGTCGCGTGAGCAACGAAGAGTCTATCTCTGCGATGTTCCGCCACTAATCTAACCGATTAGTTAACAGCAAAACGCACTCAATTGAGTGCGTTTTTTGTTTAAGCGACCTTGCATACCAACTAAGCAGATAACGCCTGTTGAGATGCAATAGAAGCTTGTTGGCTTTGCATCATGATAGAGATCATATCGTTATCCTCTTGTTGCTGCACAAACAGTTTACCCGCAGCCAAACCAGTATGATAATCATGAAGTAAGCCAGCATCAGTGCTGCCCAATAATTTACTTTGTAAGGTGTCATTGGCAAAAATCTGGATAATCTCAACATCGTCTGGCGGATTAGCAATAAACGCTAACTCATCTTGATACGCTTGCTCATGCTGAGCTAAGTAATCAATGGTTTTTGGGCAATATCCAGAGACACAAATCCACGATTTAAGCTTATGCACCCAAGCCGATTGCGCTTGAAAATCAGCATTTACCGTGCGGATCACTACAATTTTACGCGCGCCACGTTGATAGGCTTCTCGCACCGGTAATGGCGCGGCTAAACCACCATCTAAAAAGAAGTCTTCTTGTATTGGTTGCATATCCTCTTCGCTTTGGTTTGCAGCATGAGATGCTAACCAAGGCGTTAACTTTACACCTTGCTTATAAAGAAACGGTAATGCGCTCGACGCCTTTAACAGTTCACGCCAATGGTTGTTATCATCACTAGGGCTTAAAAAGTACCCTTGACGATCTCTTGCATTGGTTGCGGTGATCAATAATTGTCTTTGACCCAATGTTTTTGCCGCTGCCGAAAAATCTAACGCAAAACTTCCATGAGTGGTTTTATCAAAGTACCAATCTAAATCCACCACATGGCCACCGACCAGCCCCCGGCCTAGTTGATAGAAACGTTTATGACGCGACAACCCCCGAATTAAACGTTTAGCGTAACCCTTTTGTCTTGATAAAAAACTGGTGAGATTTTGCGAGCCAGCAGAAGTGCCAATAAACAGATCGAATGGATCAAATTCAGCGTCTAACCATGCATCTAATACCCCCGCGGTAAAGATACCACGCTGTCCACCGCCTTCAGCAATCAAAGCTGTCATGGGCTGTGACGCTTGCTTTAAAGGGATGTCTGGAGTTGTTGCTTGGCTGTTCATATTGACCTGATACTTGCTAATTGACTGTATAAGGCAAGTCTAAAGAACTGTCGCGAAGATAGATAATGGATAGAATCAATTGCGCTAATAGGAAAAGGCTATCAATTGTCGTATATGAAAATAAACATCAAAAAATAAAAAGCAAAAAGCCCGTCATTAAGACGGGCTTTTTAGAATTTGGCTGGGGTACCAGGATTCGAACCTGGGAATGCTGAGATCAAAACCCAGTGCCTTACCGCTTGGCGATACCCCAATTGTGTAGCAATTTATTGTAAAACAGAGGTGTTACAAATTTGATGGTACGGGAAGAGAGACTTGAACTCTCACACCTTGCGGCACCAGAACCTAAATCTGGCGTGTCTACCAATTTCACCATTCCCGCATCAAATTTTAACTTAGAGTATACTCAAATTTTATTAAGAGTAAACTTTGATTTCTACTGGCAATAATAAAGTACTTTGATAAAGCCCTCATTCTACCGAGTAAAAATGGTAGCAATAGCGGGATTTGAACCTGCGACCCCAGCATTATGAGTGCTGTGCTCTAACCAACTGAGCTATATTGCCAAAGATGGCTGGGATACAAGGATTCGAACCTTGGAATGCTGAGATCAAAACCCAGTGCCTTACCGCTTGGCGATATCCCAATAATCTTTTTCTTACTTTATAAATGGCTGGGATACAAGGATTCGAACCTTGGAATGCTGAGATCAAAACCCAGTGCCTTACCGCTTGGCGATATCCCAATCAAACTTTTTTGAAATGCCCGCCTAAGCCAGCCTTTCTAATAAATGGTACGGGAAGAGAGACTTGAACTCTCACACCTTGCGGCACCAGAACCTAAATCTGGCGTGTCTACCAATTTCACCATTCCCGCACAACACTCTTGTTTTACATCCTGAGTAAGATGTGCAAAGTAATGGTAGCAATAGCGGGATTTGAACCTGCGACCCCAGCATTATGAGTGCTGTGCTCTAACCAACTGAGCTATATTGCCACTACTTCTTGCAATTCCTCTTGGCGAGGAACGGGGCGTATTATGCTTATTCAGGTTATCGAGGTCAACTGGTTTTTTTCGCTATTTTCATCAAATCGTCTTGTTCGGCTATAACTTCACCAAACTGGATGCCGAATCGACAAAATAAACCCAATTAACAACCCGATATTCGCTTTACGCCCCTTTTGGCAATCTTAATAACGCTTATACGTTAAATAAGAAATGCATTACATCGCCATCTTTAACGATGTAAGTCTTACCTTCAACACGCAATTTACCGGCTTCTTTTGCGCCAGCTTCGCCTTTGAAGGTAATAAAGTCGTCATATGCCATCACTTGAGCGCGAATAAAGCCACGTTCAAAGTCAGTATGGATCACACCAGCCGCTTGTGGAGCAGATGCGCCAACAGGCACTGTCCATGCACGCACTTCTTTTACACCTGCAGTAAAGTAAGTTTGCAGATTCAGTAATTCGTAACCGGCACGAATAACCCGGTCTAAACCAGATTCTTCTAAACCCAGGTCTGTCATAAATTCTGCACGGTCTTCAGCTTCCATTTCGGCAAGTTCTGATTCAATAGCAGCACATACTGGTACAACGATAGCATTTTCTGTTGCCGCAATAGCACGAACAACATCTAAGTGAGGGTTGTTTTCAAAACCATCATCAGCAACGTTAGCAATGTACATGGTTGGTTTAATCGTTAAGAAATTAAGGTAAGCAACAGCGGCTAACTCTTCTTTAGTTAATTCTAACGAACGCAACATCTTTCCTTCGTCTAACACTGGACGCATTTTTTCAAGTACTGCAACTTCAAATTTTGCATCACCGTCACCGCCTTTAGCACGTTTGACTTGACGAAATAGAGCACGTTCGCATGCATCTAAGTCAGCTAATGCCAATTCAGTGTTAATGACTTCAATGTCACCAGCTGGGTCGATTTTATTGGCTACGTGAACAATGTTTGGATCTTCAAAACAACGTACTACGTGACCAATTGCATCCGTTTCACGAATGTTAGCTAAAAATTTGTTACCTAATCCTTCACCTTTCGATGCACCGGCCACAAGGCCTGCGATATCAACGAACTCCATAGAAGTAGGTAAAATACGCTGAGGTTTAACAATAGCAGCTAACGCATCAAGGCGTGCATCTGGTACCGGTACCACACCCGTGTTTGGCTCAATAGTACAAAACGGAAAGTTTGCAGCTTCAATACCCGCTTGTGTTAACGCATTAAACAGCGTTGATTTACCTACGTTTGGCAGACCAACAATGCCGCATTTAAAACCCATATGCTTACCTTTATATATGTAGAATTATCCCAATGGATAATGATGTCGAATGAGGTGTTAAAACAAAACTTGCTTGACTTATTCTGCTTTAAACGAATGTAATCTGTGCATAGCTTTCGCCATGTCTTGGTTAAATAAAATCTCGGTTGAACGCACTGCTTCATCAATAGCCGCATTAATGCGCTCTTGATCAATAGCAGGAGCTCTGCCTAATACGTAACCGCTAACCTTATTTTTATCGCCTGGGTGGCCAATGCCAATGCGCAAACGATGGAAATTTTTGTCGTTACCTAAACTGGCAATAATGTCTTTTAAACCATTATGTCCGCCATGTCCGCCGCCTAACTTAAATTTGGCTACGCCGGGGTCCATGTCTAATTCATCATGGGCCACTAAAATTTCTTCAGGCAAAATGCGGAAAAAGTTGGCTAATGCGGCAACAGACTTACCGCTTAAGTTCATGAATGTCGTTGGGATCAATAAACGCACATCTCTACCGTGCAAAATAGCACGCGCAGTGACACCGAAATATTTACTCTCTGCAACTAAAGGAACATTACAAATACGTGCGAGTTCCTGCACGTACCAAGCGCCAGCATTATGGCGAGTTTGTGCGTATTCAGCACCTGGGTTTGCCAACCCAACAATTAATTTAATGTTACTCATCACAACCTAGTCAGTTTATTTGCGAATGACTCACGTCTGCACCGAAAATCCCCTTTTAAGGGGCCAATGGTGTACACATGATGCAAAACGCGGCATTTTAGCACTCAAATGGCTTGTCAACAAACCACAAGTTTCGCTCACGATGTGAGTTAATTTAACCCGAGTGCGTACTTTAAGACTTTACGCTTTATGGGTGAGTCGATATTCGCCAGTTTTAATGCGCCATTACGCAATAACTTAAGCGGTAATAAGTCATTGCTAAAGCTGGCATAAAAAGCGTCCATCGCCGTCATCATTAATTGATTATCGTAATAACGCGCTTGTTGATAACGCTTTAATACTCGGGCTTCCCACCATGTTTCACCACTGCCTATTGCGTTTGCGACTTGCGCCACCAGCACGTCGACATCTTTAAAGCCAATATTAACCCCCTGACCTGCCAGTGGATTAATGGTGTGGGCGGCGTCGCCAAGAATGACCAGGTTATCCTGGTAATATCGCTGCGCATGGCGGCGAGTTAAGGTAAAACTGCCACTATTTTCGACGCTAAAGTTGGGATCTAACCTTGACGGAAAGTGCTGTTTAATTTGTTCGGCTAATTGTAACGGGTTTAATTGTGATAGCTGTTTGATGCGATTAGCATCGTCGTACCACACCAGTGATGCATTATTGCCAGGCAGCGGCAATAAACTCCTTGGGCCAGCGGGCGTAAATTGTTGCCAGGTAACAGACTGCTGTTCCGTTTGGGTTTGAATATTGATTAACATCGCTGATTGAGCATAATCCCAACCAGTAACACCAATACCAGACCATTGACGCACTTGTGAATTCGCGCCATCGGCACCAACAAGTAATCGAGTGATCAGTTGGCTGCCATCGTCTAGGGTAATCCCAATCTTTTGCAGTGCAGTATGCCGCGTCATTTGGCTGACTTTATGAGGACAAAGTAAGTCAACATTATCCATAGCGCGAATTTGCTGCCACAAACTCAATTGAATTAATCGATTTTCAAAAAAGTAGCCTAAATGCGTTTGGCCAACTTGCTCAGCGGTAAAAGAGGTTAAGCAGCCGTCCATTTCCCAGGTTTCTAAGCCGTTATAGGGAGCATGACGCATCGTTAATAACTGCTCCATCACGCCTAAACGCGTGAGTAACAGCTCGGATGCCACACTAATCGCCGATACTCGCACATCTAATGGCTGCTCAGGATCATAAGCTTGTGGTTCACGCGCTTCGATAACGGCGACCTTTAACCCTAGTTGTCCAAGTCCAATCGCTGCCGCGGCGCCCACCATACCACCGCCGACAATCACGACATCGTATTCAGTTGAAGGTTGCGTATCCATAGCGTGAGGAATATCTTGCATCGTGTCTACATCCATAAAAAGTAACTGTTTGGCATTGTGCCTAATCGATTAGTGATTTGCCGTATGAGTACCTTATCTTGCGACATCGCGCAAAAAGCGAGCTAACGACGATAAAGTGGCAACCAGGATAACGTTTAAGCTTACGTCATCGAACTCTACAAACCCATTTGTATACGATTGATTATGCCCTATATCCATAAACCACGGAAAGGGTGCACTGCGTTAATCGTGATTTAGCCCTAAGCCAACTTTTAATCATGTCGCTATAACGTCAATATATACTGCTTAAACATGACGTTAATAAACATAAACAGATTGTTTTATCCGACGGCTTAAAACATTACAGTTTTTAGGGTTATCAAATACTTTACCGCTAAACGAGCGAAACTTGCACTAGTGCTAGCCAGAGCGCCTTACAACAGGTAAAATATCGCGCTATTTTTACTGTTGTTTACCGGCGAGCACTGATGAGTAAAAAACTTCATATTAAAACCTGGGGCTGTCAGATGAATGAGTACGACTCATCTAAGATGGCTGATTTATTAGACGACTATCAAGGCTATACCTTGACCGAAGACGCGAGCGAAGCAGACGTATTGCTGCTTAATACTTGCTCTATTCGTGAAAAAGCACAGGAGAAGGTTTTCCATCAGCTAGGGCGTTGGAAAACTTTAAAAGACAAAAATCCTAATTTAATTATTGGGGTTGGTGGTTGTGTAGCTTCACAAGAAGGTAAAGCCATTAAAGATCGCGCTCAATGCGTCGACATTATTTTTGGTCCACAAACCTTACATCGCTTACCTGAGATGATCGAACAGATCCAACGTGGCGAAAAAGCGGTTATCGATATCAGTTTCCCCGAGATTGAAAAATTTGACCGTTTACCAGAGCCTCGTGCTGACGGCCCTACTGCGTTCGTATCGATTATGGAAGGTTGTAGCAAATACTGTTCTTTCTGCGTAGTGCCTTATACTCGCGGCGAAGAAGTAAGTCGTCCATTAGATGACATTATTCTTGAAGTAGCTCAATTAGCGGCTCAAGGCGTACGCGAAGTGAATTTGCTTGGCCAAAACGTTAATGCTTATCGCGGTGCGACTCACGACGATGAAATCTGCACCTTTGCAGAATTGTTGCGTTTAATCGCTACAATCGACGGTATCGATCGTTTACGCTTTACCACTAGCCACCCGATTGAATTTACCCAAGACATTATTGATGTGTACGAAGACACGCCTGAATTAGTCAGCTTCTTACATTTACCGGTACAGTCTGGTTCTGACCGTATTTTAACGCAAATGAAGCGTGGCCACATGGCCATTGAATACAAGTCAATCATTCGTCGTTTACGTAAGGCACGTCCTGACATTCAAATCAGTTCAGACTTTATTATTGGCTTCCCGGGCGAAACAGCAGATGATTTTGCTGACACCATGAAGCTTATTGAAGATGTCGCGTTTGATCACAGCTTTAGCTTTATCTACAGCGCGCGCCCAGGCACGCCTGCGGCTGATTTGCCAGATAATGTCAGCGACGAGGAAAAGAAGCAGCGTTTAGCGATTTTACAAGACCGAATTACCCAACAAGCAATGCGTTACAGCCGCCACATGCTAGGCACTGTGCAACGTATTTTAGTTGAAGGGCCTTCAGTAAAGAATCCAATGGAGCTTCGCGGTCGTACTGAAAACAGTCGTGTGGTGAACTTTGAAGCGCCGCACACTCACATTGGCAGTTTTGTTGATGTGAAAATTGTTGACGTGTACACCAACTCATTGCGTGGCGAATTTATTCGTGGCGAAAGTGAAATGGATCTGCGTCGCAGTTTACGTCCGTCTGATATTTTAGCTAAACACAAACAAGATGACGCTTTAGGTGTAACCCACTACAAGCCATAAATCTATTAGGGCCTGTTGGTCTTTGCTGGTTAAATTTTGTTCGAGTTAAAAACATTTTAATCGAGGCGAATGGATTGATGCCTAGTCATCTAAGCAAAATTCATTCAACAAAGAGTAAAACGTTTTTAGCCGAACCCTTCGGGCAGCGTTTGTTGACCATTTTTACTGCGTTATCGACTTTTTATGTAGAATAACTACACCTCAAAGTATCTGCCGCGCGGTTGTATATGTGAGTAATGGCCAACAATTCGCTGCAAAAGCAACCTTGAAAGATCAACAGGCCACAGGTTTCAGCACTATAATAAAGGCGGCTAGTCCGCCTTTAATTTTGCCTAAAATTCGTCATATTATGGTAATTCAATAAAGACACTCGTAAACTGTGAACATCACACCGTCTCTTTATTTTTTGTTGTTACCGACTAAACACTGGAGCATTATTTGACCACTAAAGTCACGACCATGAACTTGTATCTAGAACCTTCAGATACCCGCCGTTTAGCCTCATTATGTGGCCCATTTGACGACAATATCAAACAACTTGAACGTCGCTTAGGCGTTGAGATTATTCATAAAAATAATCACTTCACTATTGTCGGGTTACCGCGTAACGCGCTAAATGCTAATAATTTATTACGCCAACTGTATATCGAAACTCAAACCGTTAAGGGCAGCACACCTGACTTAGAGCCAGAAGTCGTGCATTTAGCCATTCAAGAAGCCATTAATCTTGAAGCTTCGCAAGACAACGATGACAGCAGCGTGCACATTAAAACGAAGCGTGGCGTCATTAAGCCGCGCACGCCTAATCAAAGCGTGTACATGCATAACATTACTCGCCACGACATCAGCTTTGGTATTGGCCCTGCCGGTACGGGTAAAACCTATTTAGCCGTTGCCGCCGCAGTAGATGCTTATGAACGCCAAGAAGTGCGCCGTATTTTACTGACACGCCCTGCGGTTGAAGCCGGTGAAAAACTTGGCTTTTTACCTGGCGACTTAAGCCAAAAAGTCGACCCATATTTACGTCCACTTTATGATGCCCTGTTTGAAATGATGGGCTTTGAAAAGGTCGAAAAACTCATTGAACGTGGCGTTATTGAAGTTGCACCTCTCGCCTACATGCGTGGCCGTACACTTAATGATGCGTTTATCATTTTAGATGAAGCACAAAATACCACGGTAGAACAAATGAAAATGTTCTTAACCCGTATAGGTTTTAATTCACGCGCAGTCATTACCGGTGACATTACTCAAATCGATTTACCCCGCAGCCAAAAATCGGGTTTGCGTCATGCCATTGAAGTCTTGAGTGAAGTGCCTGAAATCAGCTTTAATTTCTTTGTCGCCCAGGATGTTGTGCGTCACCCAGTGGTGGCTCGTATCGTTGAAGCTTATGAAGCATTCGAGCAACAAGAGCAAATCGAAAAAGCAGCAAAAGAGCAAGCTTATCGTGAGCGCGAGCAAAAACGTCAACAACAAGAAAAACAGGAACTAGGGCAATGAGCCAACAAGCCATATTGTTAGATCTTGACCTGCAAATTGCCGTCGACAACGCAGCGATTCCAACTCAAGCAGAGTTTGAAATCTGGGTTCGCACTGCTATTGGCCAAACCATGGATGAAGTTGAACTCACTATTCGAGTGGTTGAGATTGCCGAAAGCCAACAGCTTAACAAGACTTATCGCGGCAAAGACAAACCCACTAACGTATTGTCGTTTCCATTTGAAGCGCCACCAGAAGTCGAACTCCCACTTTTAGGTGATTTAGTGATTTGTGCTGCGGTTGTCGAGCAAGAAGCAAGCGAGCAAAATAAACCCTTAAATGCCCACTGGGCGCACATGGTCATACACGGCTGCTTGCATTTGCTGGGCTATGACCATATTATCGACGAGGAAGCCGATGAGATGGAGTCATTAGAGACCCAACTTGTTGAAGGCTTAGGTTTTTCAGACCCCTATAAGGAAGCATAAATAAACGAGGCATATCTGATAGATAGCCCCTGTTTAGAAAAATATTATGAGTGACGATATCCCCCCGAGTACAAACGCCCACAAGAGAAGCTGGTTCGATAAAATCAACCAATTATTTCAGGGCGAACCTCAAAATCGCGAAGACTTAGTCGACGTCATTGCAGGCGCTGAAATGCGCGACCTGATAACCGAAGACACCCGCGAAATGATTAAAGGTGTATTAGAGGTTTCCGACCTGCGTGTGCGCGACATCATGATCCCGCGGTCACAAATAGTAACCATTCAAATAGATTCGACCGTCGATGAATTTCTACAAATAGTCATGGAATCTGGTCATTCTCGCTTCCCTGTCGTCAACGAAGATAAAGACCATATCGAAGGCATTTTACTTGCCAAAGATTTAATCAAATACGGTTTTAAGCAATCTGACGAACCTTTCACACTTTCTCAAGTTATCCGCCCTGCAGTGGTGGTACCAGAAAGTAAGCGTGTTGATGTATTACTCAAAGAGTTTCGGTCGCAACGTTATCATATGGCCATAGTGGTTGATGAATACGGCGGCGTATCAGGTCTTGTCACCATTGAAGATATTTTGGAAGAAATCGTCGGCGAAATTGAAGACGAATTTGACCACAATTCAGTGGAAGACACCGAAATCAAAAAGCTCAGTAACACCGTGTTTATGGTTAAAGCATTAACCGAAATTGATGATTTTAACGAAGCGTGCGGCACTAACTTTAGCGATGAAGAGTTCGACACCGTGGGTGGTTTAGTCTCACACGCTTTCGGCCATTTACCTGAGCGTAATGAAAGTATTGTTATCAACAATATCGAATTCAAAGTCATCAACGCAGATAACCGCCGTTTAGTGCAACTTCGTGTTAAGCTACCCGACCCAAATACCAGCGAAGAATTCGACAACTAAATCGTGTTTAAAAATCAATTTATATACTCATCTTTGAGTATTGTCAGTCTGGTGACAGCATTTATTGCTGGCGCCAGCACTGCATTATCTTTTGCGCCTTACGAAATATGGGCCGCATTCCCACTCGCACTGACTTTTGCACTATGGCAAAGCCAATCTTTAAATGCGAAACAAAGCCTGTATTACTGGCTTTGTTTTGGTTTTGGTTGTTTTGTCGTGGGCATCAGTTGGGTACATGTCAGTATTGATACCTTTGGCGGCATGCCGATTGTAGTCTCCATGACATTGATGGCCATTTTGGCACTTTATTTAGCCATTTATCCTGCTGTTTGTGGGTATTTGCTCAATAAATTATCTAACACACGTAAACACGCGTTATCCCCATATTTAACCTATTTAGGCTTGTTCCCTGCATTATGGGTATTAACTGAGTGGCTAAGAGGTTGGGTATTAACTGGGTTTCCGTGGATATGGGCAGGTTACAGCCAAACGCTTGGGCCATTGAGCGAACTGGCCAGCTTTATTGGTGCTCTCGGGCTAAGTTTTATTGTTGCCCTCGTCGCGGGTGCATTAATGTTACTCACGCAAAAGCGTATATTGCCTGTATTAATTATTATCCCCATTCTAGTGTTAAGCGCGTGGGCTGCACCACAGTTAAACCCTATAGCGCCAAGCGGTAAATCCGTCAAAGTTGCCTTAGTGCAAGGTAACATTCCCCAAAGCATGAAATGGGAACCCGATGCGCTGTGGCCAACAATGTTGAAATACATGGATCTCACTCGCGCCCAGTTTGATGAGACATCAAGCGTTGATATTGTCATTTGGCCAGAGGCGGCAATTCCTGCACCAGAAGCCATGGTTGAAGACTTTTTGGCTAATGCCAACCAAGTCGCCAACATCAATAACACGGCCATCATTACCGGTATTATTAGCCACCAGCAACAAGATTTTTATAACTCGCTAATTGTATTGGGTAACCACAATCAAAAGCAGCAACCGAGTGCTGATTACCAGAGTAATGGCACAAATGAGTTTAAAAAACATCATTTACTGCCTATTGGCGAATTTGTACCTTTTGGTGACTTACTTCGGCCCATCGCACCGTTTTTTAATTTACCTATGTCATCGTTTCAACGGGGTGACTACACTCAAAAAAACCTTACCGCGGTGGGATATCAAATTGCCCCTGCCATTTGCTACGAAATTGTCTTTCCGGAGCAAGTAAGAGCAAGCGTGACCAATCAAACAGACATGCTATTAACGGTTTCAAACGATGCCTGGTTTGGCGCATCTAACGGGCCATTACAGCACATGGAAATCGCCCAGATGCGCGCTATCGAAATGGGTAAACCTTTATTACGTGGTACTAACAATGGCGTCACCGCTGTCGTTGACCCCCATGGCCGCATTACCGATGCGATTCCGCAATTTGAAACAGGCGTGCTGGTTGCTAATGTTGCGCTTTACAAAGGTGAAACCTGGTTTAGAAAAATAGGCCAATTACCTTTGCTCATTTTATGCGGCTTACTGTTATTTATGGGTGTGGCAAATTATCTTCGTAAATAACCTTCGTAAATAACCTTCGTAAATAATCTGCATAAATAAACATCTACGATAAATAGGTTATCTCATTGAGGTAGCCTATTTTTTTATCTTAAATTTTACCGCCCTGTTAATCATCGGTTAAATATTGAACTATATTTATCTAGACATCGTAATAACCCTTACACAACAAATGGAGGTTACTATGCAACTGTCTGAAATCAAGTTAGCCATCACTCAGCAAACGCTTCATCCAACCATTATCAGTTATGCCGATTCAAATCATTACTTACTTGGAATAGAAGATGAGCAAGGTAACTTTAAAAGTGCTCGTGATAAAACAGGTCAATTAATGAGTCTTAATTCAATTGCACAAGCGGAAGTGTTGCTTAAACAGCAAGGGATACATTACGCCATGATACAAATCCAAACGGCGTATGATGAAATGATCGGTAACAGCAGCACACAACATTGCCGTTACCGAGTCGAGTTTTAAGCTAACAATGGATGATTATGGTGTCAGTGGTTCACGTGAAAACTCATCATAATCACATTTAGGGCAATCGGGGATAACACCAGGAAAATCGATTTGCATTTCGTGACCACACTTATTGCATGTCAACTTACCTTGGTTAATGATTTCCCCTGATTTGTACACACCGTGATGCTTAAAATCTTGTAATAACTCATGCCACTCCACTTGGCTACGGTCTGTAATTTCACTGAGCCATTGCCATAATGTATTTTCAATCCCGATCACCATCGGGCTAAAACTTAAATTATCGGCATTTTTCTCACTTAAGAACTCTGCTATGTCTCGCTTTAAAAATTCTTCTACTAAGGCTAACTCTTCTTCATCGGCATTTGATTTTAGTTTTAGATATGCTTTTCCTTGAGTGACTGACTTAAACAAACTTTTAGCAGTCAATGAGTTATCTTGATCGAACTTGGTTTTAACCTGTTCGAATAATGATTGATATAAGGCTAATAGTGCTGAACTTTTTCCACTCATAAGTAATACTCCTTAATACGCACCTTTTTAATAGATCACTTCTGGTTTATTCTATGCAGTTATAAATCGCGCTGTTGAGCGTTAGATCAAACAATGGGCGGCATGGCCGGAAATAGATTGATGCAAGAACAATATAATCCCTCAGAAATTGAAGCCTTAGTGCAAAAGCACTGGCAAGAACATAAAACCTTTGAAGTCACTGAAGATGAAAGCAAAGAGAAATTCTATTGTCTTTCTATGTTTCCGTATCCTTCAGGCCGTCTTCACATGGGCCACGTTCGTAACTACACCATAGGTGATGTTGTAGCACGATATCAACGTTTGCAAGGTAAAAATGTTTTGCAACCGATTGGTTGGGACTCATTTGGTCTGCCAGCTGAAAATGCCGCGATCAATAACAAGACCTCTCCAGCACCGTGGACTTACGAAAACATCGACTACATGAAGAACCAACTTAAGTTATTAGGTTTTGGTTATGATTGGAGCCGTGAAATTGCCACCTGTACACCTGAGTATTATCGTTGGGAACAGTGGTTTTTCACTCAGTTGTATGCAAAAGGCTTAGTTTACAAAAAAACATCATCTGTAAACTGGTGTCCAAACGACGAAACGGTACTGGCGAATGAGCAAGTACAAGACGGCTGTTGCTGGCGTTGTGACACAGAAGTGGTACAAAAAGAAATTCCACAGTGGTTTATTAAAATCACTGACTACGCTGAAGAATTGCTAAACGACATCGATACGTTAGATGGCTGGCCTGAACAGGTTAAAGCGATGCAACGTAACTGGATTGGCCGCAGTGAAGGTATCGAAATGACCTTTGCCGTTGCTGACCGTGACGACAGCTTTGATATCTATACCACCCGTCCAGATACATTAATGGGCGTGACTTATGTTGCCATTGCAGCAGGTCATCCACTTGCCATACAAGCTGCTGAAAACAATCCGCAATTAGCTGAGTTTTTAGAAGAATGTAAAAACGCTGACACCACTGAAGCTGCGATGGCCTCAATGGAGAAAAAAGGCGTTGCAACTGGCTTGCAAGCTGTTCACCCTATTTCGGGTAAACTTGTGCCAATTTGGGTCGCTAACTTTGTATTAATGAATTACGGCACGGGTGCGGTAATGTCAGTGCCTGCTCATGATCAACGCGATTATGAATTTGCGACTAAATACAACTTAGCTATTGAAGCGGTCATTAAGCCAGTAGATGGCGACGTAGACGTTAGCAAAGAAGCGTTCACCGAAAAAGGTGTGGTGTTTAATTCAGGCGATGCATTCCCAGAGTTAGACGGCTTAGATTTTCAAGCGGCTTTTGAAGCCATTGATGCTAGATTAACCGCAGAAGGCAAAGGTAAACGTCAAGTAAACTACCGTTTACGCGACTGGGGTGTTTCTCGCCAGCGTTATTGGGGCGCACCAATTCCAATGGTTACCCTTGCTGATGGCACTGTGGTACCTACACCTGAAGACCAATTACCCGTCATTCTGCCAGAAAATGTGGTAATGGATGGCATTCAAAGTCCAATTAAAGCCGACAAGGCTTGGGCCGAAACCACAGTCAACGGTCAGCCAGCAACCCGTGAAACAGATACCTTTGATACCTTTATGGAATCATCTTGGTACTACGCGCGTTACTGTAGCCCTCATGCAGATGAAATGTTAGACCCAGCTAAAGCGAACTACTGGTTACCTGTAGATCAGTATATTGGCGGTATCGAACACGCCTGTATGCATTTGTTGTATTTCCGCTTCTTCCACAAGTTATTACGTGACGCAGGGTTAGTGAACAGCAATGAACCGGCTAAACAGTTATTAACTCAAGGCATGGTACTGGCAGACGCCTATTACTATACCAACGAAAAAGGTGCCCGAGTTTGGGTGTCACCTTTAGAAGTGACCGTAGAAGAAAAAGACGATAAAGGCCGTATTCTTAAAGCCGTAGACAGTCAAGGCAATGAGCTGGTTTACACCGGCATGAGCAAGATGTCAAAGTCAAAAAATAACGGTATCGACCCGCAAGTGATGGTCGAAAAGTACGGTGCTGACACCGTCCGTTTATTCATGATGTTTGCATCGCCTCCAGAGCTAACACTTGAGTGGCAAGAGTCTGGCGTTGAAGGAGCACACCGCTTCATTAAGCGTTTCTGGAAATTGGCAAGCGACCATGTTGCTGCTGGCCCAACAGAAGCACTTGATACCAGCAAGTTAAATGCTGATCAAAAAGCCCTTCGTCGTGAACTACACAAAACGATAGCGAAAGTCAGCGATGACATTGCGCGTCGTCAAATGTTTAACACCGCCGTTGCCTCAGTAATGGAATTGATGAATCATTTGCTAAAAGCACCACAAGAAAGCGCACAAGATCGTGCCTTACTTGCTGAAGCGCTTTCTGCAGTGACACGCTTACTTTACCCAATCGTGCCGCACATTGCCTTTACCGTGTGGAAAGAACTCGGGAACCAAAGCAACATCGAAGACAGCCGCTGGCCAGAAGTTGACGAGTCTGCATTAGTTGAAGACAGTAAACTGATTGTGGTTCAAGTTAACGGTAAGGTACGTGCAAAAATAACCGTAGCGGCAGACGCATCTAAAGAAGATGTTGAAGCATTAGGTATGAGTGACGAACATGTACAAAAACACACTGAAGGCTTAAGCATACGTAAAGTGATTTACGTGCCAGGCAAACTGTTAAGCATTGTGGCTAATTAATCCTTAACCACTACAGCAATACCCTGTGAGAGTGAGCAACTCTCACAGGTTGTAATATTATTAGCAGTAAAATAACTTACCTTATAGCGGTAAGTTATTTATGTTAACCATGTCAATATACAAGGATGCCTCCCCTCACTATGCTAGCCAAAAATATCTGTTTAGCCATAATGACAATGGTACTACTGACGAGTGCCGGTTGTGGCTTTAAACTGCAACGCAGTTACTCTATTCCAGCAGAATTAGCCGAGTTACATTTAAGTAGTAGCGATGAGTACAGCGAATTAACCCGCTTGGTGCGCGACCGATTACGCATCAACCGTATTAGCCTTGTTGATGCAGCAGAAAAAACGCCGACCTTGCGATTAATTACTGACACATTAGAACGTGCCACCTTGTCACTGTATCCAACCGGTAACGTGGCAGAATACGAACTTATTTATGTCGTCCATTACTCGGTTACACTACCGGGAGAAGAACCACAAGAGTTTGACACCGAAATCCGTCGTGATTATCAAGACGATCCACGTACCGCATTGGCCAAAAGTCGCGAAATGGAATTGTTGTTAAAAGAAATGCGAGTACAAGCAGCCGACTACATTATTCAAACCCTGGCATCAATTGGAGCGCAATAATGCGGGTGTACCCCGATCAACTAAAACAACATTTAAAAAACTTACCTGATTGTTTTTTATTGTTTGGCGATGATCCTTGGTTGATTGAAAATAGTAAGCAGCAAATTTTAGCTGCAGCTAAAAAACAAGGTTTTGAAGAGCGTGTTCAGCTCAGCCAGGAGACCGGTTTCAATTGGGGAGATTTAACCCAAGAATGGCAAGCCATGAGTTTATTTGCTAGCAGGCGAATAATAGAATTAACCCTGCCACAAGGTAAACCCGGCACCGACGGAGCTGCGGCATTTCAAACCCTGTTACAACATCCTAATCAAGATATGTTATTAATTGTGCAAGGCCCTAAGGCCAGTGCAGAACAAACCAACAGCAAATGGTTTAAATCGCTCGACGCTAAAGGTATCTATTTACCCTGTACCACACCTGAGGGTAAACAATTTGAGCGTTGGTTAGACGTACGAATTACCCATTACGAGCTCACAGTGCATCATGATGCCAAAGCCATGTTGTTTACGTTATTTGAGGGTAATTTACTCGCAGCTGAACAAGCCATGCAATTGCTGCAACTGCTTAGCCCGAAACAAAATATTACGCCAGAGCAACTCAGCGAATATTTTGAAGACCAATCTCGTTTTAGCGTGTTTCAATTGTGTGATGCCATATTGGCAAACCATCAAAAACAGGCCCAGCACATGCTGTCACAGTTACAAGCTGAAGGGACTGCTATGCCTATTTTGATGTGGGCATTATTTAAAGAGATTAATTTACTGCTGACACTCAAACTTGCCCAACATAATGGCGAACAACTGAATCAATTGTGGGGCAAATATCGAATTTGGGATAAACGTAAACCCCTGTATCAAGCCGCACTGACACGGTTAGACCTTGACCATATCGAACACATGCTCGCTTTTGCCTCAAAACTTGAGTTAAACCTGAAACAAAAAGGCATCGAAGACTGGATTGGCTTAAGCCATTTTTGCATTTTGTTTGATCCACGCGCCCACAATAGATTGGCTCACATCGAGTTAACTGATTAGAGTTAACCGACTGGTTTTACCTAAAAGAAAGGACTATACATGCGAATTGGTATATTGGGCGGCACTTTTGACCCCATCCATCTAGGACATATCAATCCAGCCTTAGACGTCAAACAGCAACTCAATTTAGACCAAGTCTGGTTAATGCCAAACCATATTCCACCCCATAAAAATACTACTATGGTCAGCAGCTTTCATCGCCTTGAGATGGTCAAGCTCGTGTGTCAGCATTACCCTGAGTTTCAATTATGCGATATCGAAATCAATCGAGACACCACTTCCTATAGTGTCACCACCCTGACCTTATTGACCCAACAATACCCACAGCATGAGTTCTTTTTTATTATGGGAATGGACTCATTTATCCAGTTGCCGCTATGGCATCAATGGCAATCGCTGTTTTCATTGTGTCACATTGCATTATGTCAGCGCCCTGGATGGACTATGGACGCCCACAGCGAAATGGCCAAGGAACTGCTATTTAGACAAGCTACTATCCATGATGCAAATCAATCAAACCAGACTAAACACGGTAAAATATTCAGTGTAAACAGTCAGCTTATTGATATTTCCTCTACAGAAATCCGCCAGCGATTACAGCAAAACGCCGATACCCAATCCGTATTACATCCATCGACACGCGACTATATTGAACAGCACCAGCTTTATCGATAACTCAAAAGATTAATTTACCGTGGATTAAATAAGCTTAATTGCGCATTCACAGTGAATTTGAGTATAATACTCCGTTAATTTTTACTAATGAGGTACATCGCGTGCAAGGCACCGAGCTAAAAGATTTCGTTATCGATAAAATCGATGATTTAAAAGCAAAAAACATTACTGTTTTAGACGTGTCTAAACAGTCAACCATTACAGACACAATGATTATCTGTACTGGTACATCAAAAACTCACGTTCGTTCTATCGCAGAGCATGTTGTCGTGTCAGCTAAAGACGCTGGCGAACAGCCTCTTGGCGTTGAAGGTCGTGACAGCAGCGAATGGGTACTGGTTGATTTAGGTTCAGTTATTTTGCATGTTATGCAAGAACAAACTCGTGCTTATTACGAGCTTGAAAAACTGTGGTCTGAACACAGCGTCTAATGAAGTTACAGCTTATTGCCGTTGGCACCAAAATGCCTGACTGGGTTACCCGAGGTTTCGAAGAATATCAACGCCGTTTTCCAAGAGATATGGCTTTGGAACTTATCGAAATCCCTGCGGGTAAACGCGGAAAAAATGCAGATATCGCCCGAATTTTACATAAAGAAGGCGAATTAATGCTAGCGGCGGTAGCCAAAGGTAACCATATTGTTAGCTTAGATTTACCTGGCAAAAATTGGGTAACCCCCGAACTCGCTGAGCAAATGACAAAGTGGCAATTAGATGGCAGAGATGTCAGCTTACTGATTGGTGGCCCAGAAGGACTCTCACCTGCTTGTAAAGAGGCGGCCAACCAAAGCTGGTGTTTATCGGCCTTAACCCTACCGCATCCTTTGGTCAGGGTTATTGTTGCTGAAAGCCTTTACCGCGCATGGAGCATAAACAACAACCATCCGTATCACAGAGAATAAGCTTAGTTGTACCGTTAATTAGCCTTATCGATAATGATTATCATGCAACTCTTTTTTTCATATTCATCAGCTGCTAAAGTGATCTTTTTTATTTAACCTTCCATTTAATAACGACGGGGAAAGCATAAGTGTCGCCAAAAAAGCGCATTACCATGCATGATCACGCCGCAGAAGCTGCGTTGTTTAAACGTCGTGCATTCTTTACATTCCTCTGCGTTTTTGCACTACTTTGTGTGCTTTTGTCCAATCTTTATCATCTACAAGTTGTGTCTTATAAAGACTACGAAACGCGTTCAAACGACAACCGCATCCGTGTAGTACCTACCGCTCCCAGTCGCGGACTCATTTACGACCGTCATGGTGTGCTGTTAGCTGAAAACCAACCGTATTATTCGCTTGAACTAATCCCTGAAAAAGTATCAAACATTAATGTAACGTTAGATGAGCTCAACAAACTCATTGAACTCACACCAGATGAACGCGAAAACATCACCGAAACACTGAAGTTTCATAGACGATTCAAGCCGTTAACCATTAAAAACAAACTAACTGAAGAGCAAGTAGCAACCTTCAGCGTTAACCAATATAAGTTTCCTGGCATTTACGTTGAAGCAGGCTTAAAGCGTCACTATCCTTACAACGAACTCATGACTCATGTCCTTGGATACGTAGGTAAAATTAACACCCGCGATAAAGCGCAACTTGAAAAAAGCCAGCAATGGAAAAACTACGCGGCCACCAAAGATATTGGTAAGCAAGGCATTGAAAAATACTATGAGGGTTTACTCCATGGCATTCCAGGCCACCTTGAAGAAGAGGTCAATAACCGTGGCCGAGTGATCCGCACTTTAAAAGTCACCCCGCCACTTCCTGGGCAAGATATTTACTTAACCTTAGACTTAAAACTACAGCAAAAGGCCATGGAATTACTCGCCGGACGCCGTGGTTCTGTTGTGGCAATAGATCCTCGCGATGGCGGCGTACTGGCGATGATTTCAAGCCCATCATACGACCCAAATCCATTTGTGCATGGCATTAGCAGTAAAGCGTATGCCGACTTATTGAATGATAAATCGCGCCCATTGATAAACCGCTCTACCCAAGGACAATATTCCCCTGCATCAACCATTAAACCGCATGTGGCTTTGCTCGGGTTAGAAGAAAAAATTATTAACGAACGCACAAGAGTATGGGATCCAGGTTACTGGCAAATGCCTGGTGTTGAGCGTAAATGGCGCGACTGGAAAAAATGGGGGCATGGTTGGGTCGATGTGTACCATGCTATTGTCGATTCATGTGATATTTTCTTCTACGACTTAGTCTATAAAGTCGGTATTGATAAAATGGCCACCTTTATGGAGCCGTTTGGCTTTGGTAAAAGTACCGGCATTGATATATTTGAAGAGTCTGACGGCGTTATGCCGTCAAGGGATTGGAAACGCATGCGTTATAACCAGCCTTGGTATAATGGCGACACGATTTCTGTCGGTATTGGTCAAGGTTATTGGACATCAACACCACTGCAATTAGCTAACGCGGCAGCGATCATGGCTAATAAAGGTAAGCGTTTTACGCCACACTTGTTAAAATCTTTTAAAAACAATACGGTAAAAATTGACACCCCCATTGATGAGCAAGCACCAATTAAACTTAAAAATGAGCGCAATTGGGACATCATCAATGAAGCAATGCGTCAAACCGCAGACAAATCGCGTTTTACTGATGCCACTTACACCGCAGCAATGAAAACCGGTACCGCTCAGGTATTCAGTGTTGCCAAAGACCAAAAATACAATGCCGATACCATCGCAGAACACCTTCGCGATAACGCATTGATTATTGCTTATGCTCCCTACGAAAACCCACGCATTGTATTAGCCGTGGTATTAGAAAATGCTGGCTGGGGTGGCGCAAACGCTGGCCCATTAGCAAGAGCATTACTCGATGAGTATATTTTACGTGACGAATGGGCCATCAAACCTTGAATAATCATCCACACCAACAGTCATTTTGGCAAAAGATACACATAGATGTGCCGCTACTCAGTGGCATTTTAGTGCTCATGCTATTCGGTTTATTTGTGATTTATTCAGCCAGTGGCGAAGACCCAGCAATGATGGAACGCCAATTAGTGCGTATGACCTTATCGCTTGGAGTTATGTTTTGTTTTGCGCAAATTAACCCTGAAATATTAAGACGCTGGGCGTTACCGATTTATTTGGCGGGGGTAGTGCTATTAGTGGGAGTCGAGTTATTTGGCACCATTAATAAAGGAGCACAACGATGGTTAAACCTAGGGTTTATGGAGTTTCAGCCATCAGAGCTGATCAAATTAGCCTTCCCAATCACGATGGCCTGGTACATCAGTAAATTCCCATTACCGCCTAAAAAGCGCTACCTTGCTGGCGGCGTGGTGATATTACTAATTCCCACCTTACTTATTGCTAAACAGCCCGACTTAGGCACCTCTATTCTGGTCGCTGCATCGGGTGTATTTGTGTTGTTTATGTCAGGAATGAGTTGGCTCATTGTCGGTGGCGCTGTGACTGCAGTGTTATTGTTTTTGCCAGTGCTGTGGTTTTTCTTAATGCACGACTACCAACGTACTCGGGTATTAACCTTGTTTAATCCAGAGCAAGATCCGCTCGGCGCGGGTTATCATATTATTCAATCAAAAATTGGGATTGGCTCTGGCGGTCTTTGGGGTAAAGGTTGGCTTAATGGAACTCAGTCACAATTAGAGTTTTTACCAGAGCGCCACACCGACTTTATCTTTGCAGTGATAGGTGAAGAGTTTGGCTTAATTGGTAGCTTACTTTTACTTTCAATGTATTTATTTGTGATTGGTCGAGGGCTCATTATTGCCTCGCAAGCGCAAACTAGCTTTGCACGGCTTTTAGCGGGCAGCATCACTTTGACATTTTTTGTATACGTTTTTGTTAATATTGGTATGGTATCGGGTATTCTGCCCGTAGTTGGCGTACCACTCCCACTGATTAGTTATGGCGGAACCTCCATGCTAACCTTAATGACTGGGTTTGGTATTTTAATGAGCATTCAAACACATAGACGATTTGTCGACAGATAGGAACTACAGTAAAGATGGCTAAAATCACAGTACAAATCGCCAGCCTAACATTGCTTTGCAGTGTTTTTTTACATGTTAATGCAGCAACAGATAGTGATCCACAAACACTCAAAAACGCGTTTGTAAAAGAACAAGTCAGTAAAGGTGCCAGTCAGGCAGATGTTGAACAGTTTTTAGCGACGTCAACATTTGACCAAAGCATCATCGACGCCATGACAAAACCTTGGGAAGCCAAACCTTGGCATCAGTATTACCCTATTTTTCTTACCGATAAGCGTTTAGAAAAAGGCTTAGCATTTTGGAAAGAAAACCATGCGGTGATCAGTAAAGCTGCCGAGAAATTTAACGTAGACCCACAAATTATTGTTGCCATTATTGGGATTGAAACCTTTTACGGCGGATACATGGGCAACCACCGTGTACAAGATGCGTTATACACTTTAGGCTTTTATTACCCACCTCGCGCAACATTTTTCCGTAGTGAATACGCTAACTTAATGGCGCTCATTAAAGAAGAAAAGCTCGATAACAGCACCTTAAAAGGCTCTTATGCTGGAGCGATGGGTTACGGTCAGTTTATCCCTTCAAGCTATCGTCATTACGCTGTCGATTTTGATGGTGATGGCAGAAGAGATTTATTAACCAGCAAAGCCGATGCAATTGGCAGTGTGGCAAATTACTTCCATCAACATGGCTGGCAAAAAGGTCAACCGGTAGCGTTGTTGCTCAACCACACTTCAAACCAAGCACCTAAAGCTAAAGTTTGGACCAAAGAAAAGCTCCACTATAAGGTGTCTGACATTCTCAGCCCAAGTCTAAGCTTAGCGAATAATCAAGATATTGATGCATCGCAAAAAGCATTATTAGTAAAGTTAGATCAGCCAGACAATGCGGAATATTGGCTAGGACTTAAAAACTTTTATGTCATTACCCGATATAACAGAAGCCCACTTTATGCCATGGCGGTTTATCAATTTAGCCAGCAGCTTAATGCTCACTATCAACGCTAGGTAAATCAACATGCAAATATCTTTTCGCCATATTTTGTTCGCTGCGTGTTGTAGCGTCTTGCTTTTTGGTTGTTCGTCCAATGACAGCAGCAGTCCAACTAAAAAAGCAGGCAGTAAAAGTCGTTACCAAATGGCTGACGATCGCTACCCTGATGATGCGCCAGATGTGAGCCTGGTTAAAAATGCCCAACCTAAATATGAACCATACAGCCGCCAAGGTAATCGCGATTACACCGTGTTAGGCAAAAGTTATAAGGTACTCGATTCGGGTAAAGGCTTTAAAGAGCAAGGCCATGCCTCTTGGTATGGTTCAAAGTTTCATGGCCATTTAACGTCAAATGGTGAAACATATGACATGTACACCATGTCTGCCGCACACAAAAACTTACCATTACCGAGCTATGTTAAAGTCACTAATTTAGACAACAATAAGCAAATTATTGTTCGAGTGAACGATAGAGGCCCGTTTCATGACGGCCGTGTTATCGACTTATCATACGCTGGTGCTTACCACCTAGGCATGCTGGCAAAAGGGACTGCGCGAGTAGCAATCGAAACCGTTTATGTGCCATCGCCTGAGCAACGAGTCATCAGTGATTTAAAAGATAACGACAACCATTTTATTCAAGTCGCCGCCTCAAAAGACAAATTACGCGTGAACATGCTTGCAAGACAACTTGAAAATAAATATTCAGTGTCCTCACGAGTAAGCTCATCGAATGGTATTCACCGATTACAACTTGGGCCAGTTAAGCAAATTCATTTAACCAATAAGTTGCTCGATAAATTGCAAGCTGAAGGTTATCCGCAAAGCTTTATTGTGCCTTAACAAGGTGATGATTCACCGAGAATGAAAGAACCTTAATGCGAAATGGTTGTCTACTCATGTATAATCATTAACAATTATTAAAATTGATTTTTTGTCTTTTCTTCGACTAACCAGAGACGTGCCTAATTCATGATGACTTTTAAGACCGCTCAACTCACTTCAATGCTTTTTGCATCAGTAGTGTCTTTTTCTTCTCTTGCTGCTACCCCGCAACCAGATCCACGTCCAACACCGAATCGCGCTCCGATGGTAACCCCAGATGCGCCAAGTGTTGCGGCTAAAGCTTATGTGTTAATGGATTATAATTCTGGCCGAGTTATCGCAGAAGAAAATGCTTACGAAAGCTTAAACCCAGCTAGCTTGACCAAAATGATGACAAGTTATGTGATTGGTCATGAAGTTCGTGAAGGTAATATTTCATTAGATGACGATGTTATCATCACCAAAAATGCCTGGTCAAAAAACTTCCCAGACTCATCTAAGATGTTTATTGAAGTGGGTAAGACGGTCAAAGTACACGACTTAAACCGCGGTATTATTATTCAATCTGGCAACGATGCGTGTGTGGCGATGGCTGAACACATCGCAGGTACCGAAGGTGCATTTGTTGACTTAATGAACTCATGGGCCAAGCAATTGGGCATGAAAGACAGTTATTTTGAAAACTCACACGGTTTAGATTCAGACAATCATAAAACTACCGCTTACGACATGGCGTTATTAGGCGCAGCACTTATTCGTGATGTACCAGAAGAATACCGTGTATATTCTGAAAAATCGTTTACTTACAACGGTATTAAACAGTACAACCGTAACGGCTTATTGTGGGATAAAAGCTTAAATGTTGACGGAATTAAAACCGGACACACCTCTGGCGCAGGTTATAACCTCGTATCATCTGGTACTAGCGAAGGTATGCGTTTAATTACGGTCGTAATGGGCACAGCAAGCGAGTCTGCACGTAAAGCGGAAAGTAAAAAACTGCTTAACTACGGTTTCCGTTTTTTTGAAACGATTACCCCTTACAAAGCTGGTGACACTTTTGTTACCCAAAATATTTGGTATGGTGACAGAGCAACCGTTGATTTGGGTGTAATGACTGACACGCCAATCACCATCAACCGTGGTAAAGCGAAAGATTTACAAGCTAACTTTGAATTAACCAAAGAGTTAACGGCGCCACTCGCTAAAGGTGAAACTGTAGGCCGAGTATATTTCCAACTTGATGGTCAGGATATTGCTCAATACCCGCTAGTGACATTAAACGCTGTTGAAGAAGGCAGCTGGTTTAGTAAGCTAATGGATTATTTTAAGCAAATGTTTGCTGGCTGGTTCGAATAAGTCGGTTTTGTAAACCACCGTTGAATCAACAAATTAAAGTCGCATTTTTGCGACTTTAATTTTTTCAGGTCGATAAGACTTGAATCGGGTATAATCGCCACCATATTTAAGTCATAGCCAACCCAATTGAGTAGCCAATGTTAGATACAACTTTTGACCAAGTAATGGAATTTCCTAATTCATGTCCATTCAAAGTGATTGGTGATGCCGATGACACACTTGCTGACCGCGTTGTCGCAGTCGCACAACAACTTGCACCTGGTGATTATGTACCAACAGTAAAAGCATCAAGCAAAGGCAGTTACTATTCGGTCACAATCCGTATTACCGTCACCAGTAAAGAACACATCGAAAAAGCGTATATCGATCTTGCCGCCATTGACGGTGTAAAACGCGTACTGTAACTCAAATAGAGTCAGCATTTGCGTAAAACTTGAGTATAATACTCAGGAATTAATCACACCATTTACCTAGGGGAGACGTTGCCCTTGCAAGCAAATACACTGCACGTTCGCCATTTAGGCATGCAAGACTACGAGTCGATTTGGCATGCTATGCAGGAATATACTGACACTCGAGACTCAAACAGCCAGGATGAATTATGGATTGTTGAGCACTCGCCAGTATTCACCCAAGGCCAAGCAGGTAAAAGCGAGCATATCCTTAACCCAGGCGACATCCCCGTTATTCAGGTAGATCGTGGCGGCCAAGTCACCTATCACGGTCCAGGCCAGTTAGTGGTATATCCACTTATTGATATCAAACGTAATAAAATAGGCGTGCGCCAATTGGTTAACAATATTGAGCAAAGTATTGTTAATATGCTGGGCCAATACAATATCGAAGCTTATGCTAAAGCCGATGCACCTGGCGTGTATGTAAACGAAAGAAAAGTCGCTTCTTTAGGGCTGCGTATTCGTAAAGGTTGTTCATTCCATGGTTTAGCACTCAATGTCGACATGGATTTAGCGCCGTTTCAACGTATTAATCCGTGTGGTTATGCCGGTTTAGAAATGGTGCAATGTAAAGCCTTAGGTGGACCGCAAACCGTGCTAATTGCCGGTGATAAATTAATCCAAACCTTTAGCCAAATTATGGGCTATCAACAACTTGTACATCATCAAGGATTAGCAGAATAATGAATAGGCCTGAAAGATTACAACCAGGTGTTAAATTGCGTGATGCTGAAAAAGTCGCGCGAATTCCTGTCAAAGTCGTGCCATCTGAGCGCGAAACGATGTTACGTAAACCGGATTGGTTACGTGTAAAGTTACCGGCGTCGAATCAACGTATTCTTGATATAAAAGCAGCACTTCGTAAAAATGGATTACATTCTGTTTGTGAAGAAGCATCATGCCCTAACTTAGCTGAATGCTTTAATCACGGTACGGCGACCTTTATGATTTTAGGCGCTATTTGTACCCGTCGTTGTCCATTTTGTGACGTTGCCCATGGCCGTCCATTAAAACCTGATGCGCAAGAGCCAGTAAAGTTAGCTGAAACTATCAGAGATATGAAGCTTAAGTATGTGGTTATCACCTCAGTAGACCGTGATGATTTACGTGATGGCGGCGCGCAACATTTTGCTGATTGTATCCGAGAAATCCGCTTATTGAACCCTGAAATCAAAATCGAAATTCTAGTGCCTGATTTCCGCGGCCGTATTGACGCAGCGTTAGACATCTTAGCGACTGAGCCACCAGATGTGTTTAACCACAATTTAGAGACAGCGCCTGCGCATTACCGTAAAGCACGTCCAGGTGCTAACTATCAGTGGTCGTTAGACTTACTTAAACGCTTTAAAGAGCGTCATCCAAATGTACCGACTAAGTCGGGCTTAATGATGGGTCTGGGTGAAACTAACGAAGAAATCGCGCAAGTATTACATGATCTTCGTGCGCATAACGTCGAAATGCTTACGCTAGGCCAATACTTACAACCATCTAAATTCCACTTACCAGTTGAGCGTTACGTGCCACCTGCAGAATTTGATGAGTTAAAAGCGCTGGCTGACAGCATTGGATTTACCCATGCAGCTTGTGGACCTTTGGTTCGCTCAAGCTACCATGCAGACTTACAAGCTCAGGGTAAAGAAGTTAAATAACCCGAGATCTGGGTAAATAACCTTTTTTGACCAATAAAAAACAGCGCTCAAGCGCTGTTTTTTATATCTGCAATATCAAGTAAAAGACAAGAGTAAGGATAAATAAAGCTTATAAAGCTTTATCCATCAAAATAGCATCTTCATTGCCATCACTGGTTTGATAATAGTTTTTGCGTCTACCAGATTCACTAAAACCCACTTTCTCATACAAAGCTTTAGCAGAAGTATTTGACTCACGTACCTCAAGCATCATCACAACAGCCTGGGCTTGTTTCGCTTCGCTCAAAATGTGCCTAATCAGTAATAATCCTAACCCCTGGCCTTGATAAGCTGGCGCAACACAAATATCAAGCAAAGTCGCTTCATCGATAATTTGCTGCACAATCGCAAACCCCAGCAGTTCACCTTGCTGCATGACCCCAACCGCACGATATAAGGGGCTAAAACAGTCTGCTAGGCCTGCTTCTGTCCACGGATGAGTATGAGATTGCTTTTCAATGTTTGCCATTGCTGTAACATCTTCAAGACTAAGCACAGAAAGAATATAAGCTTCAGTGTTGTGCATTACGCTCACCCTTATCTGTTTGTTGCTTATCAAGATGCTGGCTGATTTGCAGCCAAAGTTGGCGCTTCTCTTGCGGGTTTACAGGTAAGTCGCTTAACGGCGCACTGACAATCCACGCCACTCTCGGCCTAACTTTAACTTTACGCATGTCCCAAACCACTTGAGGGCCTTTGACCATTTCACAGTCAAACTCACACAGATCAATCTCTACGCCCAATAACTGCAATACATCAACCATTAGCGTGAGGTTGCTAAGATCGGCATCAAGATCATGCAGCACAAGATAAGGTTTACTTGGCTTATCAGCACTACGCCAGCGAGTAATGTTCATCGCATCTAAAAAAGCTGATTGGTCCATTAGGCTCTCATTGCTAGAATTTAATTCACCGCCAAGCATAGCAGCTAAGCGCGTCGGTAAAAAGAGACCCATCACACGCAATCAGCCCATGTAATATTTAAAATGATCACAACATCGGACTGATAAAATTAAATATCCATCCAATTAAGGTAAATGAAATCAATAAAATACTAAACACGATAATCAGTAATCGCCATTGCATGACTTGCTTAAGTAAAATGAACTCAGGAAAGCTTGCTGCAACTGTTGCCATACAAAAAGCTAATGTTGTACCAATGGGCAAGCCATTCATAATCAAGCTCTCCATAACGGGGATAACCCCTGTGGCATTAGAGTATAAAGGTATACCAATCAATACAGCAGCAGGTACTGACCACCATTGACCATTGCCTAAATGGGTTTCTATCCAACCATCAGGAACAAAACCGTGCAAGGCTGCGCCAAGTCCAACCCCAATAATGACCCACTTCCACACTCGGCCAAATATGTCTAAGGTCTCATCTTTAGCAAATTGATGACGCTGAGCAAACGTCATAGCTGATTGCATTATGTCGCTATTAGTCTGATTAGCTTGTGCCTGACCTTTTTCAAGCGCTTTGGCGGCAAATGACTGTAACCATTTCTCGGCATGAATCGCATCTAAAAATGCCCCAGCCAGTATGCCAACTGACATACCAACAACCACATAAATAACCGTAAACTTCCAACCGAGAAGACTGACGAGTAGCAAAATAGCCACTTCATTAATTAATGGTGAGGTAATAAGAAATGCCATGGTGATGCCAACGGGGATCCCCGCAGAGGTAAAGCCGAGAAAGACCGGAATACTCGAACATGAGCAAAATGGGGTGACTGCACCAAAAACAGATCCCATAAAATAACCAACAAATCGATTTTTACCGGCTAAGTAATCCCTCACTCGTTCAACATTCAGGGAGGCTCGAACCAGAGCGATGACGTAAATCATCAGCACAAGTAGTGCAAAAATCTTAGTGGTATCTTCAATAAAGAAATGAATCGCGTCAGCAAGCTTAGTATAGGGATCTAAGTTCAATATCCCATAAGTGAGCCACGTTGCTAAATCAGAAAAAATTTGCAACATCATTGGACCGCCTTAAAAGCGTAAGCAAGATGTAATCAATACGCTTATACATTGAAGAAATTAGGTAAAAATACTATATTCCTTACATATGAAATTTCATATGTCATAGATCGTATTTTTGAAACATTATTGATACTAAAAAGTAATACGGGGAGCAGCATGACAAATAATAGCTTTTTTGCTTGGAATTTATTTAGTGGTTTACGATCTGTATAATGCAGATTTAACTAATTACTTGTCGAGTATATACGCAGAACAGGGAATTGGGGTTGCTACTATGGCTGCAGGATTTTGAGTCGCATTGTTATCGTCAAGCATGAATAACATGCCTATGGTATCAGTTGGCACTTTATCAATTAATGGCAGTAAAGCAGCTTGAGTGATTAAAGAAGCGATGATTTACGCGAACATTATAGGCAGCGATTTGCCCGAGAAATCAAACCAATTGGAAGCTTAGCCGCCTTGTGATGGCAGCATATTTTGCCACAAAAAATTAAACATAATCTGGAGCTATTATTTAAAGGTCGGCATAGTTATGTCACTACCTGTATTGTTTGCCACAATCACAGTTCGTTTACCTGCCTAATTGTTACAGAGGCACTAAATCGAATATATAGTGCCAATGACAAATATGTTTAACGACTTAGATAAAGGAAACTCAAATGATTAAAGCTAAACATGCGCTTGTAATAAAGTAGTTATTTCATCAACGGTAGCGAGTCGACCACTTAATAGAACCTTGTCATCGACCACAAGGGCCGGAGTAGACATCACGCCATAATCCATTATTTGCGCGATATCAGTGACTTTTGACACGTTAAAATCAACATTTAATGACTTTGCAGCTTCAGTTGCTACATCGTTGAGTTTTTGACACTTAGTGCAACCCGTACCAAGTATTTTGATTTCCATCTTACCGCTCCTATGATTAAGAAAAAATCTCATTATCGATTTTATAATCTCACCAAAAGTAAGCCAAAAATCAGTCTATTAATGTGATCAGTTACTAAATTTAGTTATTCAACAGTCCTCAATGTACCCTAGTATTGTAAAGGGTTATCAAGGGCCACTGTAAGCTCCTATGTTTAAGAGCAATGGGGTAGATATAGAGAGTAAACTCACTAAAATAGCGGCAAAATAAAGTTATGGTTAAGTCTAATCAGCAAGGGGATCAACACATTACGTTATAGGTAAATTGCGACCGATTAAATTCTGAATTTAATAGCCACTAAAAAAGATGGTCATAGGCAGACCTTGTAGGCTTCTTTGTTTAGGCTATATTTACTCGTTTACTATGCAGAGATTTAGAGGTTGATATTTGTTTATTTGCCAGCCGCCATTCCATGCTTAAAAACTACACTTTCGATATAAAGATATTTCTGTGTGTTCATATTGATACAATCGACATACAGAGAAAACATGTTTATGAAAGATGATTTAATCGACATGTTTGATTATTTCTAAGATCGAATGTCGATAGTATCAACATTAACTAAACTGCAAACAGTGCTTGTTTAGTATTATCCTGCACAGTACATAAATGTTTGATGCAGCCTTGACTAACAAATTACTGACAACGAAAAGATGAACAATATTGCATCACTTGAATTTATCAGTTTAAAGAAAGGAAATTTGAAGTAAACTACAGAAAAGACAAAGGCCTAGCATTTCTGCTAGGCCTTCTAAATTTGGCAGGGGTGGCAAGACTCGAACTCGCAACCATCGGTTTTGGAGACCGCTGTTCTACCAATTGGAACTACACCCCTGTTGACGAGTGCATTATGCTAAAACAGCCCCCAAAGGTAAAGCATTTTTTCAATATATCAGCTCAATTGCAGTTTTTTCAGGCAAAATAACGTGTTTATTGAAGCAGAAAAAAGTGATATTGAAATATAACTAACAATAATACCAATACTTTGGGGAATCACTCAGCGTCTTAATACTGTTGAGACGAAACCTTAGCATCACGAGCTTCATAGATAAATAACCTTGTTAAATATCTGATATAAACCTAAAAAACTTTTGAGTACGCTGCCTAATATATCATGACTTGATGCACCATATTAAGGGGCATTTATCTCTTATCGGTTACTGATTTTATTAAACCACAATAATGTTTCTCGGGTTCACTATTGATAGGCAGAAGCTCTCCATTAGATTCGCCGCTTGATAGCGACCCACATTTTCACCTGACTAATTTAGCTGGCCTGCTATTGTTCTCGCGCCTGCTGCACCTCGGCTATCACTGTGTATTGAGATGGCCTGTTGGCGTAATCTTGCACGTTCGGGGCTCACTAAACCACGATGTTTAAGGTGATAGTGATAGCTACTACGGGGCACTTCAAATAAACAGCAAAGCTGTTTAACGATGTTCTGCTCTCTTGATAACGATTCAATTAATGCTATCGTTTGATGCTGTCTTGCATTAAGAGAGCGGTAGCCTTTTTTAAGATGTCTTTCTCCCATTCAATCTTCTTGATTTTGGCTTCGAGCTCTTGAATGCGCTGTTGTTCTGGGGTGATGGCATTTCCTGATGGTGTAATACCTTCAAATTCTTGCCTGAGTTGAGTCACCCAACGCCTTATTGCTGTCGGACCAACACCTGTGGCCTCACAAGCTTCTTTTATTGAGTAGCCTTGCTTAATCACGAGATTAGCAGCATCTATTTTAAATTCTGTTGAGTAAGTGGGTTGAGATTTCATTACTTTATACACCGTATTATATTAAGGAGGAGTTTACCTCATATCGGTGTACAGATTCATTAAGCCACAATAGATTATCACCCTATTTTCAGGGAAATTGGGCGCCAGGTAATGACCTATTCGGGCATCGGCATATCGACCACACAGCAATCATGCTTCTTTCTACGACCTTATTGACTAAACTGCAGGCGTAAAAAAGCCCGTTGCGTTAGCAACGGGCTTATCACTACTCTTTCGAGTAAATTAGGCGCCTGGAAATGACCTACTCTCGCATGGGGAGACCCCACACTACCATCGGCGATACTGTGTTTCACTTCTGAGTTCGGAATGGGATCAGGTGGTGCCACAGCTCTATGGTTTCCAGACAAATTTTGTTTATCTAACGCACTAATTCTTCATCAGGCATTAAATAATAATTCGGAAAGCTGATTGCTTATGCTCTTATCTAGAGTTTAGCTTGTTTGAGTCTCTTCACACCGCTTAAGTGCCCCATTCTAATACTAAGTCGTATCAGTAAAACCCATCTGGGTTGTATGGTTAAGCCTCACGGGTCATTAGTACAAGTTAGCTCAACGCCTCACAACGCTTACACACCTTGCCTATCAACGTAGTAGTCTCCTACGGCCCTTTAGA